>JAOTUB010000140.1 GCA_029864095.1 Gammaproteobacteria bacterium | reverse complement strand
CGCGAGGTATTCGTGTTGAGCCTGGAAGACCCGTTAGGAGAGGCGCCGGCACTTGCCGGTTTTGAAACGCTTTTGCGCGACGAGCGCGAACTCGAGGTCGACAAGGGGCCAGCGGTAGACCTGAACGACCTCTTTACGCAATTGGACGAGCGCAATATCAGGGTCGTCAGCTTGCGTAACAAAGCCAATCGCCTCGAAGAACTGTTCATGCGGCTCGTCGAGAACAAGCAGGATGGTTTCAAAGAGGTCGCAGGACAATGAATCTCGCGCTGAACGTCATCGCTCTGAGGACGATAGTGCGTAAGGAAATCGTGCGTGTGTTGCGTATCTGGGTGCAGACTATCGTGCCGCCGGCGATCACGATGACGTTGTACTTCATTATTTTCGGTAATCTGATTGGCCGCCGCATTGGCACCATGGACGGTTTCGACTACATGCAATACATTGCGCCGGGCCTGATCATGATGTCGGTTATCACCAACTCTTACGGCAATGTTGTGTCTTCGTTTTTTGGCGCGAAGTTCGGCCGGCATATCGAGGAGATGCTTGTTTCTCCGATGTCCAACGCAACGATCATCTTTGGTCATGTCGCAGGCGGCGTGCTGCGTGGGGTCCTCGTTGGTTTGCTCGTAACGATTATCGCGCTGTTCTTCACCAGGCTCGAGGTGCGTCACCCATTCATTACGGTCTCGATCGTGCTGCTGTCGTCAATTGTTTTTGCCCTCGCCGGGTTCATCAATGCCGTGTTTGCGAAAAAATTTGACGACATCTCAATCGTGCCGACATTCGTGCTGACGCCACTGACGTACCTCGGCGGCGTGTTCTACTCGATCTCACTCTTGCCGGAATTCTGGCAAACCGTGTCACTCGCTAACCCGATTCTGTACATGGTCAACGCGTTTCGATACGGCATTCTGGGCACATCGGACATCGGCATTGGCACGGCCTATGCGATTTTGCTGGTGTTTGTCGTGGTGCTGTTTGTCGCCTGCTACCAGTTGATGAGCCGCGGTGTCGGGATTAGAGAATAGCCATGTGTGGCCGCTTCGCATTCTATTCACCGAGTGAGGCAACGGCTGCCCTGTTTGGCGCTACCGGTTCGCTGGAAATGAAGCCGCGCTATAACATTGCGCCGACGCAAGACGTCGCGGCGATTCGCAATGACGCGGCGGGTGGCCGCGAGCTGACGACTCTCCGATGGGGTCTGATTCCATTCTGGGCGAAAGACCCGTCGATCGGTAATCGTATGATCAATGCGCGGGCCGAGACCGTCGCCGAGAAACCCGCTTTTCGCGCGGCGTACCGCCGCCGCCGCTGTCTGGTGCTGGCTGATGGTTTCTACGAGTGGCACAAGCAAGGATCTGAAAAAACGCCCTATTTCATTGCTCTGGCTAGCGGCAAGCCGTTTGCTTTTGCCGGCCTGTGGGAAAACTGGCAGAGCAAGGAAAGCGAAGAATCCGTTCAGAGCGCCACGCTGCTTACTGCGGACGCGAATGACTTCATGAGCTCTCTGCATCATCGCATGCCTGTGATCCTCGAGGCCGAGACGGCAGATCGCTGGCTCGCCGGCGACGATGATGTCATTGAATACGCGTTGGGCCACATGCCAAAGCTCAAAGCATGGCCTGTCGATCGCCGCGTAAACAACCCGCGCAATGAGGGCGTAAACCTTATCGACGCCGCGGGCGCCGTTATCCAGTCTTGACAGCGGGAACCGGCGTGTAGGGTTGCGCCGCGACGAGCAGAGTGCCGGGCCCGCCATGTGCTCCAAGACCCGAGCCGAGCTGGGTTACGGACAAGCGCTCGATCTTCGGAATCATTTCGCGCAGCAAACGCTCGACGGCAGTCGCGTGATCCGGACAGACGGCGTGGGCTATCGCGATATTGACGGCTGGAAACTTGCGACTGCGGCGAGCGATAAAGCGCGCAAATTTTTCGACGCGGTTTTGTCTGCCCAGAAAGAAGTGACCGGTCGCGATGCGACCATCGCTTCGTGTGCGAAGGACCGGGGTAAGGCGCAAGAATTCTGCGACGTTTTTCACCCACGCAGGAAGACGGCCACCACGAACCGCGTAGCGCAGATCACTGAGCAAAGCGTAGGTATGCGTTCTTGGAACCAGGTCTTCGACCGCCGCTATGGTCGCGTCGACGTCTAACCCGGCCTCTGCACATTCGGCTGCGAACACGACCAGTTGTCCCTGCCCCAGCGATGCGTTGCAGGAATTGATAACGTGGATCCTGCCTGGCGCGTTGAGTCGCATGGCGGCGGAACGAGCCGCTTCGTATGTCCCGCTAGCCGCGGCAGTAAGATTGATCGAAATGACATCCGCGAAATGACTTGCGAGAAACTGGAAGTGGCGCCGAAAGTCCCCAGGAGATGGCTGCGAGGTCGTCGGATGATTGGGGTTCGTTGCGAGTTCCGAGAAGAACTCCTCTGCTGTGATGCTGACCTTGTCGAGATAGCCACGGTCACCGAACTGGATACGGCATGGCACCATGTGAATGTCGAGTCGATCCATGTCCTCGTCGGCGATGTCGGCTGCCGAATCTGTGATAACTGCAAACCTTTTTGCCTCGTCGTGATGACTGCTGTGCGTCTGCCGGTGCATGTCATCGGCTTTTTCGGCGCTTACGGTTCCGTAGCGGCGGCCAATTTTGAAAATGAGCTCGGGGTCATTTACGTGCACGTGGATTCTGGCTTTGCGCTTGGTGCCTGCCAGCACGAGCGAATCGCCAAGCTCCGCCAGTGCTTCGCGGAGTTTACGGCGGTCGATATCGGTTCCTGTTACGATGCATTCCGTGCAGTAGCGGAATTCGGAGTCGTCAGCGGGCCCGACGGTCGTCAAGAGGGCTGCGTCACCGTGCAAAACGGAAAGGTCGGGTTCCGCGGCCACGCGCCCGTGCTGGATGTACTCGCTCATGCCGTCGATAAGTGCGACAAAACCCTTGGCACCGGCGTCGACGACACCAGCCTTGCGTAACACATCGAGTTGCTCGGTCGTTTTCGCAAGAGCGCTATTGGCGCTTTGCAACGCCACATCAATTAGTGACGGGAAATTACAGTCGCGAGCATCGCCAACCTGCTGCGCAATCGTTTCGGCAAACGCCGCGATCACGGACAAGATCGTTCCTTCACGGGGTTTTGACATGGCGTCGTGTGCGTACTCACTGCCCTGGCTAATCGCCTTGCTGAATGTGTATGTTGTGAACCGCGTCAGTTCACCTGCCGAATCGCTGACGCCCTGAAAAAACTGCGCGACGATTGCCCCCGAGTTGCCTCTCGCTCCGTCAAGTAGCGCATCCGCAATCGAGGCCAACATCGATCCCAGGTGCTTTTTATTCGGGCTTTTTAGCACCGCGAGTGCGGATCCCAGGGACAGACTCAGGTTTGTGCCTGTATCGCCGTCTGCGACCGGAAACACATTGATGCGATTGAGGAAGTCCTGTTCGTCAATGACGCGGTGAATGCCGGATATGAGCGCATGGGCAAGCGCATCGCCATCAAGATATTCTGTGACAGGCTCGCTCAAGCGCGAAATTACTCGCGCGGCAACAGAAACGTCTTGCCCTGATGCTCGAGTATGACGCCATCGGGCGTGATCTCGGTTACGACCGGACCTTCCTCCAGCCGCGACCGCTCGCGATGTTTCACCATATTGATGAACACGAAGCGTTCGGCCGGCTCGTCGCTGTAGACGTGGATATCGAGATGCAGGTCTGCTACCTGCAAGGTGCCATCGAGGCGTAGCTCATCGATTGTCGGCACGCGATTTGTCGACGAAGGGGAGGCCTGCCTGGCCGCCGCTCGTTGTGTCCGTGGCAGTGGATCATTTGCCGCTTCCTCGATCGGAGGCGGTTGATTCTGCTTCGCCGCGGCGATCTTCTCTTCGAACGATGGCTGCGCAGTTTGCGGCTTTTCAACCGGCACTTCCGCGACTGCCGGCGGCGTGCCGGGCGGACGATCAGGGCGCATCAGGACGCCGACCAGAATGGCGGCGTTCACGAACAGCAGCAAAGCCAGGATCCAGAGCCACTTGAAAGACTGCGGCTCGCCAGAACCCGACGGCACGCTCGAAAACTCACCGCCAGCCTGCTGCTGTCGTTCAGTTTCCGATTTCTTCAAAGCATCGAGGATAAACGACATGCGCTACTCCTGAGCCAGTCGCGGAATCGTCAGTCGCGGGGTGCCGTCAGGCGCGAGAAGAGTGTTGATGATGATCTGTGTCTGGTGTCCTGCCAGGCCGTCGACATCGAGACGATGATCGCGTTGGAATGCACGCACCTGTTGCTGCAGGTCGAGGTCGAATACATCGGAATCGCTTGCCGCTGTTCGATAACGCTCGTCGATCGCCGCCAGACTCTGCCGTAACCAGAGCACATCCGGTCCGCTCGAGCCGGGGCCGAGCGCCACCGAAGATCGGCTCGGCGGCTGCCATAGCAACAGGTACTGGCCAAACCAAAGGTCAGACACCTGGCTGACTGGGTGTGTGACCGTAACCCCACCAATCGACAGCTCGGCGGTTTCTCCCGCGACAGACACTAAAACGACGTTGTGGGCGGCGCCCCTGCTGTCGACGAGGGTCAGGATAGCCGGACGGTCGAATTGCTTCAGGCCGCTCCATGAGCCTCGCTGGAACAGACATTCGTAACCGGCAGCCGCAGCCTGCGAGCAGCCACGTTGTCCGCGCTGGTACTCGAGACCCCATAGTCCCAACAACGTTGCCAGCGCCGATTCCGTGCTCGTTAGATCGGCGGCGACCATCAATTGTGCATCGAGGGACTCCTCTGCAGGCGGATCCTCGACAGCAATCTCTGCCTCGACGACAGGTTCCGGCTCGGGCTCCGCCGCTACGGCTACCGCTGAGGACGCCGGGTCGACGTTATCGTCGATGAACTGACGCCGCTCGCCGAGAAGAGACAGAACACCAAGCGCGATGACGACGGCGGCAGCAGTGCCTATCACAGGCACGGCCCAGCGCGGCCAGATTGCGATTTTCATCCTGCCGGTGATCTCTGCCGCTGCGCGTCGAATCATGCTGCGGTTGACGCGCCGGCTCTCACTGCTGTACGCGCCAAGCAGGGCGCGATCACAGATAACGTTGATTAGTCTCGGCACACCTTGCGATAAACGAAACACTTCACGCTTGGCGCCGCTGTCGAATACCTCGCCGAGCGCTCCGGCAACCTTGAGCCGGTGTTCTATGTATTGAGCGGTTTCATCTCTTGACAGGGGTTCGAGGTGATAGCGGCCCGTAATTCTCTGTGCCAGCTGACGCAGGTCATTTCTGGCGAGGACGTCGCGCAGCTCGGGCTGACCGATCAGAATGATCTGCAGCAGTTTCTGCTTCGCCGTTTCGAGATTCGTCAGCAAGCGCACTTCTTCGAGCACATCGGGCGCGAGATTCTGTGCCTCGTCCATGACAAGTATCGTTCGCCGTCCGTCCGCATGGGCATCGAGCAAGTGATGATTGAGCGCGTCGATCAGTGCTTTGATGCTGGTCCGATCCTCGGGGACCGGGACGCCGAGTTCTTCACATATCGTCGTCAAAAACTCGCGAGCAGTGAGCTGCGGGTTCAGGACAACCGCCACGTTGGCATTTGCAGGCATGCGGTTCAGGAGCAGGGTGCGCACAAGCGTGGTTTTGCCCGTGCCCACCTCACCCGTAAGCTGCATGAAGCCACCGCTTTCGGTAACGCCGTAGACGAGGTGCGCGAGCGCCTCACCGTGGCGCTCGCTCATAAACAAATAGCGCGGGTCCGGCGTTATCGAAAACGGTTTCTCATTTAAGCCAAAAAAGCTGGTGTACATTATTTCTTTGCCGCAGCCCTGGTCCTGTCTTCAGGACCTCAATTCTACATGACTCAGGGTCGGTCCAACGTCCTCGCACGGCCGACCGAGGAGTTGCCGAAGCGGTCACGAATGCCATCAACCGCCCGGTCGATCGGGTTGGCAGCCGTATTATCGTCGGCCGCGAACAGATCCCGCTGCTCGGCCGCAGATAGCTTGGTGGCGCCTACGCCAAGCAGTCGAATGCGAGTGCCGGGGTTCTCCTCCAGCCAGATGTCGAGAAGCGCCCGCACAACCTGATAGATCTGGTCTGTGCCGTGTGCGGGTGGGTGCAGACTCTTTTGTCGCGTGAAGGTCTGAAAGTCCGACTGCCTGATCTTGATCTGCACGGTCCCTGCCTGAAGGTCCGATTTGCGCAGTCGGCGTGCCGTGGTCTCTGCCAGACGCAGCAACTCGCGCTCCATGTCGCCGCGATTGCTGAGATCGACCTCATAGGTTTCCTCCGCACTGATCGACTTTTCTTCACGACAGGCGGCGACCGGACGGTTGTCGATGCCCGCTGCGCGCTCGCGAGTGCGTGCTGCGAAGCGGCCAAATATGTTCGCAAGATCGCGGTCAGGCGCGAGGCGCAAGTCGCCGACGCTGTGAATACCTAGCCGCTGCAGCCGCGCGAGCGTCTGAGGGCCGATGCCCGGAATCACCGCCACCGGCAGCGGGTCAAGCTTCTCGCAGCAATTATCGGCGCGAATGACCACGAGACCGTCAGGTTTGTCCATGTCGGACGCTATCTTCGCGACGAGTTTGTTCTCCGCAACACCGACCGATGCCGTGAGACTTGTGCGTTCGCGGATACAGCGCTTGATCTGCTTTGCGATGTCCACTCCGCTACCGTGCAGGTTTCGGCTCGCAGTCACGTCGAGAAACGCCTCGTCGAGTGACAGACCCTCGACAAGCGGTGTGAACTCGCGAAAGATTGTGAAGATCTGCCTGGACACGGCCTGATAATGGGACATGCGCGGTTGGACGCGAATCAATTCGGGACAGCGCCGCCTTGCGTCAGACATTGGCATCGCCGAGCGGACGCCGTACTGGCGGACCTCGTAGCTCGCGGCGGCGACGACACCGCGATTATTGCCACCGCCCACGACCACCGGTTTGCCGCGCAGCCGCGGATTGTCGCGCTGCTCGACAGAGGCATAGAAAGCATCCATATCAACGTGCAGTATCGTGCGCGTCGCCCGAGTCACTTCAATGACCGCGCTCGACGATGTAGCAGGCGAGCCAGCGCAATGAATCTGCATCGGCGCCAAAGTCGTCGAGCTGTTCGAGGGCGCTGCGCAGCAGGGCGTTGCAGCGCTCGCGTGCAGCGCTAATTCCGACTAAACCCGGATAAGTCGCCTTGCGCAGGCGCTGATCGGCGCCAGTGTGCTTGCCGATGGTCTCCGTTTCGCCTTCGACATCGAGCAGGTCGTCCTTGATCTGAAACGCTATGCCGATCGTCCTGCCGAAAGCATCGATCGCGGATTCGCGTTCGGTCGAAAGTCCGGCGCTGAGCAGCGCGGCGGACACGACCGACGCGTGTATCAGTGCGCCGGTCTTGAGCGAATACATGCTCTCGATTTCTTCCCCGGACAGGGAGCGCCCCTCTGCGGCGAGGTCCATCGACTGGCCGCCGGTCATGCCGACAGACCCACAGGCATCCGCGATTAGCTTAACGAGTTTATTGCGGGTTGTCGGTTGAATATCGCCGCTGTCGGCGATCACACTGAACGCAAGCGGCTGCAGCGCATCGGCGGCGAGTATTGCGGTGGCTTCATCGAACTGTCGGTGCAAGGTCGGCTTGCCGCGCCGCAGATCGTCATTGTCCATCGCGGGCAGGTCATCGTGGACCAGGGAGAACGCGTGAATTAACTCGAGCGCTACGGCCGGGGCGTCAAGGGCCTGTTCCTCCAAACCAAGGCATTCGCCAGTGGCGTAGACGAGCAACGGCCGAACCCGCTTGCCGCCGTTGAATACCGCATAGCGCATTGCATCGTGCAGGCGCTTCGGCGGCCGGTTAGCGGGCGGCAGGACGCTGTCCAGTTTCTCCTGCACGCGCTCTGTGTAATACGCGATGCGCTGGTCGAACGTTGCTGGCAAAAAGGTCTCCGGCTCGTGCTCAGGGTCATGTAGCGTACACGCATTTGCCGCCTGTGCGCAGCACGGCTGAGCTATAATTCGCGTCCCTTTTGCGCATCCAAGAAGCCTATGCGGGCAACCGCCAGAGCCCAGCCGAATATCGCGCTGATCAAGTACTGGGGGAAGAGCGATACGCGTCGCAATCTCCCGGCGGTCGGCTCGATCTCGATTACGCTCGCCGACCTTAGTACGACGATGTGCGTCGAGTTCGATAAGGCACTGCCCGGCGACGTGTTAACCGTCAACGAACGGGACAACGTCGATATGTTGCCGCGTGTCACGCGCTGCCTGGACACGGTCGCAGGCGAGCAGCGACATGCGGCGCGCGTGGTCAGCACTAGCGACTTTCCGATCGCCGCGGGTCTGGCGTCTTCGGCATCGGCTTTCGCCGCGCTGGTCGTCGCGGCGGACGCTGCGGTGGAAGGCGGCAGAGAAACTGCGCAGCTGGCACGGCTGGCAGGTGCAGCATCCGGCTCGGCAGCTCGCTCGCTATACGGCGGCTTCGTCGAACTCGAGAATTCGGGCGGCGACATTTCGCTGCGCTGCCTGCGTCCCGCACACGAGTGGCCGCTCAGGGTCGTTGTGGCCGTCACGACCGTCGCGCAAAAACCGA
>JAOTUB010000139.1 GCA_029864095.1 Gammaproteobacteria bacterium | reverse complement strand
TTTCATGCTACGGTTGCTCCCTGTGATGCTGATTTCGTTAGTAACGCTCATTCTACCTTGATCTATTGAAACGCTCTCGCAAACCCAAAACCTGGTGGCTCTCCGACGCTAAAAAGCTCGCGGACGAGTTTCCTTACACGTTTCACAAACCCTCGTCGGAAGCGATCTCTATGCTGCAGCCCGGTGACGAGGCGAAGCTTATCTTTCGCTTCGACTGCGATGATCCGGTTCCAAGCAAGACGGACAAGTATTTACCGCGCTGCTTCGTTACCCGGCGGGTGCTGCATGAAGGTCACAAGATCGGCGACCTGTACCGGGAAGAACCGGATCGTGACGATGACAGCGGCTGGCGATTCCTGGCGGGCGACGAGTCTGACGAGTACATGGATGACTCCGACAACATACATCTCGTGTCACTGGGCGCCGTGCTCAGACAAGACGACAGCATCCTGGAGCTGCTGGATTCTCCAGTCGGCTCGGCATTTGAACGTGATAGCTCGACGGGGAAATTTGTTGAGATCGGTGAATGAGGCATTGACTCCCAGTAACCGGCACGCAACCCTTTCAGGATTCTTGGCGGCGACTTGCGATTTGATTGAGCGCAGACGCCCCCTCATTCCTTAGTTGCCGCTAACCTTGCGGTCATCATCGGACAGATCTTGTACCTTTCTGAGCATTTCCCGATCCGCCTCGCTCCGCGCCGATTCGCCGCTTCGAGATCGGCACACGCGCTTGCCAATATTAGAACCGATGGGTTTGTCCCGACGACACACCATATCGTCCTGTGCTGAGTCCTCCGCAAGGATACGCATATCGACCTCTTCGCCGTCTGTCGCTTGGGGTTCTGCCGCAGCCGCGGCGTCTTTACCTACAGAGGTGTCGGCGTACCCAGCAGGATCTGAGGCCTGCGGTCCGGTGCCCGAACAGGCTGTGATAATGAAAAAAATTATCGCCAGCGCACCTTGTCTAATCATAGATCCACCATTTCGCACGTACTGCCAATTGTCATGCACTTTTTACACTATTTTCGCTGATTTGTATCGAGCGGTACTCTAAGGTAATGAAAAATGAAGGCAAACTAATCGGAGCTTGGTTCGATCACTTCACCGCGTGGTGCGCCACTCCGAGATTTTGTAAGGCGGCGAATAGGCATAATTGTGGCCGATAAGGCCTTCTTGTAGAGTGAGCCGATTGAGACCACGGCAACTGTGATTCGACAATTGGCGCAAGATTACCAGTTTGATCGCCCGATCATTATCGTGTCCGCACCGCGGTCCGGCAGTACGTTGTTGTTTGAGACAATGTGCCGTGCAAAATCCCTGTGGACTATCGGTGACGAAAGTCACATGGTATTCGAGCACATAAAAAAGCTCAACCCTGCTTACGGAATTTGCGCCTCAAATCGTTTGGTCGGCGACGATGCAGACAGCGCATCTGTACAGCATCTACGCGGTATATTTTTCGAACATCTGCGTGATGCAGAAGGCCGTTTGTATAGAGATATTGAACCCGACTCGGCCGAGAAACCGCGCTTTTTGGAAAAAACGCCAAAGAACTCGTTACGCATTCCGTTCCTGAATCGACTGTTCCCCGACGCGCTGTATATCTATTTGTTTCGTGATCCGCGAGAGAATTTAAGCAGCATGATCGAAGGCTGGCGTTCGCAGGACTTCGTCACCTATCCTCAATTACCCGAGTGGCCTGACAAATGGTCCTTTTTGTTGCCACCAGACTATCAACGCGTTCGGGGAAAGCCGCTCGAGGAGATCGTTGCTTTTCAGTGGCAGGCCGCGAACCAATTCATCCTGGACGATCTTGGTGCGATGCCCGAGGACCGTTGGACCGCGGCAAGCTATGCAGAGCTCGTGGCGGATGCACCTGCTACGATAGCGCGAGTCTGTCGGTTTGCGGGGATTCCGTTTGACGATAGTCTGAAAGCGCACTGCGCGACAGCGCTGCCTTTTTCACGCTATACGAAAACAACGCCCAAATCGGGGAAGTGGCGCATGAACGAGGCCATGATCCAACGAGTAATGCCGGGTCTGCAGCCATTGATTCAGCGGATGGAGGCGCGCGTCGCGCCCCACACCTCCTCCCCTGTAATGGTGTCAGAAGCACAGGATTCCGGAGACGCCATTGCACAACCTCCAGAAGCCGCTCAGAATGAGCAGCCGAAAAAACAGTTGGGCCGCAATGAGCGTTGCGATTGCGGCTCGGGGTTACGATTTAAGCACTGTCATGGGAAATTATAGGCATCGCGCAAGAAGATAGCCGGCATAGACATGAGACTCGAGACAGAATTTATCAAATTGCCGTTGCTGTTTGATGTTGAACAGCTAAAAAAGGAGATCTCCCAGTTCGCTGAGGAGGAATGGATGGCGCACGCCACCGGATACTCGGGCAATATGTCTATTCCGTTGATCTCGTTGCACGGTGAGTTCAACGACGCCGTGCATGGCCCGATGAAGACGACTTCAGCTCTAAAGCGCTGTGCATATATTCAGCAGATAATGACTACCTTCGGCGAAGTGTTCAGTCGATCTCGACTGATGCGCCTTGAATCCGGCTGTGAAGTGCCGCCGCACGTCGATATCAATTATCACTGGTACAACCGAGTTCGAGTGCACATCCCTATCACCACCACTGAGGACGTATTGTTTTATTGCGGTGATCAACACGTACACATGGCGGCCGGCGAGTGCTGGATTTTTGATTCCTGGTCTGAGCACACCGTCAAAAACAATAGTGACAAAACGCGGGTACATCTGGTTCTGGATACGGCGGGCTCGCCACGGTTCTGGGAATTGGTGGAGCGCGGTGACTGGCCCTTCAAAAATCGGCAGCAACAAGTTTGTATTCCGCAGCTTGTCAGCTATGAGCCAGGTAGGCCAACGAACGTTAGAACAGAAACGTACAACGCACCGCTGGTGCTAAGCCCGGGCGAAATTGAAAATCTGGTTGGTGACCTGACTGATGACATTGACAGTACATCCGATCCGGACGGACAGGGCAAGCAAGAGTTTGCGGACCTCACCAAGAGCTTTGTTCGAGCGTGGCGCGAGGTGTGGTCCGAGCATGGCATGAAGCCCGGTGGTTGGCCTCTTTATCACGAGCTGGTGACCAGGGCCGACAAAGCCTCGTATTTGCTGAATCCAGCGTTGGTTCTTGCGAGCAACGGCGTCGAGTTGGGCGGGGCGTTTCGAGGATTGGTGCTTTTCTCTGCCATCAACGAAGAGTTCGCTCCTCTGTACCTTGATAAAGACGAGGTACCGGACGTCTTGAAAAAGGCGATTCGCAGTTTTTCTACGGGTGAAAAAGCGGCAAAAGACAGTGGCGGCGCGGCGAAATCACCCGGGAGAAACGAGCCCTGTCATTGTGGATCGGGCAAACGATTCAAACATTGCCACGGCCGAGTCTCTTAGGGCAAACACCCGAGCAGAATAATCACCCTTTCACCTCATTGATGTTCGTTTCCCAATGTTCCGTTCAGGGGGTATCCAGCGGCACCCCGAGGTGGTGAAAAATGAAGGCGTACTGATCGCTAATCAATTCGATCACCTCATCAAGGGGCGTGCCGCCCCCATGTCCGGTCTCGCTGCTGGTGCGCAGCAGCACGACGCCGTCGCCTCCCTGAGCCGACTGCAATCGGGCTGTAAACTTGCGGCTGTGCGCCGGACTGACGCGCGGGTCGTTTGCGCCAGTCGGTAACAGGATCGGCGGATAATCAACGCCGTCTTTGATGTTGTGATACGGCGAATAGGCGTACATGGCCTCGAATTGTCCACGATCCCGGACTGTGCCGAACTCGGGCACGTTGAACTCGCCGTTGGGATCGAGTTCAACTCGCAGCATGTCGTAAATGCCGACATGCGACACGACTGCCGCGGCAAGACCCGGGTTCTGCGTTACGGTAGCGCCCATGAGCAAGCCGCCGTTACTGCCGCCGACAATGGCGACTCTTTCCGGATCCGCGTAGCCCTCGGCGACAAGATGGCTGATAACCGCGGCAAAATCATCGAACACGTTTTGCTTGTTGGTCAGATTGCCTTGCAGGTGCCACTCTTCGCCATACTCGCCACCGCCACGCAGATTGGCCTGCGCAAATAACACGCCATGCTCAAAAAGAATGTGCCGCGACATCGACAAACCCGGCGAAATGCTCAAACCATAGCCACCGTAGCCGGTGACGACGATGGCATTCGAACCGTCTTTCCTGGCACCGCGCGGCATCAGTATGTTGACAGGCACGCGTGTCCCATCTTTGGACGTTGCGAACTCGCGCACAACCTCGACGTCGGAGTAGTCCACCGGTGACTCGGATGAGATACCGAGCTGCACCGTGATGCTGTCGCTCACTCGGTACCTGAACCACTGCGGCATCGATACGTAGGACTCGGTCGCGAAAACGAGATCCGAGTTGCCGGCCGCGGTGAGCCCGTAGATCGCCGAGACAGCTGCTTGCTGCGGTGACTCCAGCCTGTCGCCGTCGAGCGAATGGGCGACCAGTTCATTCGGACCGCCGTTTTGATAAACGACGTAAATCCGATCGTTCGTCACGACTATGTTCGGCGAATACCTGTAGTAAAAGTTATGCGCAATGGCGCCATCACCTTCCGGCACGACCTCGATGGCGTCTGCGATATCGGGGTTCGCCGCATCCATCCTGAGGATGCGCCCCCGCGGGGTATCGCCATGCTCGAGGACATACAAGGAGTCGTCCGGGCCGAAAGCGGCCTGAACAAGGCCATCCCCGAAACGGCTGAACTGTACCCAGGACCCATCGGCCTGCCGCAAGTGAATTTCAAAGCGCGATGAGTCGCCATCCTGCGTCCAGACCAGCAAGCGCCCGCTACCGGCATCAACGCTCAAGCGACTGGCGGCAATTCGCGGAAAGTCTTCGCCCAAGACATACTCGTCCTCGTCACCCGGAGCGCCTAACGTGTGCTGCCAGACCTGCTGGTAGAAGAACAGATCACTATCCGGGCGTTCTCCTTGCCGCGGATAGCGCGTGTAATAATAGCCGGAACTATCCGGAAACCACGCAAGGTCACCGCCGGCAGTGCCGCCGTTGACTCGCTCGACCACTGTGTCGACTTGCTGTCCCGTGCCGGTTTCAAAAACGTGTATGTCACCGGACTCGGATCCTCCCGACGACATCGAAACCGCGACGAGCGTACCGTCAGCTGATGCCCGATACCAATCAATAGTCGTACTATGCGACGAATCGATTTTATTGGGGTCGATTAATACTCGTGCCGTCGCTGGATTTGCATCGGCGTCAAGATGTACGAGAATGTCCTGCTGCTTGTCCGGGTCCTGTTTGAACGCCAGCAGCGAGTCGTCGTCAAGCAGCTGCACACCGTAGTAAATGACACTTTGTGCGGAACTCAGGATCTCGGCGATACGGGCGTGAACCTGAGGTCGTTCCGGCAGGCCAGCCAGTATATGCCTTGCGTAAGCGTTCTGGCCGTCGGACCAGGCTTTGACTTCTTCGCTGGACCAGTCTTCAAGCCAGCGGTACGGATCCGTGATGGTTTCGCCATGCATCTCATCTTGCACGACCTCGATTCGCGCGATCGGCGCGTCCACGCCCTCGCCTTCTGCTTCGAAGGCATCGTCCCCGGGCGATCGATCACAGCCCGCCAGGAGCACAATGATCGGAAGGATTGCGGTAATGCTCACGCTGCTTATCGATTTCATTTGTATTCAGCCCACTGAGGGAGGCGGACCATGCTAGCACCTCGGTGAAGCTCAGGTCATTGGGCGCCTAGGGCAGATTCTCGAGCATAGTCATTGCGGATTGTCGGATCGATTCGTCCGACCCGATCTTCGTCGCAGCGGTAAGCGCTGTTCGAGCCTGCTCGGTATTGCCAAGCTGGCTATTGACGAACCCCAGCGTTAGCCAAATGCGCTGGTTATCCGGATCCACGGCCACGCCATCATTGAGTCGATCCAGAGCTTCTGTCGACCGGCCGAGATAATGCAGTGTAAGGCCCAGATTGTTGTGCACATCTGCATTGGGAGGGCCGAACGCCAGGAGCCGCTCATACAGTGCCGCGGCCTGCTCGTACTGCCTGTTGGCGAAGAACTCGTCCGCCTGTCGCGACATCTCAATCGGATCGGTAACAGCCGCCTCACCGGTTGCGGACGAACTCAGTCTCGCGATGTTGCTTTCGGTGACGACGTTGGGCCATGCGGTCGCGGGCGCGATCCTCGTCGGTGCATGTGCACCGACGCTTGGTGCATCCGTCATGTAGTAGTCCCGCGTGATCGCGAACACGGCGAGCCCAAAAAGGACCTGGAACACTGCCATCAATGTCCAGAATCTGGTATCGCGAATCATCTTGTCACCCCGGTTCCGTCAATTCATTGGTGGCTGAGTATATCGCCTGTCGAGTATTCTATGTGCCATGCTGAAATTCGTTCTCGTCATCGCGGTCTGCTACGCCCTGCTCGTCGCCGTCGTGTACCTCATGCAGAGCCGCATGCTGTACCTGCCCGACATGGCGGGACGCGACCTGCTCATGACCCCTGCCGACGTGGACATTGACTACGAGGACGTCTCGATCGAAACAGCCGACGGCGTGCGCCTGCACGGCTGGTTTGTTCCGGGAGGGTCTCCTCGAACGTTGCTCTTTTTTCACGGCAATGCGGGCAATATTTCACACCGCCTGGACTCGATACGGCAATTTCATGAACTAGGGTTGTCGGTGTTTATCATCGATTACCGTGGTTACGGCCAGAGCAGCGGCAAGCCGACTGAGCCTGGCCTGTATCGCGATGCTGACGCTGCCTGGCACTATCTCACCGAGACCCGCGGCCTGCTTGCAAGCGACATTGTGCTTTTCGGCAGGTCCCTCGGAGCCTCCGTCGCAACACGGCTGGCTGCAAAGGCGCAGCCAGCAGGCCTAATTGTAGAATCGTCTTTCACATCTGTCCCGGATGTCGCCCAGGAAATCTATCCGTGGCTGCCGGCTCGCTGGTTGAGTCGCTTGAGGCACGCAACACGCGATTACATACAGGACGTGAAGTGCCCGGTGCTCGTCGTTCACAGCCGCGACGACGAGATTATTCCATTCCATCACGGCGAAGCGATCTTCGCGGCCGCGCCCGAGCCGCGCACCTTGCTGGAGCTCCACGGCTCCCACAATGAAGCCTTCCTCGAGGATGAACCTGTCTACGTTGAAGGGCTGCGGGCCTTCTTGCTGTCACTCTCGCCGCCCGCCCTGCGCTGACCGTATACTCGGTCTTCGACCGCAACAGAACAAAACCAGTCGAAATTGATGAGAGCGATTATCTGGCCAAAATACGGACCACCGGACGTTCTGCAGCTCAAAGTGGTCGAAACGCCGACGCCTAAAGGCGATGAAGTGCTGATAAAGGTCGTTGCGGCCACCGTCTTTGCCGGCGATTGTGAAATGCGCCGCTTCGATTTCCCGATGTCGTTCTGGCTTCCGCTGCGACTGATGTTCGGTCTCAGAAAACCGAAACGAAAAGTACAAATCCTCGGCCAGGAGTTGGCCGGAGAAATCGAAGCGGTAGGCAAAGACGTTACACAGTTCAAGAAAGGCGATCAGGTCTTCGCGCCTGCCGAGAAATTCGGCGCCTACGCCGACTACATCTGTCTTCCCGCTACAGACGCGATCGCTAGAAAGCCGGCCAACATGAGCTATGAGGAAGCTGCCACTGTTCCTGTCGGCGGATTGAACGCATTGCATTTCGTACGAAAAGGAAATGTCCAGACCGGGGATGAAGTGCTTATCAACGGAGCGGCTGGAAGCATCGGTACGTTTGCCGTGCAGATTGCCAAGATAGCCGGGGCTGAGGTGACGGCTGTGGACAGCAGCAGAAAACTGGACATGCTGCGCTCCATTGGCGCCGATGAAGTCATCGACTATACACAAGAAGACTTCACGCGAAACGGCAAGACTTATGACGTCATTATCGACGTGGTCGGTAAGAGCTCGTATTCGCGAAGTGTTACGTCACTCAATGAAAACGGCCGCTACGTTTTGGGCAACCCACGATTTTCAGGACTGTTCAAAGGCCTCTGGACATCTTTAACAAGCAGCAAGAAAGTAATAGCGGCGTTGACAGGTTACAAAGCCGAGGATCTGGTTTGCCTCAAGGATTTGATTGAGGCGGGAAAGATGAAGACCGTTATCGATCGGCGCTATCCTCTGGAAGACATTGTCGAGGCGCATCGCTACGTTGAAACCGGGCAGAAGACGGGGCATGTGGTCATAACAGTTGCGGGCGACGGCAAATCGGATCCTGATGGCTGAAAAGATCAACAGAGGCATCGACTTACGGGCCGATACTCCGGGCGTTGGCCCAAAGGCCAGAAAAGGCGACACAGTCACTTACAACGCACGTTTTTTTCTCCGCAATGGAGACGAAGTAACTTTCGATAGTCAGTCAATCGCTTCGTACGGGGCAAAGCTGGACATTCGCAACATCGACGGTGCCGAGCTCATCGATCATGAAACGCTGCTGGGTAAGCGCCAGGTAGTTGCCGGAGTCGAGAAATCACTTTATGGAATGCAAAGTGGCGGCTATCGTGAGGTCTTGGTAAGTGCTCACCTGGCCTATGGACAAAAAGGCATCAAAGATCGTATCCCGCC
>JAOTUB010000027.1 GCA_029864095.1 Gammaproteobacteria bacterium | reverse complement strand
AGCCCTTATCTCGCCTGCTATTGAGCACAATTATTGGAGCAGCGCTGAGTGTTGGCGGCCTTTACGGCAGTCCGGCCAGCGCGCAGGACATCGTGCTCGAAGAGATTATCGTCACCGCGCAAAAGCGCGAACAGTCACTCGAAGACGTGCCGGCATCAGTGACCGCCATTACCGGGGACACCGTGCGCGACTATCTCGGCTCTGCAGAAAACGTGCGCGCGCTGGCAAACCGTGTGCCGAGCCTGAACATCGAGTCGTCTAACGGCCGCACGCAGCCGCGGTTCTATATTCGCGGACTGGGCAACATCGACTTCGACAACAATGCCGCGCAGCCGGTCGGCATGGTCTTCGACGAGGTATTCCTCGAAGGCAACGTGCTCCGCAGTATTCCGCTGTTCGACATTCAGCGTGTCGAAGTCCTGGCGGGCCCGCAGGGATCGCTGTTCGGCCGCAACACGAACGCCGGTCTGGTCAAGATCGATTCGGTCAGGCCTTCGATGGACGGCGACGGCTACGTCGGTGTCAGTTTTGGTGAACGCAGTACGCTTGGGGCGGAATTTGCAAAAAGCGGCCAGATCAGCCAGAACACGTCCGCTCGCATATCGCTCAAACACCAGCGCCGCAGCAACTGGATCGACAATGTGGCTGCCAGTACACAGGGCGACGACTTCGGCGAGTTCGACGAGACGGCGTGGCGGCTGCAATTCCTCTTTGAGCCCAACGACACGTTTACGGGACTCCTCAAGTTTCACGGCTTCAACCAGGATGGATCGCAGCCGCAGGTGTTCTACGCCAACGCAATCGCGCAAGGCAAGAGCGGCCTGCGCAAGGGATTTGACGAGACAGTTGCAAGTCATGACAACGATGTTGCCGGCATGACACTCGATCATTACGGCATGGCGGCAAATCTGGTATGGGACCTCGATGAATTCACGTTCACGTCCATTACGGGCATCGATTCGATCGAGAACTTCCAGTCCACCGACGTCGACGGCGGCGTTCTGGATTTTAATATCGGCGCTTTGGGCTCTTCCGGTGTCTTTTCCGCGGCGACGGGCGACGGTCTCAAAGATCATCTGCAGGTCACGCAGGAGTTCCGCATCTCGAAAGACTTGGACGACGCTTTCTTCCAGGTCGGCGCGTACATTCTCGACGAAAATGCGGACGTATTAAGCCGCGATTTCTTATTCAACACGAGCGACATTGTTCGGACGCAGACGGACTCCTTCGCGCTGTTCGGGCAAATCGAATTCCGTGCGAGCGATCGTTTTGCTATGACAGCGGGCGCACGCTTCACGGCTGACGAAAAACGGCTGCAGTTCCGGCCTGGCGGCGGGTCAACCACCGATTCGATCTCTGTCGACGATAGCTTCCTGAGCTGGGACCTCGCGTTCACGTTCGACATCAACGATGACTGGAGCATGTATGGTCGTTTCGCCAATGCGGCGCGTGGCCCGGTCACAATCGGACGCTTCGGCGTGCTCAGTTCTGCCGATACCGAAACGACCGATTCCGTCGAGTTCGGCGTCAAGAGCACGCTGATGGACGGCCGGGCACGGTGGAATACCTCGGTCTACTCGTTTACGAATGACGATCAGCAGCTGACAGCAACGGGCGGCGTGGGCAACGCGAACCGCTTGCTCAACGCCAAACGTGTCAACGGCAGTGGCATCGAGACCAGCCTGGAGGTCCTGATTACCGACAACTTCCTCCTGATCGCGAACGCCAGCTATAACGACACCGAGATCGACGACTCTGAGCTGCTCGACGAGCTGGCAGGAGCCGCTCCCAGCGTGACCGCGCTCGACCCGATTGTCGACACCACGCGAATTGGGGCTTTCGGTTTTCCGGTGACCGACGTCTCGATCGACGGCAATCCGCTGCCGCGTTCGCCGAAGTTTCAGTACAACCTGATCCTTCAGTATTCGATACCGGTCTCCGACGGCGAGTTTTACGCTTACACCGACTATAACCATCGCGACGAGTCGAACCTGTTCCTGCACGAGACGGTCGAGTTCGTTGCCGAGGAGCGCGGGCTTCTCGGACTGCGCCTTGGCTACCGCTCCGAAGCGGGGCTCGATGTCGCACTGGTCGGACGCAACATCACCGACGAGATCACGGTTGACGGCGGCATCAATTTCAATAATCTGACCGCGTTTATCAACGAACCGTCGTTCTGGGGCGTGGAGCTACGCAAAGACTTCTAGTCTTTCGTTCAAAGCAAGAAATCAAAGCCCGGCTACACGCCGGGCTTTTTTTGCCTGCGCCGCCGTGAGTGGCTAGGATCAGCGACATGCGCCTTATTCTATTACTCGTTCCGCTCGTCGCCGCCTGCACTCCTCCCGCCACGGACACGGGGCCCGGAGATGCCGGTCCTTCATTCGAGACGGTTGGACGACTCGAGAACCCTGCGATCGACGAGGCGAGCGGCCTCGCCCGGTCGCAGCGGAACTCAGGTGTTCTCTGGGTCATCAACGACGACGGCGACGCAGAAGTCCACGCCATTAACTCTCGCGGTGCAAATCTGGGTCGCGTCAAGCTGTCGAAGACCAACAACAATGATTGGGAAGACCTTGCCTCATTCACGCTTGAGGACGAAGCGTACCTGCTGATCGCCGCCGTGGGCGATAACGACGGCAAGCGTAAGGACGTCACGGTGCATGTCGTCGAGGAGCCGAAACTGGATGACAAGAAAGTCAAAGTCGCGTGGGAGATTGAATACGAATATGAGGACGGGCCGCGAGACGCCGAGGCGGTCGCTATTGATGTCGAGAATGAGCGCGTACTCGTGCTGAGCAAACGCGACATACCCGCGGTGCTCTACGAGGTGCCGTTGCGCCCAGGTTCGAAAAAGAGACAGATCGCCAGGCGGCTCGGCACGGTCGCCAGCCTGCCACAGCCGAAGCGCCAGGACGTCCGCTTCGCACCCAAGACCGATGACTGGTACTGGCAGCCGACAGGCATGGACATTTCCCCAAATGGAAGATCGCTCGTCGTCCTCACTTACGGCGGTGTTTTTCTCTACCAGAGAACCGCAGACGAGAGCTGGGCCAACGCGCTGCAAAGGAAACCGCAGGTTCTAGGCACGACCCGGAACCGGCAGGCCGAAGCGGTTGCTTTCAACGACGCCGGCGATGCGATCTACATTACTCTCGAGCAACGCAACGCGCCGCTCATACGAGCAACCCTGCCGATTGCGCAGGCACCGGGGCCCGAAGCCGTGTCCATAATGACGTTCAACGTGCAGAACCTGTTCGACAACGTGGATGATCCCGACAAAGACGACAAAGCGTATCTGCCGATTGAAAAAAAGCAGAACGAAGCGCACAAGGCAGCATGCAATGCGATCGAGGTCGAGTCCTGGCGAAACGAATGTCTCTATCTAGACTGGAACGACGCAGCGATCGAGCACAAGCTCGGCGTGCTTGCAGATACGATCAGGCAGGTCAGCGACGGCCGCGGCGCCGACATCGTCGCGCTGCAGGAAGTCGAAAACCTGGCGATCCTCGAGCGCCTGCGAACTGAATATCTCGTCGACGGCGAGTATCTTCCAGGCATCTTGATCGAGGGCAGCGATAACCGTGGCATCGATGTCGCGTTTCTGTCGCGACTGCCGGTCGTCGGTGAGACGCGACTGCATCCGCTCAAGTTCGATGACTTCCCCGAACGCGCCGGTGACACGCGCGGCGTTCTCGAGGCGACCTTCGAACTTCCTGACGGCTCGCTGCTAACCGGTTTCTCGGTGCATTTTCCCGCACCGTTTCATCCGACGGAGATGCGGGTACTGGCCTTCGAGCATCTCAATGATATTCGCAATGCGCTGCCGCCGGAGCGAAATGTGTTTGCGGCTGGTGACTTCAACACGACCAGCAGCGAAAACGGCGAGCAAGGCATGCTCGAGCGTTTCGTGCGACCATCTTGGACGGTGGCGCACGACAATTGCGATGGTTGCCCGGGTACCCAGTATTACTCGCGTGACAAAACCTGGTCGTTCCTCGACACGATCCTGTATTCGCCGGCAAGCGGCACAGATCAGCGCTGGCAGATCGCGCCCGGGTCGGTTGCGCTGGTAAACAAGCTGGCCGCCCAGGTCACAAAGGACGGCACTCCTGCCCGTTACTATTCAGCCGAGCGCGTTGGTGTCTCCGACCACTGGCCACTCGTCATAACGATAGAACTCCGCCCATAAAAAAGGCCAGCCCAGGGGCTGGCCTTTAGTCGTATCAAACAATTTTCTTATCGGAAGTTAACCTCAAGCCCGAGACGCATTTCCCACAACGACGAGAATTCTTGCAGGTCCGTGAGACCTTTCCGGTTGAATGCCTCGAAGACATACGCACCTGAAGGATCAAGCGATACGTCCACGACATCCTGCGAGAAGAACTCCGCGTCGTACTGGCGGCCCCACTCGTCATTGAGCATGTTCGTGAAGTTGTAGATCTTAAGGAATGCGCGCGCTTTCAGGTCATCCATGAACAGCGGAATCTCCTGGTCGACGCGCAGATCGATGCGTGAGTTGACCTTCGACTCCTGGCCATTGCGGCGGACGAACTTACCACCTTTAAGGTCCCGCTTTTTAACCCACTCGAAGAATGCCGTCTGATCGAACCCAGGAGCAAATAATACATTTTGGTCGCCGGCAGGGTCGGGCACGTACAGCAGGTGACGGAACGACTCTCCCACTTGCAGCGAATCTTCGGAGAACATCGTGTAGGTACTGGGCTGACCGCTTTGGTAATAACCCATCAACGTGAACCGCGTTTCGTTGTCACCAAAGAACTCGCGTGCAAAACTCGCGCGCAAGGTCACGCGACTTTTCACGTTGTAATTACCCGTTGCTGCCCTCGGATTGTTGATGTCGTTCGTCGCGAGGTTTTCGAAGCTGGATTCTCCCGTGAACGACGTCATCGGCGCAGCGTCCTCGACGTCGGTGCGGGCATAGCCGAGCATCAGGTCCATGCCCCAGTCGAAATCCTTCTTGAAGACGGCAGAGAAAACAGTGCCGCTGCCGTCTGCCTTGGCATTGGTCAGCATCAGGTTGCCTTCGCCGGCGCCGGGTATGGCCGTATAGATCGGTGCCCCAGCCAGGGTGTCGTTACCGGGTATGTGTTCCTGCGATACGTCAATGTAGATGGCTTGCTTCTTGAGCCGCGTATACATGAGGTCGATATCGGCCGTGATGCCTCCCCATGGCATATCCCACGTTGCGCCGATAGCGGTCTTCCATTCGCGCGGCGCTTCGTAGTCCGGATCGATCAGGTTGTTGAAAAAGAACGAGCCAGCGTCACCTGAGATCGCCGCGACCTCATCAAACAAAACCTGAGGCACGGCGCCACCGACCGGCGCACCGCTGACCGTCGGGATGCCACCATCGAATATCGACAGCGCGTGGAAGTAGTCCTCCCGCACTTGCACGTTGGTGATGCCGTCGCGGCTCCAGGCATTACCCAGCCAGACATTCGGATTGCCGCCTGAATAGAGGCCTAGGCCGCCGCGCAACGTCAGGTCATCACGCATACCCCACGTGAATCCAACGCGCGGCATCACGATACTGACACCGTCCAGACCGCTATCATTGCGAATACCGATCGCGTCTGACAATGTTGAGTTGTATGTCGGCGAATCGTTACTGTCGATCCACTCATAACGCAAACCGGCCGTAAGCGTGAGGTCCTGCTCGGCAAAGTAGATCTCGTCCTGAACGTACAGCGCGTTCTGCGTATTGACAAAGTTGGCGGCCGCATCATTCGGATCATTGGTACCGCCACCGCTGCCATAGTAGACGCGGTAGGGGCGACCGAGTTCGAAATGGTCGATTCCGTCCGGCTCGCAGACGTCATTGCCAGTGTCTCCATCGGAGTCGGCTACTGCAGTGTTATCGTAACGCTGCTGAGCGCTGAGCGCTGCACAGTTCGGATCGTTATCGCCGAACGAGTCATCACGATAGTCCCACTCGCCGCCTCGCGAATGCTGCACGAAGATATTGAAGACCTCGAGCTCTTCAGTCTCGTAGCCCGCGGTGAAGATGTGATCGCCGACCAGGAATTGCCCCGACAGCTTCAGGAGCTGTGAGTCCGTGAACAGTTTATTCGCCTGGCGCGAGTCGTCCGCACCGAGGTAAATAATATTGTCGAACCCGTTGACGTTGATCTGGTGATCACCAATGTCCTTCGGCCCGACGGTTACCTGCGAATCGTCCATCCGCGTGTCGTTGTAGTAAAGCTGTGTCGAGAAGGCGTCATTCCACTGCGAATCCAGGATCAGCGTGTAAGTCTTGGACACGGAGCCCTTGTCGTAGAAGTGATTGGAAAACTCGAACTCGAACGGATCGCTGTCGGATGAACGTGACTGCACGCCGTCGTAATCGTTGTAGATAGCCGCGACGTTGTGACTGTCGTTGATGTTCCAGTCGAGGCGAACCAAATAATTCTCGGCCGTCTGGGCGCCATCTTTGCCTTGCGCACCCGGGTCGAATCCGTAAATATTCTGGGCGATATTCAGCACACGCTCGTAATCGGCTTGAGACAACCACGGTCGCTCCTCGCCATTGCCGGATCCGGCGTAGCCCGCGGCAAGGAATCTCGGCTCTTCCTGCTCTTCATAGGCGGCATAAAAGAACAGCTTGTCTTTGATGATCGGGCCGCCAACAGTGAAACCTTGCTTTGTTTCCCTGTAAGACTCGCCGCTCAGGTCCAGGTCGTCGAGTTTGTCCTCTCTGAGGCTGTCGGTCGTGTACTCGTAGAAAGCATTTGCCTCCCAATCGTTGCTGCCCGACTTGGTCACGGCGTTGATATTACAAGCAGAGAAGCCGCCGTATTTCACGTCAAAAGGCGCAAGCTCGACAGATACCTGCTGGATGGCATCGTACGGGAACGGCATGCCGGTTGCCGTCGAATATCCGTTGGTATTCAGGCCGAAACGGTCGCCGTGGCTTACACCGTCCAGCGTAATGTTATTGAAACGCGGATGCTTGCCGGCACAGTTGATTTCGAATCCGTCGAGATTTAGCCGCGGATCGATGGCATAGACATCTTTGATATCGCGGTTAAATGCAACCGCGCTGTCGAGATCCTGCAGACCAAACGTGGCTGCCGGTCCCGGAGCCGTCTCGACAATCTGTGTCTGCTGGCCGACGGCGACAATCTCTTCCATTTCAGGCCGCATGTAGACGGTCAGGTTATAAGTATCACCGAGGCCGATGGAAGCGACCTCGACCGTCTGGGTATCGTTGACCGTAACTGTGTATGGGCCGCCAACCGGCAGTCGGGCTGCCAGAAACGTTCCCGAATCATTGGATTGATAGCTGCGCGCCACGCCTGTGCGCTGATCCACGACAACAACCGATGCGCCGGCAACCGGGGTACCCTCTTGATCGAGAATCCTGCCACGCATGGCGGATGCCGTATCCTGCGCCTGCGCCATCATTGGCAGCACAAGCAACGCAGCAAGCGGCAGAAGCTTACTTATGACTCTATTCATCAGATTTCCTCAACTTGATCTTTTGAAGCGATTATTCTTGCTTTATCGGGCACCGGGTCGCGGAATGACATTTGTATGAGAAATACAACACCACGCGCAGACGATGTGCCGAGGACCGACGCCATTGTCGCTCTTTGACTAACAGGTGACAAGCTTGGTAAGGGCGCGTTTTAGTAGGCATTTACCGAGACTTCACGCCTGAATAGCGCTGGTCGCGGCCGACAATTCCGAGCCAGGCGCCCGCGCCAACCCCTTTATTCAACGACCATTTCAGATATCGGGTCAACACGTTGTTTTCATTGCGAATGCTGGCGGCCGGTGGCCCCCGCAATCACGCGGCAGCCTCCAAATACCGGCTCCAAGAGCACAATTACTCGGACCTGCAGAGACGGCGCAATGCGTTCCCTGATTCAGGATTCGTTTGTTGCAAAAACACAACACTAGTGCAATGTAGAGTTTCCGTTGAAACAATGCGCAACGGCCGCCTCGTAAACCTCGATTCTCGGATTGGCCGGATCGACCGGCGTTCCGATCGCCTCACCCCGAGCCTGGGCCCGCATGATGCCATCAAGAACCAGGTACTTGAGTTCGGACCCGGGTCTCGATGCCGGCCGGTCTCGCGGCAGCTGATAGCCGTCACCACCCCGGTACAGGAAGTCGGGCACCACAACCATGTACTCGGCATCTGTATCGATCTCCTGCCAGCCATTCTCGACCGGCACCTGCAGGCTGACGATCCGCGAGCCGGATTCGCGGCTGCGATCGACGCAGACGCGAAAACCGGCTATCTGCGGGAAGTAGCCCTTGCTCTGTCCGGTGCCGCGGAAGCCGGCTTCCATGACTTGACGAAACTCTGCGCCGGTCATCGTCATGTAGCGCAGAAAGGACGAGAAACCAAACGTCCTGCCGATGTCTTCAAACGCGATGTCCTCTGATATGAAGTCATCGATACGCAGCGTGCCGCTGTTGATGAACGCAAAGTCTGCGGGTTCCCCGAACGCAGTCAGCATCTGGTCGACGATGAAATTGCCCCATACCGTTTCGTTGTTGCGGATCGTCTCTTCGGTCGCGTCAAACGGAAATGCCGCTTCGCCCACACGCGCTTCGAGAAATGGAAACTTGTCGAGCAGGCGACCGCGCCACTCGTTATCGAGCAGCGTGTAGTCGGCATCCGGCACAACGCTCGAGTCCATGTCGAGCATTTGTCCCTCGATCCGTGGCTGGCCGTTTGCATCGAAGCTCATGTCGATGCGCCAGATCACGCGCGCATTGGACGCACCTTTCATAACCGCGGCCGAAGAATCGCTCAGCGGACTGAATTCCGGTTCGTGTTCATGTCCGCCGACAATGAACGCGAGTTTGGGATGCTCCGTCCTGAGAGCAGCGATCTCCTTGTCCTGCCACAGGTGCAGATGCGTTACACCGATAATGGCATCCACGCCCCGCGCTTCCAGCTGTTCGATAACGCGCTTTGCGTTACCGAGGTAGTCTTTGTCGACCGGCGCGTAGTCGCGATCGTTGCCGCCGTCGTCCGCATGCAAGACCAGCGCAAAGAAACCGATCGTCTTGCCCGCATAGTCGATCGTGAATGCCGACTGCAGGGCCGCATCAACCTCGCTGTCGCCGGTCACGAAGCGATAGTTGTCGCCGAGCCAGTCGAAATTCGATGCCCGCACGGCGTTGACCAGGTGCTCCGGCGTGCGGCGATCCAGTTCGTGGTTGCCGATGACGACATACATTGGCGCGAGTGCATCCATGTAATTAAACGCATCGACCATCTGCAGGCCGTTCCAGAGCTGGCTCTCGAGCGACGGATACAGGAAATCGCCGCCGTGCAAGATCCGTACGTCCCTGCCCTCAGCCTGCAGCTCCCGAATGACCGTAACGACGCGGCCAAAACCGCCCCGCTTACCATCCTCAACGGCACCGAGGCGGTATGTATCATTCAGATGGATAAAGGTCAGTCCGGACGATTCGGCTGGAGTAAGATCGGGGTTAGCGGCGCAGCCCGCAATGAACAGTGAAATTACAAGCAGGATTCTCATGATGCCGTGTCGTTTTTTGTCTGTGTTTGTTTTCGTGTTGATGTTCGCGTCGTGCACCACGACGCCAGTTGCACATGCGCCTGACCGGGATCTGGGCCTCTTGTGGGTCAAACACGCGGCCGAATATGAGGCAGTGACACGCCAAGTCTATCAGGCTGCCAGGCTCGCGCTGCCCCGGTTGATCGAAGACCAGTTCTGGACCGCGTTGCCGGGGCAGGAAGATGCCGAAGGCCTGCGGCCAGCGATCATTTTCGACATGGACGAGACCGTCGTCAGCGGCATCGATTTCCAACTCACCCACGAACGACCGTTCGAGAACTGGAAACACGAAGCGTGGAGCATGGCCAACACGGCGTCGGCAGTGCCCGGTTTTGTTCGTTTCGCGGTGGCCGCGCGGGACGCCGGTGTTGAATTGTTTTTTGTCACGAATCGACCTTGTGAGCCCATCGTCGGCAGCAATGACCCGTGTCCACAACAGATAATCGCGATGACCGACATTGTCGAAACCGGCATCGAGACCGATGCTGACCACGTCATGCTGGCTTTCGAGCAGAGCGACTGGACAAAAGAAAAGGCCGTTCGCCGACAGCACATCGCAAGAACGCACCGGGTCATCATGCTGTTCGGCGATGACCTGAGTGACTTCATCCCCTGCGTGCGGGCGAAACCTGCGGCACCTTGTACCGAGGCAGCGACGGCAGATAGTCGCAGACGGGCGGTCGAACAGTTCTCGGACTATTGGGGCAACGGCTGGTACGTGCTGCCGAATCCCATGCACGGCTCGTGGACATCGGCAAGATGACTTCGTAGGAGCCCGACTCCCACGCGATGCTTTTGGCAACAAAAAAGCGTACTCTGTAGGGGAGAAAAAAACCCGGTAACATATTGAAAAAAAGAGGTTTGTTATGACAAAGCTCAAGTGTGGCCTGATTCAGATGAGTCTCAAGGGTGACGGCACGATGGAGCCCGACCACATTCGCGACCGCATGATCGAGGCGCATATCCCGTATATCGAAGATGCCGCCAGCCACGGTGTGCAGGTGCTGTGCTTCCAGGAGGTTTTTACACAGCCCTACTTTTGCCCGAGCCAGGACAGAAAATGGTACGCGGCGGCCGAAAGTATTCCGGACGGGCACACGACATCGTTGATGCGCGAGTATGCGAAGAAGCACAACATGGTCATTGTCGTGCCGATTTACGAAGAGGCGATGCCCGGCGTCTACTACAACACGGCGGCGGTTATCGATGCCGACGGCTCGTTCCTCGGCAAGTACCGCAAGACGCACATCCCGCAGGTCGACCCGGGCTTCTATGAGAAGTTCTTCTTCAAGCCCGGCGATTCCGGCTGGCCGGTCTTCGACACGGCGTACGTCAAACTCGGCGTATACATCTGCTACGACCGGCACTTTCCCGAAGGCTGGCGTGCGCTGGCGTTAAACGGGGCCGAGTACATTCTCAACCCGTCGGCAACGGTTGCAGGACTTAGCAAATATTTGTGGGAGCTCGAGCAACCGGCATCGGCGGCGGCAAACGGTGTTTTTATCGGCGCCATCAATCGCGTCGGCACCGAAGCACCGTGGGGCGAGCGCATGGGCGAATTCTACGGCTCGAGCTACATCGTCAACCCGCGCGGCACGATCGAAGCGCAGGCCAGCTACGGCGACGACGAGCTGCTTGTGCACGAGATCGACCTCGACATGATCCGTGAGGTCCGCAACACCTGGCAGTTTTTCCGCGACCGCCGGCCCGAAACTTACGGTCCGCTGACGGGCGACTGAGGCCGGATGTCGGACGTGTTGGCAGTCAGCAAGCTACGCACCGTTGGCGAGCACATCGAGCTCGACGTCGGGGAGGACATCGCGAACAGTCCCCGCTACAACGACGACATCGCCCCGACCCGCGCTGCACAGAGAACCTGGTCGCGCTGGAACGTCGCGTCGCTCTGGGTCGGCATGGCCATCTGCGTTCCGACCTACACACTCGGCGGCGTTCTGACGGCGTATTTCGGGCTGTCGGTTTCCGAGGCTCTGTGGACCATTCTGATAGCCAACGTCGTCGTGCTGATACCGCTCACCCTCAACGCGTTTCCGGGGACGCGCTACGGTATTCCCTGCCCTGTGGTTCTGCGCGCTTCGTTCGGCATTATCGGATCCAACGTGCCGTCGCTGATTCGTGCGCTTGTCGCCTGTGGCTGGTTCGGCGTGCAAACACTGTTCGGCGGCATCGCCATTCACCTGCTGTTCTCAGCGCTTTCAGACAGCTGGGCCGCACTCGGCGGCACGGGCGAGGTGATCGGCTTTTTCATTTTCTGGGTTGCGAATATCGCCGTGGTCATCCGCGGTTCGGAGTCCATCAAGTTTCTCGAGGCGCTGGCTGCGCCATTGTTGCTGATCGTTGCCCTGGGACTCATCGTTTGGGCAATGCCCAAAGTCTCTATCAGCGAAGTGCTGTCGGTCCCCGCAACCCGTCCCGCAGGCGCATCGTTTATCGGCTATTTCATGGCGGCGCTGACGGCGATGGTCGGCTTCTGGGCGACGTTGTCGCTCAACATCCCGGATTTCAGCCGCTTCGCGCGGTCGCAGCGTTCTCAGGTCATCGGCCAGATTATCGGTTTGCCCCTGACCATGCTGATGTTTGCCGGCCTCGGCGTCGTCCTGACAGCCGCATCGTTCAATCTTGTTGGCGAAACAATATCGGATCCCATCAATCTTATCGGCAGGATCGACAGTCCGACCTGGGTCGTCTTGTCGATGCTCATGATCATCCTTGCGACGATTTCGACAAACACCGCAGCAAACATTGTCTCGCCAACCAACGTATTTCAGAACATTGCGCCGAAGTACATTAACGAAAACAAGGGCGTCATTCTGACGGGCATCATCGGCATTCTTCTCATGAGCTGGGAGCTTCTGAAAAAACTGGGCTGGCTCGACACGGACGTTAGCGTGGAGAGTCTCTATTCCAACTGGCTGATCGCCTATTCGAGTCTGCTCGGGCCGATTGCCGGCATCATGGTCGTCGATTATTTTCTGATCAAAGGTCAGTCCTACGACCTGCTGGCGCTGTATCAGGACAACGCCGGCTATCCGGCCTGGAACAAAGCCGGCTTCATCGCATTCCTAATACCGGTAAGCTTGACGCTTATCGCGATCACGACCGGAGAGCTCAGCTGGTTCTATAGTTACGGCTGGTTCACGGGTTCAATACTCGGCGGATTGATTTATTACTTCGTTGCGAAAAAGGAAGTAAGGAGTTAGCAATGACTGTACTCATTAAAGGCGGCACCGTTGTCAATGCGGATCGCTCTGTGCGAGCCGATGTACTCTGTCACGAGGGCCTGATAACGGCCGTCGGAGACGAACTCGACGCGCCAAAAGGTGCGACGGTGGTCGACGCCGGCGGACAGTACGTGATGCCCGGTGGCATTGATCCTCACACGCACATGCAGCTGCCCTTCATGGGCACCGTCACGAGCGAGGACTTCTATTCCGGCACTGCTGCCGGCCTTGCGGGCGGCACGACGATGATCATCGACTTCGCGATCCCCAACCCGCAGCAGAACATCCTCGATGCGTATAACCAATGGCGCGACTGGGCCGAAAAGTCCGTGGCCGATTACTCGTTCCACGTCGCGATCACGTGGTGGGACGATTCAGTCCACGAAGACATGGGCACGCTGGTGCGCAACCATGGCGTCAACAGCTTCAAACATTTCATGGCGTACAAAGGCGCCATCATGGCCGACGATGAAATCCTCGTGAACAGTTTTACACGCGCACGCGAACTCGGCGCCATTACGACGGTGCATGCCGAGAACGGTGAACTCGTCTTCACGCTGCAAAAGGAAATCTACGAAAAAGGCATCACCGGACCAGAAGGACATCCGCTATCTCGACCGCCCGAAGTCGAGGGCGAAGCCGCGAACCGGGCCATTCGCATCGCCGAAGTGCTGCGCGTGCCATTGTATGTCGTGCACAATTCTTGCCGCCAGTCGCTCGAAGCGATCACGCGTGCGCGCAACGAAGGCCAGCGCGTCTTTGGCGAAGTTCTTGCGGGCCATCTTTTGATCGACGACTCGGTGTATCGCCACGAGGATTTCGACGTTGCGGCCGCTCACGTCATGAGCCCGCCGTTTCGCTCGAAAGAACACCAGGCTGCGCTGTGGCACGGGCTGCAGTCGGGCAATCTGCAAACGACCGCGACCGATCACTGCTGTTTCTGCGCCGACCAGAAAGCGATGGGTAAGGATGATTTCCGTTCGATACCGAACGGCACGGCCGGCATCGAGAACCGCATGGAAGTGCTTTGGGATCAGGGTGTGAATACGGGCCGCCTGACGATGAACGAGTTCGTCAAGGTTACCTCGACAAACGCGGCGCAGATCTTCAACATCTATCCACGAAAGGGCAGCATCTCGGTGGGCGCCGATGCGGACATCGTCGTGTGGGACCCACAGGCATCGAAGACCATTTCGGCCAAGACGCACCAGCAGAAGATCGACTACAACATCTTCGAGGGCATGACGGTCACGGGTTGCGCGTCGCACACGATCAGCCGCGGCAAGGTCGTGTTCGCCGACGGCGAACTCAATGTCGAACGCGGCGCCGGGCGCTACGTCGACAGGCCTGCCTTCGCGCCGTACTACGACGCATTGCAAAAGCAGGCGCAGCAGGCCGAACCCGTTGCGGTCAGACGCTAAAGGACTGCGACGCATAGCAATGACAAAGCCGGCAGCAGATATTCGTCCCAGCCGACTCGACAAAGCCGAGGTCGAGCGGAACTTTGCGGACATACACCCGCCGCTGTCACGGTCGGAGGCGCTGATCGAGGCAGACCGCTGCTATTTCTGCTTTGACGCACCGTGCACGACGGCGTGCCCGACCGGAATCGACATCCCGGGATTCATCCAGAAGATTCGCAGCGACAATATTCGCGGCTCGGCGCACACGATCCTGCGCGAGAACATCATGGGTGGCATGTGCGCGCGGGTATGCCCGACGGAAGTGCTTTGCGAAGAGGCTTGCGTGCGCAACGCTCACGAAGACAAGCCGGTCGAAATCGGCTTGTTGCAGCGCTATGCGACGGATCCTGTATTCGAGAACTCGACAAAGCTGTTCGAGCGCGCCGCGCCCAGCGGCAAGACCGTAGCCGTCGTTGGTGGCGGCCCAGCCGGCCTGTCGTGTGCGCATCGGCTGGCGATGCTCGGCCACGACGTCAAGGTGTTCAACAAGGACGGCAAACCCGGCGGTCTGAACGAATACGGTATCGCCGCGTACAAGACAGTAGACGATTTCGCGCAGCGCGAGGTCGACTATATCCTGTCGATTGGTGGCATCGAGATCGAGAACGGCGTCGAACTCGGCGTCGACGTCACGCTCGCAGAACTGCGCGACAGCTACGACGCGGTCTTCCTCGGCATCGGTCTGGGTGACGTCAACGAGCTCGGTATCGACGACGAGGACTTGCCCGGCATCGAAAACGCGATCGATTACATCGCCGACCTGCGCCAGGCCGATGACAAGAGCACCTTGCCGGTAGGCTGCAATGTCGTCGTTGTAGGCGGTGGCATGACGGCCATCGATATCGCGGTACAAAGCAAGCGCTTGGGCGCGGAACGCGTTGACATCGTCTATCGCCGCGGCCCTGAACAAATGGGTGCGAGCGAGTTCGAGCAAAAGCTCGCGCAAACAAACGGCGTCACGATTCATCACTTCATGCGACCCGTTCGCGTCCACGGCGCAGACTTCGTAACCGGGGTCGAGCTCGAAAAAACGCGGCTTGATCGCGACGGCAAAATCAGGGGAACCGGCGAGACATTGGACCTGGAGGCGGACGTCCTTTTCAAGGCCATCGGGCAGAAACTCGACGAGATTCTGAGCGCTGAACTCGACGGGATAACACTCGAGCGCGGCAAGATTGTCGTGGATGAATCGCAGGCGACGTCTCTTGCCGGCGTCTGGGCCGGCGGCGACTGCGTCCTGCGTGGCGACGATCTGACGGTCAGCGCCGTGCAGCACGGCAAGGTTGCGGCGATTGCGATCGACCGGCAGCTTAGAAGCTGAGCGACAGCGGAGGTGCAAACATGGCGGACCTGACATCGGATTTCCTCGGCATTCGTTCACCGAATCCGTTCTGGCTAGCCTCCGCGCCGCCGACTGACAAAGCCTATAACGTCAATCGCGCTTTCGAAGCCGGCTGGGGCGGCGCGGTCTGGAAAACACTCGGCGAAGATCCGCATATCGTCAATGTCAGCGGGCCACGGTACAGCGCACTGCACAGCAACGATCGCCGCGTGATCGGCTTCAATAACATCGAACTGATAACGGATCGTCCATTGCAGACCAATCTTGACGAGATCCGTCAGATCAAACGCGACTGGCCTGATCGCGCCCTCGTCGTCTCGGTCATGCTACCGATGAATGAAGAGACCTGGGCGAAGTACGTGCCGATGATAGAGGACACCGGGGCTGACGCGTTCGAGCTGAATTTCGGCTGTCCACACGGCATGTCGGAGCGCGGCATGGGCGCGGCCGTGGGCCAGGTGCCCGAATACATCCAGATGGCGACGGAGTGGTGCAAAAAAGTTGCGAGCGTTCCGGTCATCGTCAAGTTGACACCCAACGTGACGAACATCGTGCCGCCTGCCAAGGCCGCAAAGGACGGCGGCGCCGATGCCGTGTCGCTGATCAACACCGTCAATTCGATTATGCGCGTCAATTACGACACGTTGACGATGTACCCGACAACGGATGGCATGGGCACACACGGCGGTTATTGCGGCGAGGCGGTCAAACCGATTGCGCTCAATATGGTCGCCGAGATCGCGCGCCATGCCGAAACGGCCGATATCCCCATATCAGGAATCGGCGGCATCACCGACTGGCGCGACGCCGTTGACTTCCTCGCACTCGGCGCGAGCAATGTTCAGGTTTGTACGGCTGCCATGGTGTACGGATTCAAGATCATCGATGACTTAACGGATGGCCTCAGCACCTTCCTCGATGACAAAGGCATGCAATCGGTTGCCGATCTGGTCGGCAAAGCGGTGCCTAGCGTCACGGACTGGCAGTACCTGAATCTCAACTACATCGAGAAGGCTGTCATCGATCAGGAGCTGTGCATCAAGTGCGGCCGCTGCCATATCGTTTGTGAAGACACATCGCACCAGGCCATCACGCACACCGTGAACGGCGAGCGTCATTTCGAAGTCATCGATGCGGAATGTGTCGGCTGCAACCTGTGCGTCAGCGTGTGCCCGGTCGATAGCTGCATCACCATGCAGCAGTTGACTGACGGCACAGACCCGAGAACCGGCCTGCCGATTAGTAAAGAGCCCGGCAACTGGACCACACATCCGAACAACCCGATGCGCAAGGATGCATAGAAAAATGACCGACGACGAACTCCTTAATGCCGCGCGCGCCGTTAGAGAAAAGGCGCATTGCCCCTACTCGGGTTTTCACGTCGGCGCAGCGATCCTCGATGAGAACGGCCATATTCACGTCGGATGTAACGTCGAGAACGCGGCTTACTCGAATGTGAGTTGTGCCGAGGCAGGCGCAATCAGCGCGATGGTTGCGGCAGGCGGAAAGCGCATCGTCACGATCGCGGTCGCGGGCGGCGACGAAAACAAGACGCGCGCCTGCACACCCTGCGGCGGCTGCCGGCAGCGCATCCACGAATTTTCCGACGAAAACACCCGCATCATCGTCAAGGACGACGACGAAGACTGGCATGCTTATACGATGGATGAGCTGCTGCCGTCGTCATTCCACCTTTAACAGACGCGCTTTGCTCATGGCTTTGGATCCGGGCTAGCCGTCGAGAAGGGACTTTAGCCGTGCGTCGATGAAGTAGCGCCAGCCGTGAAAATCGGAGGCTTGTTACGAGTCATTATTCCGACGTCAGATCCCGTCTTGTCGTCGGATGATGTACGGAAAGCCTCTGCATGATCTAAAGATGTTCTAGCCGAGCCGAACGACGTCCAACACGGCTTGTTTTGTCTTACTCGGCAGAATTATCGGGAGCCGCTGCGTCTGGTTCGAAGCGGGAGCAATTGCCAGCGGTTCACCTGAGAGGAAGCGAGGACCCGTAGCTTTGCCTCCCTGATTTTGGTCAGGTTGGCCTTTATCGGTTGTTACTGGAGCCGAGGCGTATCGTGAGAATCACGGCAGCTATGGGATGTACCTAGCGATGTCTGTTTTCGCTCACCCGTCTAAGCGAGATAACGTCGGTAATTTTTCCAAGACACGGTCCAAATAGATGGTCCTGTTTCATCATCCACATGTTTTTCAATGTCTTACGATTTCGGACCGAATTTTGCATGATTTTAGACGTCCATCGCCGGAACCCGCTTCGCTCGCACTACTGGGTTTTGGCTTGCCTGGATTTGGCAAGACAAGAGAGCGATAGCGCTTCTTTCCTCGGCTCAGCGCGATAACAAAAAAGAACCGAGGACCAATTATCGGCCCCGCTTCGGCGGGGCCTTCCTATGTCCGCTATCACCAAGAGCACTCATTCAAACTGCGCGACATACAGTGAAATTACGGGCAGCTAACGGCCGATAACGGTCATTAAAACACGCTGACATGACAACATGCTGCAGGCAGGCAGCATGTGCGGTGATTTGTCAAATGCATTCCAGATCCACTAGGGCCTGCCTGCACTGGAAAGGATCCACAAATCGTATAGTTTGGATGCCAATCGAGGACGCTGCCGCCAGATTTTCGCCCATATCATCAATAAAGACTGTTTCGGCCGCGTTCAACATGTACTCTTTCAACAAGTACTCGTATATCTCGATTTCCGGTTTGACTTTCTGAATTCGACTGGAGATGACGATGCCGTCGAACATATCCCAAAACTTGTGTTTCTTTTCAAGATAAGAGATTGACGCAATGTGCATATTTGAAAGGATGAAGAACCTGTTATTTGAATCCCTTATGGAAGTAATCAAATCTATTGTCTCTTGAATGGGTGTAAGAGATCGAGGCACTTCGTTCAACAGTTTTTCAATACTCTCGCGAGGTAGGCCTGTTCGTGACGCGCCTCGAACTATTGCCTGACCTAGGGTAATGGTCCCTCTATCCAGCTCTACCCAATCAGCATGCTCAAAAATTTTCGCCCTAACTAATTCCTGCGATTCCGGATCCTGGAAGACGCGGCGAATAATGGCATCGGGTTGCCAATTGAATACGACGCCGCCCAAGTCAAATACGATGTTCAAAGATGGCGCCCTTAGTCCGTCTAACTGGTGCTTACCGGTTAAGATTGTCTAATATCACGCGACCTACGGTGCAGGTCAGCTTTGGGTCCCAACTGGCCCTTCCGCCCTATGTTAACCGAATGTCTGCTTGCGGGCGTTTACCGGCCGTTCATTCTCAGCCAGGGTGACCGGCGGCTAACGGCCAGGAGCAGTCATTCGTTTGTAACAATTCGCCAATATATTCGGACTATTGTTGAACAGAGTCCATATACAATTTCTTCAGGTGTGGTCGCTGCAGTCGCGACAGCTTACTTGCTGTTCGTTTTATTGATTGTCGTGCTTTTCTCGTCCTGAGCGGCGGCTTCTGAGCGCATACCAGCCGATTGTTCAAATTCTTGACGAGCGTCGCCGGACGGCTAGAAGCGTAAATTCGTTTGGGATCTGCTAATCATCGCTAACGATCATCACGATTAGTCCGCCTTCCACAGAGAAACTCTCAATCCCGTCGTATCGCTACTGCGGATTCGCATTCGCAGAATCGTCATCGGATTGGTTCCGTAGTGGCTCGCGCCGGGGATAAGCGCGATATTCGTAATCGGGCCGAACGGCCGTCTCGTAATGCGCGTCCAAGAACGCGACAAGGTCCGTCAGCTGCGTCACGGTCAACACATCGTTATACGAGGGCATCAGGGATTCTCCCCCATCGGATACCTCGTCTTTGCGGTAACGGGCTGACAGCCTGTGTGAAGGATTGACGATTGACGTGACTAGCGCGCCATACGACAGCTTTCGGCGAGTTTGGCTACCGAGCAACACACGCACAGGACCTGCCTCAGCAGGTTCGGGCAGCTCCGCGCCAATGACGACGTGGCAGTTCACGCAGCCGAGGGACGCGAAATACATCTCACCTTTGACCGCATCTCCCTCCGGCAGGTAGATATCGCCTTGCCTGGGATCGTCCCGATCGCAAGCCGACAGGCAGATCAGCGTGCAAAGCGCTACGAGACTGTTGAAAAGACTGCGCAAGTCCAAACCCTCTCACAACTTTCGACCAAAATTATAACCTGAGTGAAATCGGCAATGGTGCTGCGATTCCGCCGTACAGATAGTGCTTCTCTCCCAAATGATGTGAGCGACCGCATTGGGTTACAGGCTGCCGGATTGCGCTATTACAGGCAACCGGCTCCTGTGCGAAGTATAGCTGCCCTCCAGGCCGTTAGCGCCTGAGCTACGGCAGTCGGCCACAAGCGGACCTCGGTGAAATAATGGCGCGGAGTGTCAATTGCAGTTCCGCTCTGTCAGCGCTCCTATTCCGGCCCCTCGGCACGCACCTTGACTGCGAGCACATCGCACGGAGCCCCATGAAGTACGGCATTTGCGGTGGACCCAAGCAGCAATCCCAAGCCATGCCGTCCATGCGTACCCAAAACGATGAGATCAGCATCGATCTTTTCAGCCAATCGCCGAACTTCGACAGCTGGCGTACCGATGATTACGTTCCCCGCGCCGGCATCAATGTCGTAGCGTTTCAAGAGGTCTGACAGCCATGCGGTTGCGCTTATTACAGCCCGTGATTCGATCCCGATATCGGCGCTATCTTCGAGAGTTGAATACAAATTGACGTAAAAATCGGCCATGGGCCTAATCACTGTAACAGCAGATATCTTGGAGTTTTGCTCCTCCGCAATCTCTCGTGCAGCTCTGATAACGTCCTCGGCCTCGTCTGTTATGTCGACTGCTACTAGGATGTTTTTATACGTCATCGCCCAATCCTCCTACACTCATAATAAGGCTATGCTGCAATTGATCAAACCCGTACGGCAAAACCACTCATGTGCCGAGAATTTAGCAGCAGTATTGTCGATTCAAGAAGGCTCCGCGGGAGATATTCTTGGCTGGGTCACCCCAGATGGACCGTCAGATACTCATTCTCAAAGGTGCTGCGAATGACCGCAACGGCCACAAGCAGACGGTCAAACTACCAGGCTACTCCGGATCAGGGACCTCTTGAACAAGATCATTAAAGTAGCTCTCTGGCAGATCTCGATTCAGATCCAACGCTAGGAGGCTGATCTGAACCAAGGTCTCGCCCGTATTCAGGTCCATCTCCATGACGCTGTGTGGATGAATAATACTCCCGACGGGGCGAAAATCAGATATACGAGACTCGATGATCTTTTCTTCGTTATCGATATCGACATGAAGCGCTCGAGTATTGCGAACACGGGTAACCAGCCCGCTATCCGAATCGACCCACAAGAAGTTCTCAAAGCCGTCAGAAAGCGTGAGCTTTAGAACCGAGTAATTGACCCCATCGATCATCTGTTGTTCGAGCACCTCGATACTGTGGCCATTTGCAACTAAGTCCTTTAGCCTAAATATGTGATTAGGCAGCTGCGGCGTATGTGATAACGCAATCGTTCCACTATTCGACGCCGCCGTCTGCCCGTCTCTTGGGCTCCATTGATGCCCTCTTTGCCCATCGAAGCTCTCGGCGAAGACTCGCTCGCCATCCGAAAAAATGTCTACACGCATACGTCCCTGTCGGTCCGTGGCAAAAATTGCGATGTCACGGTAATCTCCTTCCTCGATTTGGCTCCGCTTTACCATCGTCCGAACAGCGTCGAGCGCCACGTCGCCGCCGAGCGCAGCAGTATTCTTATCAATAATCTCGGCGAGGTCATAGACTGTAGGTTCTCCCATTTTATCAGCAACGGTCGACGCTGCTTCCTCTTGGCAGCCATGGAGCGCCGCCATCGTCGCGATAAGCATGCAAGTTGCACTTCTCAAGATCGCCCCCGATAAGAACGTCGACCAATAGATCTACATTCCAAAGTGATTGGTTAAATTTCTGTCATTCTAGTCGATCGAATTATCGCTCGAAAAAACGACCTTTCGATCGACCGCTTTGCGCCAGTAGCAGTCGCTCGCGATTCTAGCACCTGGGCGGCTGCTTATGGCTGCGATATCAAGTGGCCGATGAGAGCCATCGTGGGTAAGTGAGTTTGGTGGCGATTGCTTGGCCAATCTCGCAAGCTGGATTACTGTTTTTCTCGACTATGCCAAGGGGCGCCGGGACGTGATGCGTACAAGTTGCGGTACACATTGTTGCCCAAGCGTCGCCGCAATGAAGTCGGTGGCAATCCCGAGATAGCTTTGATCCGTCTGCCCATATGTGCTTGATCGCTATATCCACACTCTGCGGCGACGGCAGCGAGTTCCTCTCCGGCTTCGATCATCGAGAGTGCGTTGTGGAATCGCATAAGTTGAATAAACCGCCGCGGCTGTATCCCGACTATTTCGCTCCATAATCGGCTGAATGACCGATCGCTCATCGTAAGGGTCCGGGCCATTTCGGCAGACCTGCATCTTCCACCGTTTGCCGCATCCAGCAGCTTCTTCAATCGTTTGTCGTTACGCGCAGGAATCTGCAGTGCGCCCTCGAGCAGGCTATTGGCGAGTTCAACACGACGGGTGTCCGTATCACTCATGCGCAGGACAGCCACAAGCTCGTCACCTAGTTCGCCGAGCGCTTCGAAGGGAAGGACGGGACGGTCGAGCATAGTTGCCATTGACTGTTGCGAGAATCGACTGACGCCCCACGGCCGGAACCGAATTGCAAAGACCATCATCGGCTCCCGAATGGCAAGGCTCAATGTGTGATGCGCCGCGCAGTAAAGGAATGCCCGATGCTGTTGTATCCATTCGCCTGAATCGTGCTTCACAAATGGTATGGCCGCTAGATGCAGGATAAATTCCGGCGCCGCGTCCGGGAGAATGTCGTCGATCGTTTGGTGGCCTGGCTCGACATACCAGGACCAGTAGCACTCGACAAACGGGGACAGCGCCTGAGTCGGTTCAAACGACTGGTACATTCGGATTGGCCGAAAAGTTCAAGAGTGAAAAACTGACAGACAGTATACTTGACCTCTCGTACAAACAGGGAGACCAGGAGAATGAGGGTGTTCGCGGCTTTACTACTTATCCCAATGATGGCATCGAGCGGCAATTCGGCGCAAAGCGGCCTCGACTGGCTCGTTGGCTGCTGGGTCGCGGCCGACCAAAGCAGCCAGGAAGTTTGGGTTGTTGATAGTGATAAATCGTTAATCGGATTCAGCGTGGCCTTTAGCGCCGGAAAAGTCGTCTTTTACGAGGTATTGAGTATTAAGCAGAATGACGACGAATTGTGGACCTATACCGCTCACCCATCCGGACAGGCGTCTGCATCGTTCATCGCGGTTAAAACCAGCGAGAACAGCGTTGTATTTGCGAACCCCGATCACGACTATCCGCAGGAGATCAGCTATCGGCGGGACGCGAGTCAACTTTATGCGACGATTTCACTGCGTGGCGGCGACAACCCGAACTCGTTTGACAAAATTGCCTGTGAATAGCTGGGTTGTCTCGTTCGCCATCGCGTTGGACTGCTTCGGGTCAATAGCGGCCCCTCAGACGTCTATCATCCGAACGTCTGCTGACGAGGGTAAGTTGGAACTGAGGGAGCGAATTTTCGAAGTCCCGGAGCTGATTGTCTGCTGTGCGTGAAAGCGGCCGTTTGGCTTACCGAGAAACCACCATAACGACACGCAGCTCCCGCGCAGAGGCGGATGGGTTTTCTACGCCCGTTCGACCCGGGCGGCGAAACATCCGCGCTTTGCATTGTGCAGGTGGAGATAACTAACCGATTCGATCGAAAACATGCGATCAATCATTCCTTCGAGCTGGCTCCCATCGACAATATCTGCGTTGACCATCATTCCCGACGCATCAAACGCTCGCACGGAAATCAGTCGAACGCGTAGCATCTCGGGAATCTGATTCTTGCCAATATTTGCCTGTTTTGCCCACTCCTGTATGAAGATCGCATGGCTCGAGCGATAAGGGGATTCGGCAGATTGATGCTCATAGTTCAGAAGAAGAACGGTCTTGCCGATATCAACATCCTGTAGCGACACACGACAAGGAAACCCTGGTTTTTCATCAACCGTCATTCGCTGGACCCCGTATTCGGCAAGATCCTGCGTACTCTTGCCAAATAAGTGACTGAATTGACCATGGTCCAAGCCACAGATTTGAAAATTCATGCTGTCGTGCTCACTAATTCGGAGCAACAGATTCTACGCGTTAGATTTCCCTGAACTAGCCGGATTCGGACGCGCAATCTGAAAAACAGCTATCGGAACAGGTGGCCTGCCCGCCGAACGGCGGCGTCGGGTGATCGGCATTAGGGGTTGCAAGATCGTCGCCGTGGGGACGCCGCGCAACTATCTGACAGGATACTGTCCATCGGCACTCGTCTCGGGCGATCCCGGTACAGGTCATGATCCCCGCACAAATCCGCTGATCCAATGAATACCCCGCCACAACGGCGGGGTCTCAGATTATCCGGTATTGGTATTGCAGCGAAACGTGTCATTCGTACGCAGTCAGCCTTACGGATTGCGACTGCCGTACCAACAGCCGATTAACCGTCTACCGGTTGCGCCATTAATCGCATCGTATCTGTCTATGATCACGCCGACGCCATTATTGGTTTCGTCGGACTCATCGATCGTCCCTCCGGTAGGGTTATTACCTCGGAACTGATCCAACGTGATCGTGAACTTTGTTGGAATCCGCCTGTAGCGCGATCCTGGACCGCCATCCGGGTACCACAGGCTGAACGCGGCTCCGCCGAAGTTTCCGGCACGTGGAGTACTCATCCACTGCTGGTCGGGCATATCGCGCAGTAGATCGGAGTCGAACTCCTCCAAAGTAAGAGGCTCTCCTGTTTCATTATTGACTCCATAAGGCCGATCAGGATCGAAATCGACGTAGATATCAATTGGTGCTTCGTTCGCGTCCAAATTCAGATTTCCATCTTGATTTTGCAGAGTAACGAGGATGTCCCACTTCATGTAGGTACCTTCTGGTGATCTGCAGACTCTTAAGACAATTGGCACAAAATCAGGCTCGATGAAATCTGCCCAATCGAATTGTTTATGCGCTACATTTGGTGGTAACACACTCGAAATCGAACGGTCTGCTTCAGACCTAAATGGACCGGATGTACCGGCTCCTTGACAGGCAGATAATGTTAGCGCCACTACAACTGCAAAAATGGTCGTTTTCATGAAAGTCTCCCGAATGAAGATATGTAGGCGAGATAGCCTCGCGGTACTTTCGGCGCTCGCCTATTACCTTCGAGTCCTCATTTGAATAGCCTATTCATTGGCAAAAGACTGTTTATCGGCAGCCCGGCTATCTTGAGTCCTGCACGACAGAACATCGTGGTGGGAGGCGAGGACCCGTGGCTTTGCGTCTCTGGCTTTGGCCAGATTTGCTTTTAACGCGCTCAAGTTTCCGCATGTGGTCAATATTGGTCAATTCTGGAATGTACGTAGCGGTCCGAGTCCGGCGTAAATCGATTCGATCGAAGGGTATGGAGGGGGTCCCCTGAGGGAGCGGGGGAGATCGTGCGTCTACAACCAGATGGCGCCTGCCTGATGCGATTTTGGCGGTCGACCCCGTCCGGGCCGATCCTGGTGAACGTCTTTCGATCGGAGTTGCTGTAGAAAGCGGGCTGTACTACGTAAGCACGGATTCGCTCTCATTATGGACGTAGATTCGAACGACCGACGGGCACGCGGATATTAGCGGCGCAAGAATCAGGATTCCGGCCAGCACTTTCATTGCGCCTGGATTGAGTTTGTTCATGTTGGTGAGAAATAACATCCAGAGTTAGTGCGTTGCCGAGCGAGTGACCGCTATGAATCAGTAGTAGTCGTTCAATTTTCTGGCCGCCCAGGGACTGCTCCCGGCCGCGGCTTCAATCGGACAACAAAACCCCGCACTAGGCGGGGTCTTAATTAGGGAAGCTGGATAAAGCCAAACGTCACTTGTGCTAACTGCTAATTACACGTTAAGCCTAAAGTCAATTGCTGCGCTCTAATGCTCTCGGTGCATGCTTCCCGCTGTTCCAATGTGATCTCGCTATTCGATACGAATAGACGACGGAACGTATCGCTTTCAGTTGCAGGATGATTTCCCTTGTTTTCAAATCGGCACAGGCCACCATCACCAGTGTCAAACGTCAGACCAAGAGTGAGTTCGAAAGGGGTTTCGCCGCGTTGTTCGGACACGAATGTGAGTGTTGCGCTGTCTGCGCAAGACAAATCCGCCGTAGAGCCATCATACAAGAAGCCGTCTATGCTGTTTAACTCTTCGCTGCTCCAACAGGGGCAGGGTTCTTCGACAACTATGCAAGGCATGGGCGGGTCGCTTTCTAGTTTTTTCTTGTTGTAATTGGCCAGAATGCGTCCCGCCGGCTTTTCATCCGCCAATGCTGCTAACGCTTCCTCTGTAGTTGGAACAGATATCGAGGCGTGGTCTTGCGCCTCGCAAAACGCGATACAAAGACCGTATAACCCCTTGGTGGTCCCGTCGGCTTGAAGGACATCGCACACGCCCTCGTTGGCGGGTGTTGCCCCGTCAGGCGTTTGCGCAAACGTCATTGGCACTATCAGAATCGCCAGCGCGGCGCTGGAAATTAACGATGTGACTAATTTCTTCATTGTTCGACCCCTTTGGTTGTGTAAAACACAGAGCGTTGGCTCGGTTCTAACAAGAATCAGTCTTGGCAACCCGGTGGTCTTGCGAACCTCAGAGAAATCATGGATGACGGCTCAAAGGAAACGAGGACTCGTGGCTTGCCGTCACCACCTTTCGGTGAGTTTGGCACTGTTAGGACTGCTTGTGGTTCCCTTATACCACATTTGCTCACAATACCTATCTATTCACAATAAATGGTCATCGCGAATCAGAAATCAGTCAGTTGGCTGGTACACCGTAGAAACTAGGTGAGATGCCCACGGAATTAGTGCGCAACGAAATCTAGCCGATGAGATGCGAATGTCTGCTTTGGAGCGTATAGCGGAGGTCTTGAAGCCGCACTTTCGGCGGCCAGGATCGAATGTCAGCGCCCACCAACAGCGGACGTTCACGGGCGCTGAAATACCTTGATTTCAAGGGCGGCTAACGGCCATAAGCCGTCGTTTCATTTTGAGCGGATAGTCACGGTTCCCGTTTCAGTAATGTCCGAAGAAGAGCGAATGGCGTATGAGTAAACAGTGGCTGTGACTCTTCGCCTGGCGTAACGGCATTGCAGTCGTCAGCGATCTGATATCGCGCATGCTCATTGTCATGGCAATAAAGACAAAGCAACTCCCAGTTACTGCCGTCCGTTGGATTATTATCATGGTTATGGTCCTTGTGATGGACCGTGAGCTCCCGCAGATTTTCGCCGCTAAATTCGCGGCCACAACGTGCGCATATGTTGGGGTACAGCTTTAAAGCCTGCGCCCTGTAGCCCTTCTCGCGCTGCGCCCTCTGGCGCCTGGCCATTTCAACAATCCGGTCTCCAGCGGTAATGTCGCGTGGTGTTTTCTTCGGTGACATGCCTGCATCCTCGAGGTCCCTGCTACTATTCGAGCCGACGGCACAACCGATTGTTCCGATTTCGATGGCCCTCGTCGACAGCTACCTGCCGGCTGTCTCTAGTATCACTGAGGGAGAGACCGACTATCTATATTCGGTCAGCAGCCGACCTCAGATAGTCTAGCAGCCGAATGTCTGCTTTTCCCGGCAGCAGCCGTTCAATCGACTGAAAAAACAGCTGGGCCGCCGGTAGAAAACGGCCATAAGCGGACCTTTTCTCAGCCACAAAAAAACCCGCCACGAGGACGGGTTCTTTCTGATTGTTGGCATGCATCTGAGACAGTTCTAGCCTCCCCAGAACTTCCACCATGGTTTCTTGGGTTTTTCTTTGGCCTCGTCAGCCGTCTTGTCCTCGTCATCGTTTGGGGTCAGAGCGGACTCGGCTTCCTGACCTGGCGTCCGATCGGACTTGTATTCTTCCTGAATTGATTTTCGCTCGTCGCGACGTTCCCGCATTTCTTGCGCCTGTTCATTACCTTTCGTCTTGACATCTTCAGCATTGGAGGGCCTCTTTGTCTGCGCCTCATCACTGCGTTGCGTCATAGCATCTTCCGCGTCGGAGGGCATCTTTGCCTTCGCCTTTTCTGTCTCAGAACGCACATGTTCCGTGCGGTCTGCACTTTCCCGCGCCGATTTCGCCTTGTCTTTTCCTGTCTGCGCCAAGGTCGTCGCGGGAAGCGACATCAATAATGACAGTGATATCAGGGTCCATAGGTTTCTACGCTTCATGGTTGTCTCCATCGAAAAGCTGTAATCCGACAACTTATCTTAATTGTTCAGCTAAACCAGTCAAAATTCACAATTGTTTGCTATTGCCCACTGCACTGCTTTGGGCCATTAGCGGCCCGTCACAATCCTACCAGTCCAACGGAAGCTTCCGGGGGTATAGCGGTCACTCTGTCACCGGTCACTCGCGGCGCGAAAGGCGAGAGCAAGGCCAGCCAGAAGCGCCATCTGAAAAATCAGCAAGGTCCACACCCGTATTGCTGGCAAGAACCCCGATGCCATCCCGAGGAACTCCGCGGACATAAGGCCAGCCACCACGAGCATCGTCAACGGCGCTACTGCGCGGCGATCAACTGGGCTCGCCGCCGCCCACACCAACAGAGCGGTCCACCCCACCATGAGTGCTGCACCGAAGGTCATGGCGAACCGGTATCCCGCGTCGAGCACCGGCTCTCCGAAGCCCCAGGCCAATGCCTCCAAACCCGGCACCAGCATGACTACCGCCACCAGCCCGTCGAGAACGGCACCGATGATGAACATTTTCTTTGTCCAGCCACCTCTTGCCATGGCTCGCCTCCAAAATGTCAGACCAACGCCGGATGTTACATGTACGCGCATTATTAGAGGCGATTCTCCACGCAGTCTTTTTCATCAACAGCAATCGTTGCGCTGTAATCTGAATATGGTTTTCCGCCTATGTGAGGGTGGGGAACCCACCATAAATACCAGCCTGAACGGGATTGCGACATGGTAATCGGGCTATTTGCAATTAGGCAATTGCCATATCGCACGTTGACTTTAGCAACATCGTCAATCCACCTGGCTATCCAAACAGACTGCTGCTCAAAACACTCCCGCCACGATGTTCTTGCTTCCTTTGAGAAAGCAGCCATCTTTTCAACTTCCTGACAATCACCATGCGTAGGATGAATTAAATGTACAAAGTTGTACTGCTTATCACGAACTCCGTTTGCTAGAACATTGCCTCTTGAATTCAGGAACTGCACATGTACTTCGGGCATGGACGGTGTTTTATCGTCTGCCTGCCCTGCAACATTCAAGCTGACGTAAAATGACGAATGTGTGCTCGAGTGCCAATATCCAAAGATCAGGATACTCAATATTACGACAGCGCTGATTAGTAGCATCTTCACGGCATTCATGTGCCCACTGCGGGTCATTTTCTGCACTTCAAACCAATACTAGCCGAATGTCTGCTACCGGACTTGAGCGGTCACTTCGCGAACCGACTTCGGATGTCCGAGGCTGAATGTCTGCTTTTATCCATAGCGGCCATTCGGATCGGTGATGATCGAGTGACATGGAGGGCATCTAACGACCAAAAGCAGACGTCTCGCTTAGCATGAAATCTGACCGCGACTAAGCTACATATCACCGAAGTTCGCCAAGACCGCCCCATATATTTGCATAGCATCCCACAGATTCTGCAGGCGGATGTTTTCGTTCTCGGCGTGCTGGTTATTATCGTGATTTGCGAGCGGCAAGATGATGATTGGGGCGGACAATCGACTCCCGAAGTCATGCAGAGGAAGGCTTCCTCCCATCGTCGGAGTCACGATCAGGTCTGGCGCAATCAGACGCATGAGACGGGTGAGGCGCAAGGACATCGGATGGTCCAACGCTGTCCGCAACGCAGGGTACCCGGACCCACGCCACTGGAGCTTGGCGACCTTTTCGTGAGAACGGAGCATTTCGGGAGTAGGATCTTCGAAAACAACATGAAACCCTTGCTCAGCCAAGTGTGCCTCAATCAACTTGCGTACCTGGTCCGGTGTCTGGGCGGGAACGAGTCGGAGGTTCAAGGATGTTGTTGCGGTCGAAAGTACGACGTTGCGTCCTTTTGTGCCGACTCCTCCAGCAACGATGCCGCGTGCGTTGATCGCAGGCAACGCAATCAGCTCTTCTATCCGCGCGCCGTCGCCTTCAGGCGTGTGGACGGAGAGCTCATCTTTGAGTGCCTCGGTAATATCGGGCATCGTGGCAATAGCGGCCCGTTCGAGTTCGCTTAATGGCACTACATCGTCGTAGTACCCGTCGATCAGAATTTGGCCGGATTCATCCCGCATGCTCGTGAGCAGGTAGGACAGCTGCATGATCGGATTTGGCGCCCAATTGCCGTAGTGTCCGGAATGCAGCGGTCGAGTGGCGCCGTACGTCGTTATGTCTACGGTCGTCATACCGCGAACACCGAAGACCAGTTGAGTACGGCGCGATGGGTGCATCGGACCATCGCAAAACAGGAGAAGGTCTGCGTCCAGGAAGCTGCTGTTCTCGTCAATGAGCTTGCCGACCGTTGGTGAGCCGAGCTCCTCCTCGCCATCGAGCAATAGTTTCAGATTAACGGAAAGGTCGATATCACTCGCCGCCAGAGCATCGAGCGTATGGACCAACGCGATAATCGGCATTTTGTCATCTCCGGCGGATCGTGCATAAAGGCGCCACTCGGGTCCGAAGTGTCCCTCCACCTGATCAATGTCGACGGGTTGTCCGCCGCCTTGAACTGGTCCGTCAAGCAATGTGGGAGAGAACGGCGGGTATTCCCAGTTTTCTTCCTGCACTGGCTGGCCATCAAAATGGGAATAGATCAGAATCGTCTCGGCGGCGCCAGGGCTTGTCAATTCAGCGTAAATGTACGGCGCGCCCCCTGCACGCAGCCGGCGCGTCGTAAATCCCCGAAGTTCCAGGAGACCAATAATGTAGTCAGCATTTCGCTCCATGTCGGGCAGGCTGACGGCGACATTGGGCATTGAGAGCAACTCGACGAAATCGGCAAGAATGGCGCCCTCTCGATTTCTACGATATTCATCAATCGCATTTTTCACAAAGTCAACGTTGGCCCCGACTAGCTCTTGTGTCGAAACGTTGAGCGGCAAGGACGCAGCCACGACTGCAATGACAATCCTGATCGGCAATGACCTGCTTGCAGTCGATACCATTACTTATCTCCACAGTTTGGAATACAAACCTGGTAGAAACCGACTCTCAGCCCATGTCCGCTATGTATATGGGCTCCTCCAGTCTAGCAAACAGTTACCGTTGATCAGAATTCAGACGCGTTTGTATATTCGGCCTCTGCGTGGAGACGCTATCTCCGGGTCCGCTATGTATGCGCACTCCGGCGATTAGATCCTTCAGCCAGCGATCTTTCACGGATCGCGGCTCTTTAGTTGAATACGTCATGTATGGGCCCCCTTAGGGTTTTGGTCGACTTCCAACCTAGGCAACTAGATTGGAGGAGTCCATACATAGGGTCAGCAGCAGCCTGTCGATATCCTGCCGCCCGAATGGCTGTTATCCGGTGTATAGCCGTCGTTCAGAGACAACCTTCAGAATGTCGATTCCTCACTATTAGACGACTGACGCTGCTACGCGGAGCACGATTGTGGAGACCTATAGAGTTTTTACCTAGGTAAACGCGCACGACTTTCGTCTGGCCAATGTTCCCTGAGGTCATAGTATTCCTCGACCGCCACGTGTCCCTCGGGTATGACTACCCATGGCTGTTTTGATGCCGTGAAGATATGAATATCCGGCGGCAATCGCTGCGCTTCATCGAGTGTTCCAACCCGGACGAAATCTATCTTGTCCCCGGATCCCGCGTAGTTGCTCCACAGAGCGATCCGACATTCCGGGCAGCGCCAGATTTTCTGTCCTTTGCCACTGTTTGATGGGATAACCGTCATCTCCGCCTTGCCCTGTAGGAGCGTTACCCGATCCGCTTCAATCAGCGCGTTTAGCGCATAGGATGTCCCTGTCTCACGTTGACACCAGTGACAATGGCAGCAGTGAACAATCAGAGGCAACGATTCCATGCGAAAGCGAACCTTGCCGCACGCGCAGCCCCCTTCGTAGGTGTCGTCTTTTTCTATCCGATCTGGCCGCGCCATCACTTGCTCCTGAATGACACTAATTGCGTTGTTCCATCTGGATCAATCTGCTCCGATTAATTCCATCACGTCTTCGCGTGTTGGAAGGCTCGGCTGAGCACCGAGTTTGGTCGCCGCTGCGGCGCCGGCCGCGCAAGCAAATTCGAGCGCCTGTTCCGGCGCCTGACCTTCAACGAAAGCGACCGTTAACGCCGCCGTAAATGTATCGCCTGCCGCGGTGGTGTCGACTGGCTCTATTCGTGGGGGCTTCGCGCGCGCGAGGTCCTCGCCATTTTTTGTCAGGACCGCCCCGGCCGCACCGAACGTTGTCGCGATCATGCCAGTGCAAGCACTCAGACTGTCGCCGTACCAGGCAGCTTCGGATTCGTTGACGACGACGAGGTCAGCGCGCTGCAGTACCGCCACATCGACATGCATCGCGGGCGCGAGATTCACGGCAAAGAAGCCTTGAAACGTTGCGGCCGCGGCGGCAATAGTCTCGGTCGGAACCTCGAGTTGGCAGATCAGCGCATCCACATCGGGCAGACGCAGCGATTCGGGCGTGAGTTGTCGATTCGCGCCTGGGGCGACGACGATGTGATTTTCGCCAGACGGCGCAACAGCGATAAGCGCTGTTCCAGTTGGAGCGTCTTCACTGAACCGGCAATCACCGAGTTCGACGCCTTCGTCGCGCAGCATTTCAAGCGCTTCCTCTCCTGCTGCATCTTCACCCACACAGGCCAGCAATGTTACATCGGCACCGAGACGTTTGGCGGCCAGCGCCTGGTTCGCACCTTTGCCGCCGGGAAACCGGCTGAGCTCTGCGCCAGTCACAGTTTCTCCGGGGGCTGGCAAGCGAGCGACCGTCGCGACCAGGTCGAGATTAACGGAACCAATAACGACAATTGAAGGCATGCCATTCAGTCGCCGAAGCGCGCGAGCCTCTCGGTTAGCAGGTCATAGAAACCGCCGGCATCGACCGAGTAAACCCAGTGGACGTTGACGGGTCGCACA
>JAOTUB010000250.1 GCA_029864095.1 Gammaproteobacteria bacterium | reverse complement strand
GCGGGATCAATTCAGATACGCCGGGTATGTACGTGCTGTCCGGCGCGACAACTCCGACGAGATAGTTCAGGCCATCCGGACACGCCAGATTCGAGAAGTTGATGTCAAACTTGTAGTAGCCGTTGCCGACCGTCACCTGATCCTGCTGATTCGGATCATCAAAGCAGCTGCTCGGTATCGCCACGCCATTACGCGCGTCGAGCAATGTCACGGTCGCGCCAGCCACCGGAGTGCGTGCCACCGAATCGTAGACAACGCCGTTCGGATCGACTGGCATATTCAGCGCCAGCAGGTTGCTGCCTTCCTGCACGTCGATGTCATCGATGCGCTGCTGACCGTCGGTGAAGTCGGAGTCCGTGTCGCCGAGAAGCGCGGTGCGCGGCCCGGCGCCGGGCGCGCTGAACCGCAGCGAATAGGTTTCGCCCGGCAGGTAGTTCGGCGTCACGCCGGCAAACACGTAGTAGCCGTCTGCGTCAGTCTGCGTCGATCGCACGAGCTGGTCGTCGAACAGCAGCTCGACGGTCCACCCCTCGAGCAGGCGCTCGCTGTTGTCCGGCGTATTGTCGTGATTGGCATCGTGCCAGACGTAGCCGCTGAGCATGCCGGCATCCGGCATCGCGCCGACGTCGATGGCGACACTGGCTTCTACCGTCTGTTGCGGATCGTTCCAGTAGGCACGAGCCGTATTGACGATCGTCGTGCCTTCGACGAGGTTCGGGTTGATGACCGCCTGGAAGCGCAGGACGACAGTGGCGTTCGGAGCCAGCGGGCCATATTCATTGAAATAGTCGGCCGTGATCGTTGTCGTCGCCGGCTCGTAAACCACACCGTCCGACAGACCGTTCATCGTCGCGGACTGATCGACGTACGTGAGGTACCCCGGATTCACTTCGTCGAGGTTGTCGGTGAGCTGAACGTAGTAGGCCGGCACCAAAGACACGTTCCGGACGGTGACGGCGTATTCGAGAGTCGCTCCTGCCAATGCAGCACCGCCACCGACAACCGAAACTTCCTTGACGATGGACAGGGCCTGCGCGTCGCCGACGACCACGACGGTCGGCTCGGGTCCCGTCGCCGGATTGCCGTCGCCGTCCGTCAGCAGATTGGCTCGCTCGGCTGAGAAGACCGTTGCCTGGTTGATAATCTGCGTGCCAGTCGGCACTGCGGCATTGACTTGCATATCGAACTGCACGACAGCCGATTGCCCGGGGCTGAGCGTCCCTTCGCCTGCGCCCGGCAGCGGCGGCGTCAGGTCCGGGGAGCTCATGGGTATGCCCGCTATCAGCGGGAATACACCACCGTCGGGCTGCCCAACCGGCACGCTGTTCACGGTTACCGAGTCGGGCACGTAGGTAACGTCGTTCGGCACGACATCGACGAGTTCGACGGCGGTCGCCGGGACGCTGCCATTGTTATACACCGTGATTGTGTAGCGCAGCACGTCACCGGGGTCGACGATTCCGGGCGTGCCCATGTCGATCTGCAAGGCAGCAGACTTGGGCGCAAACAGCAGCGGGTAATTGCCGACCACATCCCGCGTCGGGTCGTCCGCAATCGGCGTACGCGGGTCGTCCGACGGTATATCCGCAACGCCCTGATCGACCGCACTGACAAATGCCTGGTTGGATATAATCGTACCGTCCGGCACCTCCGGATAGACGACAACGTCGAAGACGATCGTGGCCACGTTATTCGCAACACCGGCGTTCATGACGCCCGGAGTCGCGTCCTGCGGAGCGTTGATCATTATGCCGCCGATCAACGGCGATGCGCCGTTGGCGCCGTCCGGAACTGCAATACCGTTCAGCGTCGTGCTACCAGCAACATACGCTGTGTTTGCGGGTACGAGGTCGACGATTTCGACGCTGGTCGCGTTGTCTGTGCCAGTATTCTGCACGGTAATCGTGTACCGCAGTGTCTCGCCGGCCAGCAATATGTTGGGGTTGCCGTCGATGTACGACGACACCTTGTCGATGTCGAACGCCGGTGCCGATTCGATCAGGATCTGTGTCGGGTCATCGTCGTCCGGAACAGTCGGGTCTGCCTGGCCATTGACGTACGGGTCGTCGCTCAGCGCTATCGACAGACCGCTGTCGACGAGCTGCGACTGGTTGTATACGTAGCTGCCGTTCGCCAGCACGGGCGCGAGGCTTACGTCGAACTCGATCAGCACGCTTTCGCCCAGCCCGCCGATGCTCAGGTTGCGTACATCCAGCCGCCCGGT
>JAOTUB010000026.1 GCA_029864095.1 Gammaproteobacteria bacterium | reverse complement strand
CCGAGTCGAAACGAGACGCGGCACGATCGAATCGTCGCTGCACGTCTTTGCTGTTCAGCGGCGAATTTTCGTCCGTAGTGTTCATGATTTCACCGGACATTCGTTGCCGTACGTTACCACGCTTTGTCGACAAATCACGCCGATTGTGTTCTCGCGTAACTCGTTCGGGCCGCTGCAGACTGTGCATGTGAACTGGTCGCCCGTGACAGCGAAAGCGGCGTCGGCAATAGCCTGGCTCGGCCGTGGCCTGCGGCAGGCTGTGCTGCCGAATGCCTGCGTGTTCTGCGGGACGAGACGCCGGCTGGGGGATGTACCGATTTGCGCGCCTTGTTATGCCGATCTGCCATGGGTCGGGAACGCCTGCCGCCGGTGTGCGAACCCGGTCGCCACGGATTTGCCAGCCGGCGTTTGCTGTGCCAGCTGTCAACTGAATCCGCCGCCGTTCGACGCCGCCGCCGCCGCACTGCATTACGAGTTCCCGGTCGATGCGGCCATCAAGGCGATGAAGTTCCGTCGCAAGCTCTTTTATGTGCCGGCGTTTGCCCATACGCTGACCGTGTCGATGCAAGAGCTGCCGGTCGGGATAGACGCGCTACTGCCGGTTCCGCTGCACTGGCGCAGGCAGGCACTACGCGGATTCAACCAGGCGGCAGAGCTATGCATGCCGATCCACAGACAGACCGGTATTGCTCTGGTCAAAAACGTTGTTCGCTGCCGGGCGACGCCTTACCAGTCCGGTCTGGCTGCCCGAAGCCGGCGGCATAATCTGCAGTCCGCGTTCTCGGTGCGCGGACAGGTTCGGGCCCGTCACGTATTGATAGTCGACGATGTCATCACGACGGGTGAAACCTGCGGGGAACTGGCAAATGTACTGCTGCAGTCCGGCGTAGAGAAAGTCAGCGTGCTCGCGATTGCTAGGGCGTAGCCGGATTGAACGTGAAGTGCAGGACGATGCCGCCGAAAATCACGAGACCGATATAGTGATTTTGCAAGAAAGCCGCAAAGCAACCCGCAGGCTGGCGATCGCGCGCAAGCCACAGGTGATACGCCATCAGGCAAGCGGCGGCGGCGACCGACGAAAAATACCAGAAGCCGAGCCCGGCGCGCGTACCGATGAAGACCAAAGCCGCGAGCATCGCGATCTGCATTCCGGCAATTACAAATAGATCAACTTCACCAAATAGCAGTGCGGTGGATTTCACGCCAATCTTACGATCGTCCTCGCGATCTACCATCGCGTAAAAGGTGTCGTAGATAATTGCCCAGATCACTGCCGCAGCAAATACCAGCCAGGCCAGCTGAGCCGTTTCACCGGTTTGTGCCGCGAACGCCATAGGTACCGCCCAACCAAATGCCAGTCCCAGCACGAATTGCGGAATCGATATGTAGCGTTTGATAAACGGATATGTGACCGCAAGAATGGCGCCAACGAGCGCCAACATACGTGCCGGCTGATTAAGCATTGTCGCCAGACCTATCGCGATCAGTGCAAGCGCAACAAACAGTACCAGCGCCTCATTGGGTGCTACCGCGCCCGAAGCAATCGGACGGGCTCGCGTTCGTTCAACATAGGGGTCAATTTTGCGATCGACATAATCGTTCAGCACGCAACCGGCCGAGCGCATAATGAAAACACCGAGCAGGAATATGACGAACAGGCCAGGGTCCGGATGACCCTCCCCCGCCAGCCACAGGGCCCACAGCGTGGGCCACAACAGTAGCCAGATACCGATCGGCTTGTCGACGCGCATCAGCTTGCCGTAGTTGCGAAGCTGCGTAACGACGTTCCGCTTGAGCGCTGGGGAAATCACGTTCTTCATGGTCGCTGACAGTTTACTTTTTTCGGCTGCAAGTGGCGCGGTGGAAATAAGCAGATCGTCATCGAATCTATACCTTTCCGTAGCGGCCCGCATCGCCGAGCCAGCGCCGCACGATCGCTGCGGCACAGTTTGGCGCGGAGCGATTGATGGTCTCGGCCGCAATCTGTACTTGCGGCATCAATTCGGCGTCACGAACCAGGTTAGCGATTCGGTAATCCGGCAAGCCGGTCTGGCGCGTACCAAGCAACTCGCCCGGCCCGCGTAGTTCAAGGTCACGTTGCGCGACGACAAAGCCATCGTTCGTATCACGCAGCACGGCGAGCCGGTTTCGCGCAAGCTGGCCAAGAGGCGGCTTGTAGAGCAATACGCAGTGGCTTTGCGTCGTGCCGCGGCCCACCCGACCACGCAGCTGGTGGAGTTGTGACAGGCCCATGCGCTCGGCATTTTCTATGATCATCAGGCTCGCATTGGGCACATCAACGCCGACCTCGATAACGGTTGTTGCGACGAGCAACTGAATCAGGCCGTCCTTGAAGGCCTGCATGCCGCGTTCTTTCTCGCTTGGACGCATGCGGCCGTGCACGAGACCGATGCGGAGTTCGGGCAGTGCTTCTGTCAACATCGCGTGGCTGGCTATAGCCGCCTCAAAGTCGAGCACGTCCGATTCTTCTATCAGCGGACACACCCAGTATGCCTGCTGTCCGGACTGGCAGGCCGTTCGTACGCGGGCAACAATTTCGTCGCGACGCGTCTCCGGCACGGCAATTGTCGACACCGGATAGCGGCCGGGCGGAAGCTCGTCGATTACTGATGTGTCCAGGTCGGCGTACGCAGCCATCGCGAGTGTGCGCGGAATCGGCGTGGCTGTCATGACGAGTTGATGCGGGTACCCGCCCTCGGAGACACCTTTCTCGCGCAGCGCTACGCGCTGGTGCACACCGAAACGGTGTTGCTCATCGATCACCACAAGCGCGAGATCATGAAATTGCACGCCCTCCTGAAATAGCGCATGCGTGCCGACGACGAGCTTCGCGCGACCGTCAGCGATTGCATCGAGCGCCTCGCGCCGCGGGGCTGCACGCTGACTGCCGCTGAGCCAGGCGGGCTCGATCCCGAGCGGACGAAACCAGGCGCTGAAGCTACGCCAATGCTGCTCGGCCAATAATTCGGTCGGCGCCATGATGGCCGCCTGAACGCCGCAAGCGATCGCCTTGAGGCAAGCGATTGCGGCAACAACCGTCTTGCCGGATCCGACATCGCCCTGAATCAGCCGCATCATCGGATGCGGCTTGCTCAGGTCTGTAAGTATTTCACGGACGACTCGCTGTTGTGCCACGGTCAGCGTGAACGGCAGCTCCCGTAAAAATTTGTCGACCTCATTTTGTCCGCCAGTCAGTGCAGAGGCGCTTTCGCTTTGAGCAAGCAGACGCAGGCTGCGCAAACTCATGTAGTGGGCAAGCAATTCCTCGAATGCGAGGCGCTGTTGACAGGGATGTCTGCCCTCCAGGATGCGTTCGATATCCGCATCGGGTGGTGGCCGGTGCAAATAGGCAACGGCCTCGGCCAGAGCGGGGAGATAAAGTTGATCCCGAACCTCCGGCGGCAGCAGTTCTTCTGGCGGGTAGTTATGCATGATGCGAAGGGCCTGATCCGTCAGGTTTCGCAGCCGGCCTTGCTGCACACCCTCCGTTGCCGGGTAAATCGGCGTCAACGTCTCGTTGATCGCCGCATCCTGCCCTTGCCGCAGCAAGCGGTATTCGGGGTGAATCATTTCGAACCCGGCCGGGCCTTTTCGAACCTCACCAAAACAGGTGAGATTCACGCCGGGCTGAAACTGTGCCTGCTGTTGTCGTGAAAAGTGAAAAAAGCGCAGCGTGATTTGCCCACTGCCATCACCGATCCGCACGAGAAGATTACGCCGGCCGCGATAGACGGTCTCTGCCAGCATTACCTCACCGCTGACAAGGCATCGTGAGCCCGCCGTAAGTGCCCCGATTCTTACGAGCTGAGTTCGATCCTCGTAGCGCAGCGGTAGCAGGAACAACAAATCCTCAACGCGGAACAGACCCAGACGCTCGAGTTTCTTCGCCAGCGCCGCACCGACGCCGTTTAGGACCGTCAGTGGCGATGCGAGGTTACAGGGCGATGACGGCATCTGCCTCGACGTCGGCTCCCTTCGGCAAAGAGGCAACACCAACAGCCGCGCGGGCGGGGAATGGTTGTTCGAAGTAGTCTTCCATAACGGCGTTAACGGTTGCGAAATTCGCGAGATCCGTCAGATAGACAGTCAACTTCACAACCTGATTGAGGTCACCGCCGGCGGCTTGCGCAACCGCCGCAAGATTGTCGAATACCTGACGCGCGCGGGCCTCGAAGTCGCCGTCGACAATTTCCATGGTTGCGGGATCGAGAGGAATCTGGCCGGACAGAAACACCAGGGCACCAGCACGGACAGCTTGCGAGTACGTGCCGATAGCGGCAGGTGCGTTGTCGCTGTGAATTGCTTGCTTACTCATTATATTTCCAGGATTGTTTTTGTTTAGACACCTGAGCGGGTCACGCGCAGTCGCGAACCACGCGAATGACGTTGGGCATCTTACGAACGCTGCGCAGAATCTGCGCAAGGTGTTGTCGATTTTTGACCTGCAACAGGAACGACAGGACCGAGCAGTCCTCATGACGGCCGAGTACGCTGACCTGCTCAATATTGGAGCCACTGTCTGCGATAGTCGCGGCAATTTCGGCGAGCACGCCCGGCTTGTTCTGCGTGTCGACATGAATCTGACTCGAGAACTCCCGATCTATTTCTTTTTCCCAGCTCACGGCTATCCATTTTTCCGGCTGCTTGCGGAAGACGCTGAGATTGCCGCATTTGTTGCGATGAATGACGACGCCGCGCCCCGAGCTCAGATACCCCATGACATTGTCGCCCGGTATCGGGTGGCAACACCGAGCGTAACTAACGACCATGCCTTCGGTGCCGGCGATCACGAGACTCGCGGTGTCGGCATCCGACTCGCCCTTTTGGTTCTCGCCGAGCAGCAAGCGTGCGGTCAAAGGTGCAAGGCGCTCGCCAAGGCCTATTTGTTCAAACAGATCCTCGTTCGTGTTGAGATCGAGCTCATCGATCGCGGCTTTCATTCGTACTTTGCCGACTTTGCGTAGCGAAGAGTCGAGGTCCTTGAGCGATCGGTCCAGCAGTCTCTTCCCAAGGTCGACAGATTCGCTCGAACGCATAGTCTTCATATGGTTGCGAATCGCGGTCCGTGCTTTGGCGGTGCGCACAAATGCCAACCAGTTCGGATTGGGCCTCGCGCCACGAGCCGTGATGATTTCGACGGTCTGGCCGTTCTGCAACTCTGTTCTGAGCGGCACCAGACGACGGTCGATCTTGGCGGCAACACACCGATTGCCTATGTCGGTGTGGACGGCATACGCGAAGTCGATCGTTGTCGATCCTTTGGGCATCGGCTTGATGTCGCCCTTGGGCGTAAACACATAGATCTTGTCGGGGAACAGATCGACCTTGACGCTCTCGAGAAATTCTTCCGACGTGCCCGAACGCTGCAGCTCGGCGAGATTGGCCAGCCAGTCGCGGGCCCGTCGCTGCGGCGTCGCGTCGGTCTTTTCCTCTGCTTTGTATTGCCAGTGCGATGCAACGCCCGATTCGGCGACGCGGTCCATGTGGCGCGTACGAATCTGTACCTCCAGTGGCTGGCCCTTTGGGCCAAACAAAGTCGTGTGCAATGACTGGTAACCATTGATGCGCGGGATGGCAATGTAATCCTTAAACCGACCCGGCATTGGTTTGTACAGGCCGTGTACAAGCCCCAACACTTTGTAGCAATCGTTGACGTCATCGACGATGATACGAAAGCCGTAAACGTCGACGACGTCGCTCAACAGACGTTTTTTTTCCAGCATCTTTCGGTACACACTAAAGAGGTGCTTTTCTCGCCCGATGACGTCAGCATCGATACCTTCGGCGGCCAGGGTTTTTTCGAACTCCTCCGAAATTTTCTTGACTATTTGTCGCTGGTTGCCCTTACTGCGGCGTAGTGCTTTGTCGAGAACCCGGTAGCGCAGCGGGTAGAGATGGCGAAAACCCAAATCCTCGAGCTCGACTTTGAAGCGATTGATGCCAAGGCGATTGGCTATCGGTGCATAGATGTCGAGAGTCTCTCTGGCAATGCGCGCCTTCTTTTTGGCCGGCATCGCATCGAGCGTTTGCATGTTGTGCAGCCGGTCCGCAAGTTTGACGAGAATGACGCGAATGTCCTCGATCATCGCCAACATCATTTTGCGGAAACTTTCGGCCTGCGCTTCGGCACGACTGCGGAACTGAATCTGATCGAGTTTGCTGACGCCGTCGACGAGCGCCGCTACCTCGGCGCCGAACTCGGCTTCAATGTCTTTGATCGACGCCTCGGTGTCTTCGACGACGTCGTGCAGAATCGCAGCGGCAATGGCCTGTGCGTCGAGATGCATGTCGGCGAGTTCCTGCGCTACGGCGACAGGGTGCGAAATGTAGGGCTCGCCTGACTGGCGTTTCTGGCCGTCGTGAGCTGTCGCCCCGAACTCGTAGGCCCGCATTACCGTCCGGATCTGGTCCGGCGGCAGATACGACTCCAGCGTTTCGACAAGCTGCCGCATGCCATAGTTGCGCCGCGAAGCGCCTGGCAATTTGGCTAGCAGGGTTGCAGCATAATCCATCCCCTGATCATACCCGCGTTACGCGGAATGTCAGGTGCAATGGAGCGCAGTTTTAGTCGCCGATCGAGATACCGCGCACAGGCAGGATTTCGTCCACAATGTCCGGCTGCATGAAGTCGTCCGCCGGGGGCGGTTCGATTTCTTCGAGGATGGCTGGTGTGACATGTCCCAGCGCGATTTCCCGAAGAGCAATCACGGTCGGCTTGTCGTTCTCGAGTTCGACCATGGCATCGGAGCCGTGTGCCAGCCGGCGGGCACGTTTAGCGGCAACGAGCACCATCTCGAAGATGTTTTCGATGTTTTCGAGGCAATCCTCAACGGTGATTCTGGCCATGTTTTTTCCTCGGGTTTGAAGTGCCGGTTACTGTCTGGTTGTGAGACAGCGAAGAGCACAATAGAGCGGCGTTGTGGTCGCTGTACAGCACTTATTCCAAAAAGTTATTTAGGATACGATGTCAGCAATCGTGGCACGAAGCGCCGGATGTGCGGTGCTGTGAGCCTCTCCGTGTCCCGCGAGCACAGACTCGAGGTCGGCAACCGCCGCATCGAGGTCGTCGTTGATGACAACGTAATCGAACTCCTCCCAGCGGGACATGTCGCTAACAGCATCGCGCAGCCGCCGGGCGATGACTTTCCTGCTGTCGGTTCGTCGGCGTCGTAACCGCCGCACGAGCTCCTTGTGCGACGGTGGCAATATGAAAATCGTAACGCATTCCGGCATCGACGCACGGACCTGCCGAGCGCCCTGCCAGTCGATTTCCAATATGACGTGATGGCCGTTTTCGAGATGCTTCTCAACCTGAGATCGACTCGTGCCGTAATGATTGTCGAAGACCTCGGCAAACTCGAGTAATGCGCCTTCGTCTCGAAGCGCTTCGAACTCGTCCTTGTTCACGAACAGGTAGTCGACGCCGTCAGCCTCGTTGCGCCGTTTGGGCCGCGTCGTATAGGAAATTGAAAAACGCAGTTCGGGGTTACGTGTCACGAGCGCCTTGACGAGAGTTGTCTTGCCGGCGCCTGAGGGGGCGGCAATGACGAACAATTTGGCCTCGACGTCGTTCATGAGAAGCTCTACTCGACGTTTTGGATTTGTTCGCGCATTTGCTCTATTAGAACCTTTAGCTCCACGGCAGCCTTTGTCGTGGTGGCGTCTCCGGATTTAGACCCGAGCGTGTTCGCCTCGCGATTCAGTTCCTGCATCAGGAAGTCGAGACGGCGACCGACCGGTTCGGTGCTTGCCAAAACCTGTCGAATCTCGACAAGGTGACTGTCCAGTCTGTCGAGCTCTTCATCAACGTCGAGCTTTTGCGCGATCAAAGCAAGCTCGACTTCGAGACGCGCCGGGTCGGCTTCCACATCGAGACGATCGAGACGATCGCGTTGTTTCGCATGCGCGGCTGCCAAAACTTCAGGCATGCGTTTGCGTATCGAGACCGACAGTGCATCTATGTCGCTGCAGCGTGACTCGAGCATGGCAGCGATTCGCGCGCCTTCACTCGCACGCATCGCAGTCATCTCCTGCAAAGCTTGTTGCAGTAATGCAGCGGCCTCTTCAGCCAGCGGCTCGGTATCGATCGCGGACTCTGCGATGACCCCGGGCCAACGCAGTATGTCGATAGCACTGGGTGCTGCGGCACCCGGCAGCATTTTGGAAATTTCCGTGACCCGCGTACCGATCAATTCAACAAGATCGGCGTTAAGCTTCATCTCGGGCTGTTGGTCGAATTCGCGTCGCAGATGCAGGGCACACTCAACTTTGCCACGCTTGAGTACGGCCGAGACCTGTTGTTTGAAGGCCTGTTCGTTCGGCCGCAAATCCTCGGGCAGCCGAAACTGCACATCAAGGTAGCGGTGATTGACGGCCCGAAGTTCCCACGTCAGTATCCCAGTCCCGGTTTCGACGGACTGCCGTGCAAAGCCTGTCATACTGTGTAACATCGATTCATTGTTAATTAAGTGACCGACGCCCGCAACCGCTGTGCAAATCGAGTACGCCAAAGTATCTGCATTAGGTGATCGCTCCGATAATCAGGATCGTGCCGCGATCGTCGTGTCCGAGGACGCAGCGCTGATGCTGGTATTCGACGGCATGGGTGGCCATTCCGATGGCGCGCGGGCCGCTGAAACCGGGCTTAAGGTCGTGCAGGACCTGTTCATGGAAACAACGCTGCCGGTGTTCGATCCGCAGGGGTTTCTCTATATGGCGTTGGCACGGGCTCACGACGAGGTCGTAGGCCTTGGCCGGGATCTCGCAGTCGATTTTCGGCCACGCGCAACCTGCGCCATTTGTCTGGTGCAGGAGCATGGTTCGTTCTGGGCACATATAGGCGACAGCCGCATTTACCAGGTACGCGATGGTCGCGTGCTGGCGCGCTCGCGCGACCACAGCCATGTAGAAGTGTTGATACAGGAAGGGGCCATAACAGAAGAAGAGGCGCTCGATCATCCGATGCGCAACTTTGTCGAATGCTGTATAGGCGGCGACGCGCCGGTACCCGACATGAGCATTACAGGCAAGCGGGACTTGCGGTCCGGCGATGTGCTGCTTGCTTGCTCCGACGGCTTGTGGTCGGGGCTGGCCGACGATGACGTGGCACAGATCGGCGCAGCTGGCGACAATAATCTGGTAAACAATCTCAAAAAGCTCAGCATTCAGGCTATAAATGCAAACGCACCCTACAGCGACAATACGACTGGCACGGCGCTCAGGTGGTTTGGCGCGTAAGCGCCGAATCGAACGACAATCGGGATCAGGGCCTCGCAGGCCAAAAGGGTACTGACCCCAAAAAAATGGAGAAATGCCCATGCGCCCAAGCGGCCGCAACGCCGACGAATTGAGGCCAGTGCGCTTCACGCCGGACTATACCCGCCACGCGGAGGGCAGCGTTCTGACGCAATTCGGCGGCACGAGCGTTGTGTGTACGGCAAGCGTTGAAAACAAGGTGCCACCGTGGATGCGGGGCAACGGCCAAGGCTGGGTAACCGGCGAATACGGCATGCTGCCAAGGTCCACGCATACCCGCTCTCTGCGAGAAGCGGCGCGGGGCAAACAGAGTGGCCGGACGCTTGAGATTCAGCGGCTTATCGGCAGGTCGCTGCGTGCGATAACCGACCTCGAGGCGCTGGGCGAGCGCACGGTGACGCTCGACTGCGACGTGATTCAGGCCGACGGTGGGACGCGCACGGCGGCAATCAGCGGGGCGTATGTCGCGCTCGCTCTCGCGGTGCAACGGTTGACCGCGAACCGGAAGCTGCCCAAGAACCCTCTGTACGGCCAGGTGGCCGCGGTATCTGTCGGCATCTACGCGGGAACGCCGGTACTCGACCTGGACTACGATGAAGACTCGGAAGCAGAAACCGATATGAACATTGTCATGAACGAAGCGGGCAACTTTATCGAGGTGCAGGGAACCGCTGAAGGACATGCCTTCAGCAGCGAAGAATTCGTGGCGATGCTCGAGTTGGCGAGAAAGGGCGTCGTCGAAATCATCGCAGCGCAGGACGTAGTCCTGGGACGGTAAGCCGGGTTTGAGGAAACTGCCAGACAAGGTCGTAATGGCCAGCAGTAACGCGGGGAAACTGCGAGAGATTGCAGCAATACTCGGCGATCTCGACATCGAAGTTGTGGCGCAATCGGAGTTCGGCGTTACCGACGCCGACGAGACCGGCGACACCTTTGTTGAGAACGCCTTAATCAAAGCCAGACACGCGGCCGCCGCGACAGGCTTCGCCGCGATCGCCGATGACTCGGGACTTGCGGTCGACGCGCTGGATGGACGTCCGGGCGTTTATTCTGCGCGCTACTCGGGTCCCGATGGGGACGACGAGCAGAACATCGACAAACTGCTGGCGGAATTGAATGGCGTGCCCGACGAAGAACGTGGTGCCGCATTTCATTGTGTCGCTTGTTATGTGACGGCGGAAGGATCCGAGCCAATCATCGCAGCCGCTGAATGGCGCGGGCGGATACTGCGCAAGCGCCGCGGAGATGGCGGTTTCGGTTACGATCCGGTTTTTTTCGATCCCGAGATTGGCTGCGCTTCCGCGGAGCTTAGCTCGGAGCAAAAAAACGCCCGCAGCCACCGCGGCAAAGCCTTGCGCGAACTGGCGCACAGGCTCCGCGAACTGCATTCCCGCTAGGGCGCGAACACCGCATGCAGCCGCCCTTGTCATTGTATGTGCATCTGCCGTGGTGCGTCCGCAAGTGTCCGTACTGCGATTTCAATTCCCACGCAGCTGGCAACGACGCACCGCGCGACCGCTACGTCGACGCCCTGCTTACCGATTTACAACTCGAAGCCGACCGTGCCGGCGGTCGTGAGCTGATCAGCATTTTTCTTGGTGGCGGCACGCCGAGCCTGTTCACGCCGGAGCAAGTAGCCCGATTGCTCGGTGCGGTCGAGCGCAAGTTCGCTGTCGCCAGCGACGTCGAGATTACGCTGGAAGCCAATCCGGGCACGGTCGAATGTGGTGACCCGGCCGGCTATCGCGCAGCAGGTGTCAATCGGCTTTCGATCGGCGCGCAGAGTTTCGCGCCCGCATCGCTGCAAACACTCGGCCGCATACATGGCGCCGATGACATCGGTCGCGCTGTGAACGCGGCGCGTGCGGCAGGCTTTACAAACATTAATCTCGATCTCATGTACGGCCTGCCCGAACAAACTGCCGCTGCTGCAGTTCTTGATATCGAGCGGGCGGTTGATCTGGAGCCACAGCACCTGTCCTGGTATCAGCTGACGCTGGAACCGAATACGGTCTTTTATGCACGGCCGCCGGCGGGGCTGCCGGATGACGATTTGAGCTACGAGATTCAGAGCTGCGGGCAGAGGCGCCTGGCGGCCCTGGGTTATGAGCAGTATGAAGTGTCCGCGTACGCTCGCGAGGGCCGGCAGTCGGTGCACAATCTGAATTACTGGCAGTTTGGCGATTACCTTGCGGCCGGCGCCGGGGCGCATGGCAAGTATTCGGATACGACGGGCGTTTGGCGATATGCAAAGCCGGCCAACCCAAAACAATACATGGAGGCCATGGAACGCGGCACGTGCACAGCAGAACTCAGAGCGGTACCGGCGGCGGAGCGGCTTTTCGAGTTCATGTTGAATGCGCTGCGGCTGAGCAACGGGTTCGACGAGGGGCTGTTCCATGCGCGCACCGGGCTCGCGGTCGACGTATTGAGGGAGCGGATTGAGCCGGCCATCGAAAAAGGCCTGATAGCTTCTGCGCCGGGGAACTTCTGGCGTGTGACGCCCCTCGGACAGCGTTTCTTGAACGATCTGCAGTCTGAATTTCTGCCGAATTAGGTCGCCGTGTCCGCCTGCACCGCTGGTTCCCTTATGCACAATACGACGCCGATGCCTGTATTTTCAGTACAAGAGGCACGCCAATTCACTCTAAGTGTCGAAAAGCACAGCTAACATACTGATTTTACGAGATTTCTGAAAGTGGACATTAAATAGTCATATTAGCAACGCTGCTTGAAAATCCGCACCTTAGGTCACTCACTCAATTTTCTTCCACAGACTTATCCACAGGATCTGTGGATAAGCCAGGGGGCCAATCGGGGGCTTGCGGCGGTGCCTGCTTCGCTATATATTACGCGCCCTTTTCGCACTCTCGAGTGCTGTTGGAGAGCAAGACATGAAAGCCGACATTCATCCCAGCTACGCCGATATCAAGGTGACCTGTAGTTGCGGTAACGAGTTCACAACACGCTCCACGCTCGGCGAAGACCTCTTAATCGAGGTGTGCTCCTCCTGTCATCCTTTTTACACGGGCAAGCAAAAGATCGTCGATACGGGCGGTCGTGTCGACAAGTTCCGTCGAAAGTACGGCATGAACTAGGGGTAGACCCTGATTGTCCGCCTTGCGGCGGGACTGCTAGCCTCAATGAAACGAGTACCGTCGGCATCGACGGCGCTCGGCTATGCTCATACGGCTAACCAGATCAATTTGGGGAAGAAAATGACCAAGGATGCATTCCGCCTGATAAGCCCCGGCGGCACCGAAACGGACCTGCCGGTACTATCCGGCACGGTAGGACCCGACGTCATCGATGTCGGCAAGCTCTATAAGGAACAAGGCGTCTTTACATACGATCCTGGCTACGTATCGACGGGCAGCTGCGAGTCCGACATTACTTATATTGATGGCGAGCAGGGCATCCTCATGTACCGCGGGTATCCGGTCGAACAGCTGGCGGAGCACTCGAGTTTTCTGGAGGTCTCGTACCTGCTGTTGCACGGTGAACTGCCGACCGCGGACCAGTTACGCTCCTTCGACAAGACGATTCGCACGCACACCATGCTCAACGAAGGCATGCTCAACTTCTTCAAGGGCTTTCGCTACGACGCGCACCCGATGGCGATGCTGTCGGCAGTGGTTGGCTCAATGTCTGCGTATTACCACAAGGAGATGGATGCGAGTAATCCTGAGCATCGCGACATTTTCGCCCACCGCATCCTGGCGAAATTGCCGACTATCGCGGCAGCGGCCTACAAGCTGAATACTGGCCAACCGTTCATGTATCCGCAAAACGATCTTAATTACTGCGAAAACCTCCTGCACATGTTGTTTGCAGTTCCGGCGGAGCCGTACGAAATCGACCCGATCGCCGCCGAAGCGCTCGACCTGCTGTTTATCCTGCACGCCGACCACGAACAAAACTGCTCTACGTCGACCGTGCGCATGGCCGGCAGTTCGGGTGCAAACCCTTACTCTGCAATTGCGGCCGGGATCTCGGCGCTTTGGGGCCCTGCGCATGGCGGTGCGAACGAGGCCGTCCTCAATATGCTCGAAGAGATTGGTGATGCCAGCCAGATCCACAGGTTCGTTGCCAAAGCCAAGGACAAGAACGACCCGTTCCGCTTGATGGGCTTCGGCCATCGCGTTTACAAGAATTTCGATCCGCGTGCCACAATCATTCGCGACATGGCGCACAAGGTCCTCGAGAAGCTTGGCCGCAGCGACACACCGATGTTTGATCTGGCCCGGGAGCTGGAACACGTGGCGCTTAACGACGATTACTTCATCGAGAAGAAACTCTACCCGAATGTCGACTTCTACTCCGGGATCATTTACCGCGCACTTGAGATTCCGACGTCCATGTTCACGGTGATGTTCGCGATCGGCCGCTCAGTGGGCTGGACGGCACACTGGCGAGAAATGATTTCAGATCCGACTGCACGTATCAGCCGACCAAGGCAGCTTTACACCGGACCCACGCAACGCGACTACGTGCCAATAGCGAAACGCTAATTGGTTTGCCGGAACTCTGCGGACGGAATATTTGGTTCCGTCATGTCTCGATCCCGCTTGACGGAAGCTAGCTGCGCTGCCCTTTACTTCCGTCGACAAACATTCCGTCCACGCGCTCCAGCAAAGCAGAAACAGCCTTAATGTCGGCGCGCTGCATTGGTTTGCCGTCTATCGGACTTATCGGCGCCTGTCGGATGCCGTCGACAGGAAACACGGTTGCTTCGACGGATGTGTGTTCGTAATCGAATTTAAAACCAGCAAAGGTGTTCGGCGTTGCGCCACGACCGCGACTAATCTTGAATCGGCGCTCATATGGCCTGTAGGCGTAACCGAGTTCCACAAGCCGCATCGCCACGGACTCCGCATGGTCGGCAAACAGGTGCAAATTAACCGCCGAGTTCTTATCAGCTGTGCCTTTGAGTACAGGGCCGACCAGGCGCGGTGTAAAAGACGACAGCAGGCCCATTGCGGATAACGCTACTTTGCGCATGAACTGCAAAAAGTCAGTGTGTGATTCGCGCCCAAACAGCTGCAGATGCTCGCTGATAGCGCGCTCAATTTCGGCGTTGCGCGGCAGCGATCCACGCGTTGTTAATCCGAGTCGCTCAGCGGCTTTGATCTTTGCGACGCGATAGTCGCGGATGCCATGGTCGACGATAATGCGCGCAGCTTCTTGAGCCAGCATTTGCCGCGCGCGGTCGTCACCGTTTGATGGTTTTTTCGGCATGGGGTCAGAACAACGGTTCGGCTTCTGCTTCATCCGGCGCGTCTTCAGCAGGATCAACGCCGGCCGCGTCATTGAATATGTTCGGCAAGTCTTGGACATCGTCGCACTCGGGCACCTGGCCCTGACGGAAGAACTCGAACGTCGAGTTGGGTTCGCCGGCGCGAGCCGGGCAGCCGGTTGCGCGATTGATGCGCAGCGAGACAATGCCTGCGGGCATCGCCATCTGATTCTCGGGTACCCCACGCAAGGCGATACGCATGAATTCGATCCAGATGGGCAGCGCCGTCCTGGAGCCTTCTTCGCCGGGTCCAAGCGGCAGGTCGTCGTCATAGCCAACCCATACGACGCTGACGATGTCGCTGTTAAAGCCACCAAACCACGCGTCACGCTGATCGTTGGACGTGCCGGTCTTGCCAGACAGGTCATTGCGGCCAAGCACCAGCGCGCGCCGACCCGTGCCGCGGCGAATGACATCGCGCATCAGGTCCTGGATCAGGAAAGCGTTCTGCGGCGAAATGACCCGCGGCGCGGCATTGACCTTCGAGAACAGTTGCGGCGCCGTCGCGGCACCGGGCCGGTACTCGTCTGCGACAGCGGCCATCTGCTCGAGCGGAAACTCCTCTATGGGATTGCCGTCTTCATCCAGTTCGATGACGACGTCCTCGTCGGGCCCCACTTCACACAGCTCACACACAACGGCGGGATCGGCCCTATATAAAGTCTCGCCCGCCGGTCCGAATATCGCGTCGATGACATACGGCTTGACGGCATAACCGCCATTCGCAAACACGGCAAAGCCCTGTGCCATATCAAGCGGTGAGGCGGAGCCCCCGCCGAGCGCGAGCGATCCGTTGCGCGGTAATGCGGCTTCGCCGAAGCCGAACTTCGCGATGTGACGCACTGCATTGCCGATCCCTGTTTCGAACAGGAGTAAACGAACCGAGACCAGGTTCATCGACCGCACAAGCGCATCGCGCATACGCGTCGGGCCGTAGAAGCGGCCGCTATAATTGATCGGTCGCCAGACGGCTTCCAGCTCCGACGAGCTAATGACGATCGGTGCATCCAGCACAACCGTAGCAACCGTATTGCCGTGTTCGAGCGCCGCCGAATAGATGAACGGTTTGAAGGACGAGCCCGGCTGACGAGCAGCCTGTGTTGCGCGATTGAATTTGCTCGTGGCGAAGTCGAATCCGCCGACAAGGCTGCTGATTGATCCGTCCTGCGGGTCAAGAGCAATGATCGCGCTCTGTGCTTCAGGGGTTTGCGCCAGTGCCCACGTACCTGCAGCGGTAGGCATAACGAGAATCACGTCGCCGGCCTGCAATACATCCGCAACAGTTTCGGGCTCAGGCCCCGTCGTTTCGCGATCGATGAAGGGCTTTGCCCAGTTCAGGCCACTCCAGGGTATGGTCAGCTTCGCGCCGTTGCTAAACATCACGGCAACGCTGTTATCGGATTCATTGAGGCTTGTAACGAGCGCAACTGACAATCCGCCGGGGGCATATTGTTCCAGCGTCTGACGGATCTCGACCGGCCACTCTTCGAACGGAGCCTCGAGCAAATCCGGCGTCAGCTTCACCTTATCGAGAGGGCCGCGATAACCGCGACGACGTGAAAACTCAAGCAATCCGTTTCGCAGGGCAAAGTTGGCGGCGGTCTGCAGTCTCGAATCAAGCGTTGTAACGACCTGATAACCGGCGGTATAGGTCGCCTCACCGTAACGCCGCAACATTTCGCGCCGCGCCAATTCTGCAACGTAGGGCGCGTTGAGTTCGACGGCCGCGCCGTGCATCTGCGATTCGACAGGCGTCGCAATGGCCTCGTCGTAGGTATCCTCATCGATATAGTCGAGATCGCGCATCCGTCCCAGCACATACTCGCGCCGCATCTCTGCGTTAGCGACGCTGCGTACCGGGTTGTAACGCGACGGTGCGGGCAGAACACCGGCCAGGGTTGCCGCTTCGGCGACGCTGAGGTCCCGCAAATCCTTGTTGAAATACACTTGGCCGGCCGCGGCGACGCCATAGGCGCGTTGACCGAAGAACATTTTATTGAGGAACAGCGCCATGATCTGTTCCTTCGTGAATTCCCGTTCGATTCTGATCGCGAGAGACGCCTCCTTGAACTTGCGCTCGATGGTCTGATCGAGGTTCAGGAAATAGCTCCGCGCGAGCTGCTGGGTCAGCGTGCTGCCGCCACTCTCGATGTTGCCGGTCGAGATCAGTTGAAAGAGCGCTCTTAGAATACCCCGGTAATCGATGCCGGGATGTACCCAGAAACGCTGATCCTCGGCGGCGACGAAGGCGTCAACCACATGCGTGGGCACCTCGTCGTAGGTAACCAGGATACGGCGCCTCTCGCCGATCTCGGAAATCAGGTATCCGTCGCGGCTGAAGACCCTGAGCGGAATCTGCAGCGGAATATCGCGAATAGTTTCCGCCGCCGGCAGGCCCGGTGCAACGTAGTAATAGGCACCGATAACGGCGGCGATGCCCCCGATCGTGGCCGCAAGGCCAAGGCCGACCAGGATGATCAGCGCACGAATGAGCCGGCGTCGCGATTTGTGACGTGTATTTCCGTAGGATTTTTGCGGGGTTTGCATAGTCGCTGGCGGTATTTCCGACGCTTAAGGGGCAAACACTGCGTCAGCTGCAGCGTCTGCCCTGGCTATTAATTAGTACTGTGGTGTCCGTTTGGTGCAGGAATTGTGGCATATCACGGGCATATGGCCCGTGATCCCAAGGCGCAGAAGGCAGATCATAGCAAGTAAGCCGAGGGCCGCAATATGGGCCCAAAACGGGGTGTGGTCTGCTCGTACGTTGGGGCCGACGACCAGTTCACGGAATCAGCCCGGCGGCCGGCATACCATACGGATCCCTGGATCGTGAACAAAGTCACGTTTTATTTAACATTTTGTTGATATATAGTTAAATCGATTTGCTGAGGCCTAGACTACATTTGGCTCGCAACTTACCGACCTAGAAGGAAAAATACGTGCTTTTCCGGAAAAAAACTCAACCACTGTTGGGCCTCGATATCACGACATCGTCGGTGAAGCTCATAGAGCTGTCGCAGAGCGGAAAGCGCTACCGTGTCGAGTCGTACTCAGCAGAACCCACACCACCGAGCTCGGTCAGCGAAAAGGCGATTGTCGATGCCAAGGCCGTCGGTGAAGCTATACGCCGCGCTGCCAAGCGCGCTGGTGCAAAAGCGACAGACGTCGCGGTAGCTATCAGCGGCGATGCGGCCATCACCAAGGTCATTCAGATGCCGTCGAGCCTCTCGGAGAGAGATCTCGAAGGCCAGGTCGAGATTCAGGCTGACCAGTACATTCCGTTCCCGATGGAAGAGGTCAGCTTCGACTACGAAATCGTCGGCCCGAACGAGAAGGACCCCGAGTTGATGGACGTGCTGCTCGTTGCAACACGTACGGACAACGTCGAGCAGCGACAGGCAGCTGTTAACGCAGCGGGACTGGTGACACACGTCGTCGATGTCGAAGCGTTCGCGCTCGAGAATGCATGTCAGTTGCTCAGCCACCAGATTCCCGACGGTGGCATGGGACAATCTGTTGCGGTCGTCGACATTGGCGCCAGTAGCACGACGTTCAGTGTGCTCAAGGACCTCAGGGTCGTTTACACGCGTGATTTCAACTTTGGTGGCCAACAACTCACCGAAGAAATCATGCGTACTTACGGTTTGTCGATGGAAGATGCCGGCCGGGCCAAAAAGCAAGGCGGCTTGCCCAGCAACTACCAGCCGGAGGTTCTCGAGCCGTTTATCGATGACATGACCCAGCAGGTTAGTCGTTCATTGCAATTTTATCTGGCGTCGGGCGGCGGTCGTGAACAGCCGGATATGATTCTGGTCTGCGGCGGCTGTGCCAATATTCCGGGGATTGCCGATGTCATTTCCAGTCGCGTAGGTATTCCGACGGAAATCGGCGATCCGCTTGGCCAGATGAAAATTTCGTCTAAAGCCAAATCACAAGGCGTGCACAAAGATGCGACAGCATTACTGACTGCATGTGGCCTTGCACTAAGGAGCTTCGACTAATATGCCACGTATTAATCTACTCCCCTGGCGCGAGGAAGAACGCAAAAAGCGTCAACGCGACTTCGGTGTTGCGATGGCCGGCGGTGTTGTCGTAGCTATCGCCGGTGTTCTACTCATAATGTTTGCTTACGCGCAGATGATCTCGAATCAGGAAGATCGCAATCAGCGCTTGACCAACGAGATCGCCGAATTGCAAAAGAGTATTACGGAAATCGATGGTCTCGAGCGACAGAAAGAGCGTTTGCTGGCGCGCATGGAGATTATCGAGCAATTGCAGAAGAGCCGTCCGGAGATCGTTCATCTGTTTGATGAGGTCGCGCGACAATTACCAGAGGGCGTATATCTCACGGGTATGAAGCAGCAAGGCATGCGAGTCGAAGTTCGCGGAATCGCGCAGTCGAGCACGCGCGTGTCCGCACTAATGCGACAAATCGACGCCTCGGAGTGGATGGGCGATCCCGAGGTTGATCGTGTTGAGACGACGCAGTCGGGCGCGTCACGTCAGGCCGAGTTCGTCGTGTTCCTGAAGCAGGAACGCACAGGCGAGGATGATATGGAGATGATGCAATGAACGTTGTTGAAGAGCTAAAAAGCCTTGACATCAATGACGTTGGTCGCTGGCCACTTGCGTTTCGCGCTGCCGTCATCGTCGCTGCATTTATCGTCGTGCTGGGTCTCGGGGTTTACTTCACGATCGTGAAGGACAAAGCGCCGCAATTGCAGCGCGCGCAGGATGATGAGCAGACACTGCGTGTCACATTCGAGAACAAACAGCGCAAAGCGGCGAATTATGATGCATACAAGGCGCAGCTTGCCCAGATTGAACAGTCATTTGGCACAATGCTAAGGCAGCTTCCCGGCGAGACCGAGATTCCAAGCCTGATCGTCGATATTTCGCAGACGGGACTGGCATCGGGCCTGCAGGAAAAGCTGTTTCAGCCGCAGCCCGAGATCCCGCGGGACTTTTATGCCGAGAAGCCGATTAAAATACGTCTGTCCGGCGGCTATCATGAGATCGCGAATTTCGTCAGCGGCGTAGCTGCGCTGCCGCGTATCGTTACGCTGCACGACATAAACATTACGCCGGAAGGCGCTGAGTCTTTCGACCGCTTGAGCATAGAAGTGACGGCAAAGACCTATCGCTACATGGATGAGGAGGCAGAATGATGACGCAGACTGCTCTCAAAATCCGAAATTGCCTGACTCACGGGCTGTTATTGGCAACGGCTTTGCTCGGGCTGGCCGCATGCGGCGGTGACATGGATGATCTTGATCAGTATGTAAATGAGGTCAAGGCACGTCCAGGCGGGCGCATCGAGCCACTGCCGGAGATCACGCCGTACGAGGTCTTTACCTACGTCGCTGATGCGGAAGGTATACGCTCGCCATTCGTGCCCGATACGCCACAGGCGACAACGTCTGGTGCTGGCGGTGGCATTCGGCCTGATCAGGAGCGGAGTCGAGAGTTCCTCGAGAGCTTCCCCCTCGACACCTTGAGGATGGTTGGAACACTGTATATCGGGGAAACGATGTACGGCTTGCTACAAACAGCTGACGGCCTGATTCACCGCGTCGTGCCCGGCAATTATGTCGGACAAAACGACGGACGAATTGATGACATCAATGAATCTGAAATCGAAATCGTAGAAATTATTTCTGACGGGATCGGCGGTTACATCGAAAGAGATGCCGCCATAAGTCTCTCGGACTGATGCCTGAATGGAACTGGGAGTAATTGGAATGATGCTCAAAATCAAACAGTCGGTCGGACGTAGCTTAGTGCTGAAGCTGACCGCGTTGGCACAGGTTACTTTCCTGTTGTTTGCGGGATTCTCTGCAAACGCACAGGAAGGTAACCGGTTGCAGGACATTCAGGTCCAGAGCCTGCCCGGACAGCGGGTGGAGCTGAAGTTGATCATGAGTGGGACGGCCCCCGAGCCACTCGCTTTCACGATCGACGATCCGGCGCGAATTGCGCTCGACCTGCCCAATACGACACTTGGGCTTACATCGCGCCGCCGTGACGTCAATATTGGTCCGCTTGATACGGTTCTGACGGCAGAGGCCAACGGCCGGACGCGCGTTGTCCTGAATCTGGACTCGATGGTCGCGTACGAGACGCGCGCGAGCGGCAATACCGTGACAATCACTCTCGGCACCGGTGACGATTACAGTGCAGGAACCACCCAGTTCGCCAGCAACGTACCGTCGCAACCGTCGTATGCCAGTGCGGGCAGCAGCGCTCGCTCCATCACCAGCGTCGATTTCCGACGCACTCGAGACGGCGGCGGTCGCGTGATAGTGAACCTGTCAGACCCGTCAACCCCGGTTGACATCCGCCAGGAAGGCGGCCGCGTCGTCGCTATTTTCAAGGATACGGGTCTCCCGGCCGAGCTGATGCGTCGTCTCGATGTCATGGACTTCGCGACGCCGGTCACGACCGTGGACACGCTGCGTACAAATCTGGATACGCGCATCGTAATATCGGCGGATGGCAAGTATGAGCAGCTTGCCTACCAGTCGGACAATGAATTCACGATCGAGGTCAACCCGGTCGCGGCTGAAACCGAGGAAGGTTCGAACCTGTTCTCGGAGACCAAAGAATATGAAGGTCAGCGCCTGACGCTGAATTTCCAGGACATTGAAACGCGCGCTGTTTTGCAGCTGCTTGCGGAGACATCAGGTCGCAACATTGTTGTCTCCGATACGGTGCAGGGTAACGTGACGCTTCGCCTTAGAAACGTACCCTGGGATCAGGCTCTTGATATCGTCATGACGACGAAGGGTCTGGACATGCGCCAGAATGGCAACGTCATTATCGTAGCGCCTGCTGAAGAAATTGCTGCACGCGAAACGGCTGACCTCGAGGCCAAGCAGGCTATTAGCGAACTCGAACCACTTTATTCGGAGTTTCTGCAAGTTAACTATGCGAAGGCGACCGATCTCTCCAATCTTATCAGTGGCGGCGGCGGTGCCGCTAACTCGCTATTGTCGGATCGCGGCAGCATAGCGGTCGACGACCGCACCAATACGCTGCTTGTCCAAGACACGGCCGAGCGCCTGCAAAATATTCGTCGCCTGGTGACTACGCTCGATATCCCGATCAAGCAGGTACTCATCGAATCGCGCATCGTGGTTGTGAATGATGACTTCAGCCGCGATCTTGGTATTCGCCTTGGCGTGACAGCGTATGACGAAAACAGCACCGACGGCGTTACCGTTATTTCCGGCTCTGGTACCGGCACCGATACTATGGTCAATTCGGTGCTCGACAATCTTGCGGATCCTGCGAACGGCACGATCTTCCCGATTGAGCTGCCGCAGCTTGGCAATCGCTATAATGTCAACGTTCCAATTGCCGATGCGGCAGGACGTTTCGCGCTCGCCGTGCTGGAGAGTGAATATCTCGTCGACCTTGAACTCACCGCTCTTGAGGCCGAGGGCCGCGGTGAGATCGTATCAACGCCACGGGTGATTACCGCAAACCAGAAGGAAGCGCGCATCGAACAGGGTGTGGAAATTCCGTATCAGCAGTCTGCCTCTTCAGGCGCGACGACAATTCAGTTCAAGAAGGCTGTGCTGAGTCTGACTGTTACGCCACAGATTACCCCGGATAACAACATCATCATGGATCTCATGGTTCACAAAGACAACGTCGGCGACATCATTTCGACGGGTGGCCTCGGCGGCACGGTACCGAGCATAGACACCCGTGCAATAGAGACTCAGGTACTTGTCTCGGACGGACAGACCATCGTTTTGGGCGGTATTTACGAGACAGAGCGTCGTGAGACTATCAACAAAGTACCGTTCCTCGGCGACATTCCTTTCCTTGGTGCGATGTTCAGAAGCAAGACCCGCGTCGACAACAAGGCGGAGCTGCTGATATTCGTAACACCTAGAATTCTTGAGGAAGGCTCGAGCATCTATTAAGCTTTTGCCAGCAACATTGTGACGAAAGCCAACCTCCGGGTTGGCTTTCTCATATCGGGGGCAAATCATTTGATTACCCCTGATATCACAGCAGAGAAGTTCACACAGTAAACTATCCCTGATATGAGACCTCCACAAAACCTGTTTCTGATCGGCCCGATGGGCGCAGGCAAATCAGCTGTCGGGCGACAGCTTGCGCGAATGTTGCACCTGAACTTCATGGATAGTGACGATGAAATCGAGTCCCGTACGGGCGTCGACATTCCGTTTATTTTCGAGAAGGAAGGCGAAGAAGGCTTTCGCAAGCGAGAAGCCAAAGTAATCGACGACCTGTCGAAAATCGAGGGCATCGTGCTCGCGACCGGCGGGGGCGCTGTCGTCGATCCGCAAAATCGCAGCCACCTCGGCGCCCGCGGCTGCGTGATTTACCTGCACACGACGGTGGACCAGCAGCTGGCGAGAACCCAGCGCGGCCGCAGCCGGCCATTGCTCGAAAACGGCGATCCGCGGCAGATACTGGAGGACCTCATGAGTGTGCGGGATCCGATGTATCGGGAGATTGCCGATCTGATCGTCGAGACCGATGGCCGCAAGGTCAGGGCCGTCGCTGACGAGATTTTCGAAAGGCTGTAAAGGCGAGGTTAAGCGAGCGCGCATACCCGGTGGCGCACCTATGCGGTACTCTATCCGGATGCCCACGAACCGAATCATCAACGTCGAGCTCGGCGATCGGAGTTATCCGATCGTCATCGGGCGTGGGCTGCTCGGGGGTGGTTTTGATTTGCAGCCGTATCTCGCGGGATCGGAATGTCTCGTGGTCAGTAACGAGACGGTGGCGCCACTGTATCTCGACAAAGTCATGGTCAACGTTCACGGCTGCAGCGTAGAGTCTATCAATCTGCCCGACGGCGAAGCGTTCAAGACTATCGAGACGACGGCTTCTGTGTTCGACAAGCTCGTAGCAAGCAAAGCGAACCGCGATACGACGATCATTGCACTTGGCGGTGGCGTGGTTGGTGACATCGCAGGATTCGCGGCCGCTTGTTACATGCGCGGCATTGCTTTCATTCAGGTGCCTACGACGTTGCTCGCGCAGGTGGATTCGTCAGTCGGCGGTAAGACCGGCGTTAACCACCCGCAGGGCAAGAACCTGATCGGCGCGTTTCATCAACCCAGGGTCGTGCTGATTGATACGGCGACGTTGGATACACTGCCCGACCGCGAACTGAAGGCTGGCCTGGCCGAAGTGATCAAGTATGGCGCTATTGCCGACGTGACCTTTCTTGGTTGGCTCGAGCAGAACATGCCGGCCTTACTCGAGAGAGATCCGGATGCGTTGGCATACGCCGTGCAACGCTCATGTGAAATCAAGGCCGAGGTCGTCGCGGCAGACGAGCGCGAGGCGGGTCGGCGGGCTATCCTGAACTTCGGTCATACATTCGGGCACGCAATCGAGCATTGCCAGGGCTACGGCAAGTGGCTGCACGGCGAGGCTGTTGCCGCCGGAATGCTGATGGCTGCGGAGCTGAGCGGCGTCGGGTCCGTCGAGCTGAGCCGGCTGCGCCGACTGATCCGTGCCGCGGATTTGCCGAGCCGGCCGCCGGCTATTGGCGCCCAAAAGATGCTCGCCGCAATGGGCATGGATAAAAAGGTTCTGCGAAAAACGCTGCGCTTCGCGTTGCTGCACAGACTGGGAGAGGCAACCGTTACCTCTGAGTACGATGAGACTCTATTGCGGCGCATTCTCGAGGCTGCCGATTGATGCTCGTGCAGCTTGCGCCCTACGCGGCAAACGAAAATCAAAGCCGTGGCAGGCGCCACGAAGAGCCTGCCGCGAAGTACCGCGGCGAGTATCAGCGTGACCGCGATCGCATTATTCACTCCACGGCTTTTCGTCGTCTGATGTACAAGACGCAGGTTTTCGTCAATCACGAGGGCGACTTGTACCGCACGCGTCTGACACATTCGCTGGAGGTGTCGCAGATTGGCCGATCAGTTGCGAGCGCCCTGCGACTGAACGAGCCGCTTACCGAGGCGATTTGCCTGGCACACGACCTGGGCCACACACCATTCGGCCACGCAGGTCAGGACGAATTGAACGCCTGCATGCGCGACTTTGGTGGGTTCGAACATAATTTGCAGTCACTGCGCGTTGTAGACGAACTCGAGGCCAAGTACGCTGATTTTCCCGGACTGAACCTGATGTTCGAGACGCGCGAAGGGATACTCAAGCACTGTTCGGTGCGCAATGCCCGCGAACTCGGGGACGTCGGTGAACGGTTTATCAATCGCGAGCAGGCAGGCCTCGAGGCACAGCTTGCCAACATAGCTGACGCAATTGCGTACAACAATCATGACGTCGACGATGGCTTTCGGGCGGGACTGCTTAGCCTTGAGCAATTGCGGGAGCAACCGCTTTTCGCGACCGCCTTTGACCGCGTACATCAACGGTATCCTGACCTTGAAGATCGCCGCCTTATCTATGAAGTCATCCGCCGCATGATCGGCACCGTCGTCACCGATCTGATCGAAACCACGCAGGGCAAAATCGATGCTTTGGGTCCGCAATCAATCGACGATATTCGACGCGCCGGCAAACCGCTGGTTGCGATGTCTGACGAAATCCACGAGCAACACGTTTTGCTGAAGCGGTTTCTTAGCCGGTTTTTGTATTCGCACGAGCAAAAACTTGAGATGACACGCCGGGCTCAGACGATCATTCGTGAGCTGTTCGAACTTTACGCAAGTGATGTGCAGAACATGCCGACCGAGTTTGCCGAACGGGCAGCGCGCGAGGATGAGGCCGATCGCGCCAGGATTATCGCGGACTACGTTGCCGGCATGACCGACCGCTACGCGATTTCCGAGCACAGGCGGCTGATCGGGGCAAACTGATGCGATGGCTCTGTTAGAATGCGCCGGCGCCCGCGCCGGTACAACGAACAAAGAGGCTAGCAAGTGATCGACAACACGATTCCCGTCAAAGACCGATTGATTTTCGCGATGGACGTGCCTGACTGCGATCGGGCGCGCTCGCTCGCCGATGAACTCGGCGACACCGTGACGTTTTACAAGATCGGTCTCGAGCTGATGATGAGCGGCGGCTACTTCGAGTTGCTGGACTGGATGCTGGCCAGGGACAAGAAAGTATTCTGTGACCTCAAGTTCTTCGATATTCCGGCTACGGTTGGCTCAGCTGTTCGCGCCCTCAAGGATAGAGGCGCGAGCTTCGTGACAGTGCACGGTAACCAATCGATCATGGAAGCCGCAGCGAAAAACAAAGGCGATACGCTCAAAGTGCTCGGGGTTACGGTGTTGACCAGCCTGGATCGTGGCGATCTTGATGATCTCGGTTTCGATTGCGATGTGGGAGATCTTGTATTGTCACGCGCCCGGCGCGCACTCGAAGCCGGATGCGACGGCGTCATTTCGTCAGGTCTCGAAGTGCCCAGACTTCGTGAGCTTGTCGATCCGAAGTTGATTGTTGTCACACCGGGCATCCGCCCGGTTGACAACAAGCCCGCGGGTGACCAGAAACGTGTTGTGAGCGTCGAGAAGGCGTTCGCCAATGGCGCCGACTACATTGTAATCGGCAGGCCGATTCGCGACGCTGCAAGCCCGCGCGCGACAGCCGAGGCTGTGCAGAAGACAATCGCGGCACAGGTGGCGGGCGCATGATTGAGCTGCAGAACGATCTGTTGCTGCGCGCGTTGCTGCGCGAGCCCGTCGAGCGGACGCCGCTGTGGATCATGCGCCAGGCGGGTCGTTACCTGCCCGAGTATCGCGAAGTTCGCGCCCGGGCGGGTGACTTCATGAGCTTGTGCCGCAACCCCGAACTGGCTTGCGAGGTGACCCTGCAGCCGCTGCGGCGTTACAAGCTGGATGCAGCAATTCTGTTCTCGGACATCCTCACGGTGCCGGACGCGATGGGGCTTGGGCTATATTTCGAGACCGGCGAGGGGCCGAAATTCGAGCGACCGGTTCGCTCGGCCGGCGACATCCGCAAGCTACGCCAAATCGACGTGGCAGACGATCTGGCGTACGTCTTCGATGCGGTCCGGACCATACGGCGCGAGCTGGACGGCCGCGTGCCGTTGATCGGGTTTGCCGGCAGTCCATGGACAGTAGGCACCTACATGGTTGAAGGCGGCTCGAGCCGCGAGTTCAGGACAATCAAGGGCCTGGCCGCAGAGGAACCAAAAACGCTCGATGCGCTGCTCGATACAGTCGCCAGGACCACCGTCAATTATCTGAATGCCCAAATTGAGTCTGGCGCACAGGTCGTGATGGTATTCGACACCTGGGGCGCTGCACTCGAGCCGGATGATTACCGGCGCTTTTCACTCGCCAGCATGCAAAAGATCGTCGATGGTTTGACGCGCGAGAGCGAAGGCAGGCGAGTCCCGGTGATATTGTTTACCAAAGGTGCCGGTCCGCTGCTTACCGACATGGTGGCTACGGGATGCGATGCGCTCGGCGTCGACTGGACGACAGAGCTTGCTACGGCACGAGGCTATGTCGAAGACAAGGTAGCTCTGCAGGGCAACCTCGATCCGGCGACATTGCGGGAATCGCCGCAGGTTATCCGCCAGGGTGTGGCGGATACGCTCGCAAGTTACGGCACGGGTCCCGGACACGTCTTCAACCTCGGTCACGGCATCACGCCGGACGTCGACCCGGATAACGTCGCCGTTCTCGTCGACGCAGTGCACGAAATGAGTCCGAGCTACCACCAGCAGTAGTTCGTGCTCCGGTGGGTGCTTACCGCAAGTAAAGCGTAGCGAGCGATGAAGGTAACCACCCACCGGGCCGCAAGCGACTACTTCAGCTCGATCTCGATGACGCTGCACTGCTGGATTACGGAGGCGGTTTTTCCGCCGTGCGTCTCGGCGGGCGCCCAGACCGGCGTGCCGAACTTGAACGACTCCATGCGCTTGCTACCGTCGTATTCCTCGACCAACCAGGCACATGGATTGAGATAAACGACGACGCGGTCAGGCTGTTCGACTAGCGGCGAAGTTTCGCCATTGCGTATTGTTCTGCGAAGCACGCGAACCCGCTCAGTTTCGAAAGCGACTTCATAAATGTGCGGTGCGGCGCGCACCGGGTCCAGTGGCGAGGTTGCGGCCATGCCGGCAGCAAAGCCAAATAAAACCAAAAAAACCGGTAACAGTTTGCGCAAGTGTCTGATCATGCCGCTCACCCCTTCAATAAACCACGCAAATCGTGGCCAATCTACGCGTCGCGCAAGGCGCGGCGCAGAATTTTGCCGACGTTGGTCTTCGGTAACTCGTCGCGAAACTCGACGATTTTGGGTCGCTTGTAGTTCGTCAGGTTCTTGCGGCAATGGTCGATTACGTCTTGTTCCGTGATGCTCGGATCTGTCCGCACCGCGAACAGCTTGACGATTTCGCCCGAGCGCTCATCTTCGATGCCGATCGCAGCCGCTTCGAGAATGCCCGGCATTTCGACGACGACGTTCTCGATTTCGTTGGGGTACACGTTGAACCCTGACACCAAAATCATGTCTTTTTTGCGATCTTCAATGAAGATGTAGCCATCCTCGTCCATGCGCCCGACGTCGCCGGTCTTCAACCAGCCGCCCGGCAACATGACGTCGGCAGTCTCCTGCGGGCGCTGCCAGTAACCTTCCATGACCTGCGGTCCCTTGATGCAGATTTCGCCAAGCTCACCGATGGCCAGCGGATTGCCATCGTCGTCGCAGATCATGACGTCAGTCGATGATATTGGCAGACCGATCGAGCCCGTAAATTTGGCCCCGACCGGGTTAACGACGGCGGCCGGAGAGGTTTCGGTCAGGCCGTAGCCTTGCAAAATCGTATTGCCGGTGGCTTTCTCCCAGTCCCGGGCGACCGCCGGCTGCACGGCCATACCGCCGCCAATGCAGACGCGCAGTGAACTGAAGTCGACCTTATCGAAGCCGGGCGTATTCATAAGCGATGCAAACATCGTGTTGACACCCGAGAACAAGTTAAACGGATACTTCGCGATTGTCTTGACGAAGCCTTCGAAGTCACGTGGATTCGTGATCAGGACATTCAGCCCGCCCTGGGCCATTACCGTCAGGCAGTTACCCTGCAGTGAGAAGATGTGATAAAGCGGCAGTGCCGTTATGGCGATGATGTACTCAAATTCGTCATACGCCGGGCCCTGCCACGCCATCGACTGCTGCACGTTTCGCACCATGTTGCGGTGACTGAGCATCGCACCTTTCGAGACGCCCGTCGTGCCGCCCGTGTACTGCAGGAAAGCGATGTCGGCAAACCCGAGTTCAACATGCTCGAGCGTGGGTTTTTCACCGGCTTTCAACGCTGCCTTGAACGACACGCTGCCCGGAAGCGAGCACTTCGGCACGGCCTTCTTTACATGACGCAGGACCAAGTTCGTAAACATGCCTTTCGGAAAGCTGAGCAGGTCACCAATGCCGGTCGTGACTATCTGTTCGACGGCGGTATTCGCGATAACCTGCTCGAGTGTTTGTGCGAAGTTCTCGAGAATGACGATGCACTTGCTGCCGGAATCCTTGAGTTGATGTTCGAGTTCGCGTGCCGTATACATCGGATTGACGTTGACGACCACGAGACCGGCACGAAAAATGCCGCACAGCGCGACCGGGTATTGAAGAATATTTGGCAACATAATCGCGACGCGCTCGCCGCGTGTCAGTCCGAGAACCTGCTGCAGGTAACAAGCGAAGTTCATCGACAGCTCGTCCAGCTGCCGATACGTCAGCGTCCTGCCCATGTTGCTGTAAGCCGGCCGCTCGGGGTGCGCGTCAAAAGCATGCTCGAACAGCTCCCGGACAGAGCGGAACGGGGCGGGGGGCAGTTCCGCAGGAACGTAATCCGGGTAGGACTTGAGCCAGATTTTATCCACTTGGGGTTTCATCAGTTCTGCAATACCTCGTTGATTATCGGCCACGCATTGTCCAGCAGAATCGGTTGGGCCGCAGCATTTGGATGAATGCCGTCCGCCTGCATCAGCTCGGTGTCAAGCGCTATCCCGTCCATAAAGAACTCGATCCACGGAACCTCGAGTTCGGCCGCGAGCTCGCGAAAGACATTCTCGAACGCGGTTGTGTAGCGTGGCCCGTAGTTCGCCGGAATGCGTATGCCCAGCATTACGACGGCTGCCCCGTAGTCTTGGCTCGCGCGAATAATCCTGTCGAGATTGCCCTTCACCGTGCTTGGGGGAAAGCCCCTGAGGCCATCATTACCGCCAAGCTCCAGAATTACCAGCGCTGGGTCAAAGTTGTCGAGCGCCCGCTGAATCCTCGTTGCGCCGCCCTCGGTGGTTTCGCCGCTGATGCTGGCATTGACCACACGATATTCGTACCCTTGCTCATCCAGACGCTGTTGCAACAATGCGGTCCAGGATTGGTCAACGTCTATACCGAATCCCGCACTGAGGCTGTCACCGAATATGAGTACGGTTGGGGTCTCCGTGCCGTGCGCATTGACGGCCAGCAGCAAAACAACAAGGACAACAAATCTTCGCATGGGGAATCGATCAACCGACAACGTCGCAGTTCTCGCGGCACATGACATCAGTAAAGAGGTTAGCAGTCCAGAGGGTACTCTGACCATTCTGGCGGACGTCAGTTTCAACATTACCACCGGCGAGTCAGTCGCTGTCGTTGGGCCGTCAGGAGCCGGCAAGTCGACACTGCTCGCATTGCTCGCCGGGCTTGACTTGCCAACGCGTGGGTATGTCGAGCTGAACCGTACGAATCTGAGCGAACTCGATGAAGATGGCCGGGCGCGCGTCCGGGCTGCGAGCGTCGGTTTCGTTTTTCAGTCGTTCCATCTCGTACCATCACTAAATGCGCTGGAAAATATTATGTTACCGCTCGAGCTGGCCGGCAGTGAGGGTGCGCGTCGCGCGGCGCTCGACATCGTCGACAAAGTCGGACTCAGTGATCGCTGGCGGCATTATCCGGCGCAGCTGTCGGGCGGTGAAAAGCAGCGCGTCGCCATCGCGCGTGCGTTCGCGACCGAGCCCGCAGTGTTGTTCGCGGATGAGCCGACGGGCAATCTCGACAGTCGCACCGGCAACAACATTATGAATCTGATGTTCGAGTTGAACCGCAGCTCGTCGACGACACTGGTTCTTGTAACTCACGACATTTCACTTGCCGAGCGATGCGATCGCGTTCTGAGTCTGGACACGGGAAGGCTCGTCAGCGACAGCAAGGTGTCCACGTGAAGGCGATCAGCTTTGCATTGCGCAGTTTTGGCCGGGAGCTCAGATCGGGAGAAGTACTGGTATTGCTGGCCGCGGTAGCGCTGGCAGTTGGCGCACTGACCGCAGTCGGATTCCTGACGGATCGGATCGGCAAGGCCGTCGCTCGTCAGGCGAACGAAGTGCTGGCCGCGGACCTGCGACTGCGCTCACAGGAGCCCATACCCGAAATCTGGAATGCCAAAGCGGCGGCGTATAAATTACGCACGGCGGAGACGAATACATTCCCAAGCGTCGTATTCTCGGGCGACCTGAGCGCACTGGCTACAATCAAGGCCGTCAGCGAAACCTACCCGCTGCGCGGTAACGTGCGCGTTGCCGACACACTGTTCGGCGAACAGCGTGTCGTTTCTGGTATCCCTCCACGCGGCGAAATATGGGCGGATGGCGCGTTGCTGGCTAGGGTAGATGCCGATGTTGGCGACAGGCTGACCGTTGGCGAATTGAATCTTCTCGTTACCGCGGTTCTGACGTATCGACCGGACCAGTCAATTGGGTTTGCGTCCCTTGCGCCCTCGCTGTTGATGAACATCGGAGATATCCCGGATTCCGGCCTGATCAATGTCGGCAGCCGGGTCGGCTACGCTTTGTTGGTCGCAGGAGATGACAAGGACGTCGACGCATTCAACGAAGCTATTCAGGACGATTTGCCTGAATCGCTGCGCGCTACGAATCGCGAGGAAAGCAGCGACCGGGCGAACAATGCCGCCGATAGGGCACAGCGTTTCCTGTCACTGACCGCAGTGATCAGTTTGCTGCTGAGTGCAGTGGCGATCGCGATGTCAGCACGGCGCTTTGCGCACCGGCGCATGGATACAGTCGCACTGATGAAGAGCCTCGGCGCAACACAGCGCTTCGTGATCGCTGTCGCCGTGCTGCAGCTCTTGCTGCTCGGACTGGGCGGAGTCGTTGTCGGCAGCGTCATCGGTTATGCGGCTGAGGAAGTCCTGTCGTGGCTCTTGTCGGACCTGATTGCGAGCGATCTGCCCGGTGTCGGACCGATGCCGGTTGTTTTGGCGTGCGGCAGCGCGCTCGTGCTGCTCGTCGGTTTCGCACTGCCATCGCTGATTCAATTGCGCAATACGCCACCACTTCGCGTGCTGCGGCATGATGCAATGCCGCCAGCGCCGTCGCGTGTGCTCGTCGCCGGACTTTCGCTGGCGGCGGTTGCCGCGCTGCTATACCGTGCAGTCGGCGACGCCAAGATGCTCGTTATTTTGCTCGGTGGCATCGTGATTATCGCCGCCGCGTTGTATGTTGTCGGCCGGGGCCTCGTAGCGACGATGGGGCGATTTCGTTCCGGCGTCGGCGTCGCCTGGCGCTATGGACTGGCAAACGTGGCGCGACGGGGCCGCGACAGCGCAGTGCAGGTCGTGGCATTCGGACTCGGTTTGACGGTGCTGCTCCTCCTGACCATCGTCCGCACGGACTTGCTGGAAGGTTGGCGGCAGACGCTCGATGAAAACGCGCCGAATCATTTCATGATTAACATCCAGCCGCACGAAATCGATTCCGTCGCAGAGATCTATCGCGTGGCCGGCATCGACGTCCCCGAATTCGTGCCGCTTGTACGCGCAAGGATGTCGACGATCAACGGTGAGTCCGTTAAAGAGCGCGAGTACCCCACACCCGATGGACAATGGATGGCCAATCGCGAGGCAAACCTGTCGTTCGCCTCGACACTATCCTCCAGCAATGAAATCGTCGCGGGACAGTGGTGGCCAGCTAACTACGAAGGGCCGCCGCTGGTGTCCGTTGAGGAGGAGGCCGCCACAGATACCGGGCTGGTCATCGGCGACCGGATGACGTTCGTGATTGCGGGGCAGGAGCTCGAGGTTACGGTTGCCAGCATCCGCAAAGTCAACTGGGATTCGTTTCAACCCAATTTCTTCATGGTTTTCTCGCCAGGTGCACTCGATGGGATGCCAACGACCTACATTTCGAGTCTGCGAATTGAAAGGGAGCAGCAGCCGGTTCTTGTACAGCTGGTGCGTGCGCATCCGAGCATTTCGGTAATCGACCTAGATTCAATATTGCAGCAAGTGCGCGGCATCATCGAGAAAGCGAGCCTGGCGGTGCAGGCCGTGTTCGTTTTTACGCTCGCGGCTGGGATTGCGGTGCTGTTTGCGGCGGTACAGTCGACAATCGACGAACGGCGCTTCGAAAGTGCGATGCTGCGCGCGCTGGGCGCACGCAAACGCACGGTATTCGCGGGGGTGATGGCGGAATTTGCGGCACTCGGCGTAGCGGCAGGTGTTCTCGCGGCGGCAGGCGCATCGATACTCGCTGCGATCGTGGCGGTTCAGCTGTTCGAGTTGCCGTACGAGTTCAATCCATTATTGTGGGCCGTGGGCGTCGCGGCCGGTGTGACCATCGTTTGTGCGAGTGGATTTGTTGCTGCGCGCGGCGCCATCAACGCGCCGCCTGTCGAAGTGCTCAGGGCGGCGTGATGAATCCAATGTCGCTGTCGTGTGGTGTCGTACTGGCGCGCAGCACGGCTCAGGGTTGGATGACCTTGATGCTCAGGGCATATCATCATTGGGACTTC
>JAOTUB010000137.1 GCA_029864095.1 Gammaproteobacteria bacterium | reverse complement strand
CGGCGCCTCCATCGCCTGAAATCTTCCATCCTGTGTGTTCAAGTACATTCGTTATGTACGAGCGTTCTACAATGGCGAGTTCCGTTCCTATGTCTATTGAGAAATTCAAACCCACACAATCATCTTTTCCAGCCCACGGCAGATCATCTGGAAGTTCGAGAACGGAACCATCGGTAAATGAGATTAAGCACCGTTTAATTGTACTTTCTAGCTCGAGAATATTCCCTGGCCATGCGTACTGCGACAGCTCGCGAAGCGACTTTGCCGAAATGGCATCGACTCTCTTGCCAAGAATCTTTGCATGCTTGCGCACGAAGTGCGCTGCAAGCAACGGAATGTCGCCTTTGCGATCCCGCAAAGCTGGAACGTGAATCGGAAAACTACATATCCGATAGTAAAGGTCGGACCGAAACTCGCCGCGCTCGATCGAATGTATCAAGTTGCGATTGGTGGCAGCTATGAGGCGCACGTTGGTTTGAAGCGTCTCGGTTCCACCAAGACGCTCAAATTCCCCGGTCTGCAAGACACGCAGTAACTTGTTTTGCAGCTCGATGGGCAATTCTCCGATTTCATCCAGAAATAGCGTACCGGTGTTCGCTAATTCAATTCGGCCGCGTCGTTGGGTTTGTGCCCCCGCAAATGCACCTTTTTCGTGCCCGAAAAGTTCGCTTTCAATTAGGTTGGCAGACAGTGTTCGACAGTTCACTTTCACCATCGGCCTGTCTCGTCGAGCGCTTAGTTTATGTACTGCATGTGCGATGAGCTCCTTGCCGGTTCCGGTTTCCCCAAGGATAAGAACCGTGGCGTCCGTTGCAGCGACTTTCTCGACCGCCGATAAGCACCTTCTCAGTTTGGGGTCTTCGCCGACTATTTCATCAAAACTGTGCGCGAGTCTGACCTCTTCCCATAGGTACAGATTTTCTTGCTGAAGTTGCTCCTTGAGCTGGCAAATTTGAACAACCGCCCGCGAACGTGCAATCGCGCAAGCCAGGTTTTCTGCAACGAGCTTTAGCTCCGCGATCGTCCCAGCAGACCACTTCCGCCTTTCCCGGCGCATAGAGAATACACACAGACCTTCCAATTCATTGTCGACCTTAAGCGGGATTATCAGGACCGACTGCTTTCCTCGCTCCCAGAAAACCTTCCTGTCTTTGTCGGCTTCCGTGGGCATGCTGTCGAGATCGTCAACGACGACAGTATTGCCCTTCAACAACTGGGAAGTGGTCCATGGCAATTCTGCACATCGCATGCGAATTTGACGATTCGCATTTTCGCCGCGATTCCAACGATGAAATGATTGCGCGCTCAACTTGTCGGCTGCCAACCACCAGACACTGATCGCGTCTAGCCCGTATCGCGTCCCGACGGTCTCGAGGCCATGGTTTACCTGCGCGTTTATGTCGTCAGGATGCGCGATAATCAAGCTGGATGACAACTCGGCGAGCATGGCCTGATAATCGGCACTGTGACTCATTTCGTCTTCGGCCTTCCTGCGCTCCGTCACGTCAAGAATGGTTCCAGCCATCCGGACCGGCCGCCCTTCTTCGTCAAACGTAGCCTCCGCGCGCGAATGCACAATCCGCTCGGTGCCATCGGCCCGAATGATCCTGTGGTCTATCGAGTAGGCTTCTTCATCCCTAAGTGCGCGCTCAAAAGCCTGGCTGACGGCCTCTCGATCTTCTGGATGCACGCGAGCCAGGAAAGCTTCGTAGGTTGCTTCGAATGCGTCGGGATCCGTTTGAAATAGGCGGTAGACCTCATCAGACCACCACAGCTCGTTTGTTACCGTATTCAAGTCCCAGTTGCCAATGCTCGCTATGCGCTGGGCCTCATTCAAGCGTGCCTGGACGAGCGCAAAATCCTCAGCATACTTGAGCGCCGCCGCCTGTCGTTCCCGCCTTGCGTGTGCCCGGAATGCCACAATCAAGACGGCGGCGAGGATGGATACATATACGAGGTACGCCCACCAGGTTTTCCAGGGCGCGGGAATTACATATAAACCGAGCACCGCGTGCTGTTCGCTCCAAACCCCGTCAATGTTTGAAGCATTGACCCGGAACGTATATTCGCCAGCGGGCAAGTTAGTGTATGTAACTTGGCGTTGGTTTCCAGCGTCCACCCAATCCTGGTCGAGGCCTTCGAGCCGGTATCGAAAACGGTTTTTCTTGGGGGCCGCGTAGTCCAAGGCGGCGAATTCAAATCCAATCACGTTCTGATCGTGGGTGAATTTCGCCCGTTCGCCACGGGCATACGCCTCGCTGAGATCAACTGGCTTGTTAAGGCTAAGAAGTTTCGTAATTGCAACTTGAGGCGCGCGGAGATTGCGCACAAGCAACTCCGGTCGAAAAGCGTTGAAGCCATTCAGGCCGCCGAAAAAGACCTGTCCGTCGGCAGCTCGATAGCTGGCTGACAGATTGAATTCGTCGCCCTGGAGGCCATGACTTGTGTCGTAATTCCTGAACTCGAGAGATTCGATATCCAACCGCGACAGACCCTGCGCCGTGCTTAGCCAAAGATAGCCCGTGTGATCCCATACTCCGCCGTACGTTGTCGAGCTGGGCAAACCGTCGAACTCGGTGAATCTTTGAAAGCTCGCTTGGCCCTGCTCACGGTCCGATTGCCGCCAACGGTTCAGCCCACTTCCCTTAACGCCAATCCATAGGTCTCCCCGAACATCTTCCTGGATCATATAGATCTCGTCGCCACTCAGCCCGTCGGCTCGGCCAGGGTCGCCACGATAGTGGGTGAAGGTGCCGGTCGTCGGGTCAAAGCGATTCACGCCACCCCCATACGTTCCAATCCAGAGAGTCCCCGCACTGTCTTCGTACAAAACTAGGACGCGATCGTTGCTGAGAGCGCGCGGATTGTTCGGGTCGCTTCGAAAATGTTGGAACTGCTGTGCTTCCCGGTCAAAGTAATTGAGACCGCCGCCAAAGGTGCCGATCCACAGGGCCTTGTTGCGATCCTCGAGAATGTAGGTAACGCTGTCGGAGCTAATGCTAGTGGTATCTTTTGGGTCGTGCCGGTATCGTGTAAAGGCGTTCCTGTCGGCGTCATAGCGATTAAGCCCAGCGGCCCGGGTCCCTGCCCAAAGCACGCCGTCACTGCCCACATGAACGGCCATTACTTGATCGCTCGACAGGCTGGTGTCGTCGTCCGGTGCGTGCCGGAGCTGGACAAACTGATCTGTCGATCGATCGAGAATGTTCAGTCCGCCACCAAAAGTCCCGACCAATATGTTTCCGGCTGGATCCTCAGCGAACGACGTGACCGTATTTTCGCTGAGACTTGCTGCATTGTTGGGGTCGTTTCTGTAATGCAACATAGCGCGGCTGGTCTGGTTCCACTGGCTCAGGCCGTTGTATGTGCCGACCCAGAGCATACCGCCACGGTCCTGATATATCGCCGTCACGTTGTTGTGAGACAGACTGTAGCGGTCGCCGGCGTCGTTGAAGTACCGTTTGAAGCCGCGCGTCATCGGATTCCACGCATTCAGGCCATTTTCAGTTCCGATCCAAAGTACACCGGCGTCATCCTGAAAAATTGTGTTGATGCGATTCGCACTGATGCTTGATGTATTGTCTGGGCTATGGACGAAATGCTCAAATGATCCGCTTTTCCTATCGAATCGATTAAGTCCGCCTGCCTCGGTGCCGATCCAAAGGACGTTGTTCTTATCCTCATAAAGAACGCGTAGCCGATCATCGCTGATGCTCGTCGCAATATCCGGGTCGTGCTTGTAGTGTGTAAACGAGCCCGTGTCGGCATCGAGTCTGTTGAGGCCGCGATCTGTCGCAACCCAAAGTATCCCGCCGCTATCTTCGAGAATGCTCCAAACGTGACTACCGCTCAGGCTTGCGGGAGCTGACGGATCATTTGCGTAATGAAAGAATTCTTCAGATTCAGGATCGAAGCGGTCGAGACCCGCACCATCTGTCCCGATCCACAGGACACCTGAGCTGTCCTCGTAAACCACGCGGACCCGATTGTCGCCAATCGACGTTGAATCCGCGGGATCGTGAAGATAGTTTGTGAATGCCTGACTTGCCTGGTCGTAGCGTGACAACCCGCCGGCATCGGTCCCGATCCATAAATGGCCGGAACGATCCTCGATAATTGTGCGTATGGTTTCGTCCGATATAGACTGCGGATCGTTAGGGTCGTGAATGAAAACCGTAAACTCAAAACCATCGAAGCGATTCAGACCCTCCTGCGTACCAAACCACATATACCCTTGCTGGTCCTGAATCATCGTGTAGACGAAGGATTGCGACAATCCCTCGTTGCGTGAGATATTGTGAAAACGTACGCTCCTCGAATCGCTGGCTAGCGATTGAGTCGAAAGTGCGAAGAACAGGAAGATGGGAACCGCCGAGAAGATGACCGACGATTGCTTGCCCGACATACAATTTCCAGTCATAGTCCTTGCTATTCCTGTTCGACCCACGTGTTGACAGAGACGGGTACCATAGAAATGTTATTCCAGAGTATGCCGTCGTTCCACAGCATGCCGTCGTTCCACAGCATGCCGTCGTTCCACAGCATGCCATCGTTCCACAGCATGCCGTCGTTCCACAGCATGCCATCGTTCCACAGCATGCCATCGTTCCACAGCATGCCGTCGCTCCACAGATATCCTCGACCGAGTATGACGCTGCCGTCCCACGCGTAGCCATCGACGCCCATGATGTAGTAGTTGCCGTCGGAATCGACGTTGGCTGGGCCGCTGAAATGCATGGTCCCGGCGATATCGGCGTGAACATCCAATCCCCGATTCGCGCACAGATAGTCAGTCCCAAAAACTGCGTTAACAGCGTTCACGGCGCCGGCACCTTGTTGGAAGATGCTGTATGCGATCCGCCCGTCGTCAGTCACGGCTGGGCGGGCGCCGCTCATTAGTTTGCACTTGACCTGGTCCGGCGTCAGCGCAGGCTCGGCCTCGAGCAACAGCGCCGCAATACCGCTGACCACCGCCGCCGACTGCGAGGTGCCCGACATGTAATAGTAGGCGTCACCGTCGTGATAGTTCTTGTGCTCCTTCGGGATCCTGTTGCCCTTGTTCATGACGCCGAGCAGTCGACCACCCGGTGCCAGCATCTCCGGCTTGACGAATCCTTCGTAGGTCGGGCCCGCGGCCGAGAACGTCGTGATGGTGTCGTCGCCCGGGTCGAACGGCGTACGGTTGTCTGTCGTCGCACCGACAGTGATGACGTAAGGGACATTGCCCGGCACACCGACCGACATCGCCTCGGGACCAGTATTGCCGGCCGATGCGACCACCACGACGCCGGCCCGCCAGGCTTCCATCACCGCCTGGTTCAACGGATCGTCCCAATAGTGCGAGCGCGGCGGTGCTGACAGCGACAGGTTCAGCACGCGAATGCCGTAGACGTCCTTGTTCTGCACTACCCAGTCGATGCCGCGGATCACGTTCATGTACGTGCTGCTCCCCGTCTTATCGAAGGCTTTGACCGACACCAGCGACACGCCCGGCGCGACCCCGTTCCAGACCGGCGCGTTGCCCGATCCGTTCGCCCTGCGCGAGGACAGGATGATGCTGGCCACATGAGTGCCGTGGCCGTTCTCATCCTCGGCCTTGTCGGCGTTGCCCTCAACGTTGTCGATAGCGTCGTAGGCACGCAGAACGCGCTCCTCACCGTTGTAGTTCTTCCTGAGCCAGTTCTTGCCTGCGCCGGAGCCCCAGATCCCGGTGTCGAGCACCGCCACCGTGACGCCGGCACCGGTGATGCCGTCGGCGTGCAGCAAGTCGGCACCGACCTGCCGTACGTAATGCGTCTCACGGGCTTTCTTGTCGACCTTCTGGCCGTCGCCCACCGTCGTCGTCGCCGCCGGCACGAACTCGGTCCGGCAGCCTTCGAGGAACTCGACAATGATCGAGTGCGCCTCCTGATCGAGGTCGATGTCGTTTAGGAACTCGAATTCGAGGAGCTCTTCATCGCCCGGCAGGATCCGCCGACGCTTGATGTCGTCGTGCCAGTCGTCCGCAACGGTCGCCACGGGGGCATCACGATAGTCGCCGTTGTTGAAAATATCGCGGCCACCGAGCTTGATCTTTTTCAGCTGGCCATTTGCCTCGGGCCAGTTCAGGGAGACCTCAGCGATCGTGATCGCATCGGTGCCTTCGTTCGGCAGCAGCCATTTGATCTTATGATCCTTGAAATTGCGGAACCCGAGCCCGTTCGCGCGGCAGTCCATAACCCTCGGGGCGAATTCCACCGAGCAGCCTTCCTCGAAGTCGACGAAGATCGTGTAGTTAGCCTCCGCCCAGTCGACGTGGTTGTCGAACTCGAAGCGCAGTGCGGCACTCTGCCCCGGCGCCAGCTGGCGGCGCCTGACGTCATCGTGCCAGCCGTCGACGATCTGCACAAACGGTGGCTCCGCCCGCACGGTCCAGATGTCGTCGCCGTCGAGCCGAACTTTCTTCAGCGTGCCGTTGACGCTGGGATAAGCAATCAGGAGTGCGCCGATCGTCACCGTCGCGCTGCCTGTGTTGGTAATTGTCCAGTCGAATTTGCCGCCATCGAAAACGGTGCCGACCGCACTGACATTACACAGTGATGAGGTCGTTACCGTCGCGTCCTCGAACACCCGGCGCACGTCGCTACGACGCTTTAGCATCTCGACCTGTGTCGGCAAGAGTGTCGCGCCGACCGCACGGATAATGCCGAGCTGATGGGTCACTTCACCGCCGACGGCTTGCACAGCCTCGGCTGCCGCTTCTGCGCTGGACGACTGGACGATGTAGCCTGTGGCCGCCTGCTCGACAACGACGTTCGGTTGCGTTGTCTCCATCAGCACTGGCTCGTTCGCACACGCTGCGAACACGAGCGCGAGCACGCATCCGGCTGCAAAGGCGTTCAATTTGGTCGTTGTCCGTGCTGCTTTGTCCATGGAATTAACCGATCGACGGCCTGGCGTCTTCCCTCATCGTGCCTGCCATGTTACCAGCAATAAGGCGTTTTCGGATGTGCCTGCCGCGGTCGCAGCTTCGCTGCGTGCTACGGCATAAGCCTGGCGCCCACAGCATCGATGATGCCAAGCTCACGGGTAATATCACCTCCGACGTTACCAACCAACGCCATGGCTTGATCAAGACCATTCGCCTGAACGATGTAGCTCTTGGCGGTTTGACTTTCCGATCGGTACTCGATTGTCGTTGCGGCTATCAGGCTCGCAATAATGATCAGAAAACAAACATTGCGTGGCATCGAACGCATTACTTGGAACGCACTTTTTATCATTAGGTTTGCGGATCCACGAATCCGCTTGTGCTTTTTACTTTATCAAATCAATAGTCGATGGGCAGCCTCGCGTCGGCGATGATGCTGGGCCTTCGCATCGAGGTCACCGTCGAACGCACAATGCGGCGGTTCGTTACCAGAACAAGCCGAACTCTGCGTTAATTCGCTAATTGTAGGAGATATCGCCCAATAGTGTTAGGCCACGATTTTCCAATGTGATGCGTCAGACAGATTATGTAATGCGTTACAGAGATTATGTAATGTGTCAGAGAGATTCAGGCCTCAGGAACAATGCCGAGCCCCAGATCCAGCCGAGCCCTTCGGTCTGAGATGACCGTTTGCTTGAGTGACACTCGATTTCGTAGGCAGACGGGCACGACCAAGGCGATGAACAGTGCGATGAGCAACCAGGAACCCAGCTAGAAACGACTGCCGAGAATGTAGTAGCCCAAAGAGACGATCGTCGCGACGGCCAGAACGCGGTGCCAATAACAACAACCTGAGTAATGCCCGTGCAGGCGGCGCCTGTATTGGGGCAGGCCGTTTGGGATGGGCAGAAAAAAGCCGCCGATGCTCGCCAACATGTAGGATGGCGCCCCCGGCAACGCCGACGTTAAGGATCATCTTGTGCAGGAAATATCGTCGCAGGAAATTACCCCTTGATAAGAACAGCGCTTCTTTATCTTTTGGCCCAACGAATGGCGCATATCTCTTCAGTCACTCCCGAATGATGCATCGCCACGTCTTTCGATCGTTTGGAAAAAAGTGCCCGCTGCGGATCGGGGCGCGGTTTCGAGACTGTTGGTCAAAGAACTTAAACCGACAACGACACACAAAATTCATTAATGACAAGAAAATTCTTTTGCACGATTGTCACAAAAAATGTTGCACGGCTGAAATGCAGCACCTGAATTACGAGAAGTTTCTGGTCAAGCCGGACAATGGCAAATGGGATTGCATTGATTGCACCAAGCAAAGCGATGAGGCGCGACGCGCTAATCATGCGCTGACGTTTCCGCAGACATCAACGAAAACGGATTGGCGATATATCGTTGGACTGGCGACATATCGTTGGACTGGCGAAATATCGTTGAAACGGCGATACGGCGCTTTTTTTTGAGTCCGACAGTCGCCCGTATTTCTTCAGCCACTCCTTGAATTGGTAGCAAGTTATCTAACTAACTGCACCAATTTTATGCTGTTTCCGGTAACGATCCGGTCGAAATTGTCGTCACGTCGATCGATCGTCTGTTCGAACAAAATACTTCGAGTGTTAGCGCAGATTTGCGAAGGTTGGTCAAAAGAATTTGAGACAAAGACCACACAAAAAATTTCGTTGACAAAAAAATAAAATTTCTCGACGATAAGAAAACTCATTGACGATAAAAAAAAGATTCATTCGACAATCTAATGGGCATTAAGTCAATTTGTGGTTCAAGGTTGCAGCATGTAATCGCGAGTGCATGTCTCCGCGAAAAACTAAAGATCAGATTGCATGTTTTCCAAACGCAGTCTCTTTCTCCAACTCGAACCAATCAATCCCAAGGACCAATAACAAATAGGAGGGACGTACGCATGCACACCCAATCCCAACACTCGGCGGTCCCCAATACCGCTGCATCAGTCGGTCGAA
>JAOTUB010000136.1 GCA_029864095.1 Gammaproteobacteria bacterium | reverse complement strand
GGTCGAAAGCCCCGTACCAGTCCATCAGGTCCGCCTGATCGGCATGCGCCGACAGCCCGCCGATCGTGTGCACGCGGATACGCACTCGATACTCGTCTCCCCACAGCTTGATGGTCTCGGCGCCGTCGACGAGTCGCCGGCCAAGCGTGCCGTAGGCCTGGAAGCCGACGATGACGAGGTGACACTGTGGGCGCCAGACGTTGTGCTTCAGGTGGTGAAGAATGCGTCCGCCACTGCACATGCCGCTACCCGCGATGATGATTGCACCCGACTCGATTTCATTGATTGCCATCGACTCTTCCGGGGTGCGCGTCTGATGCAGGTTCGGTAATCGGGGCTGACTGGAGTCGGGTCCGAAAAGTTTGACGTCGTAAAGCTGCCGAAATCGCGAGTAGACCGCCGTGGCCGCGATGCCCATCGGACTGTCGAGAAAAATGTGCCAGTTCTCGAGATTCCAGCGCTCGTAGTTCTCGGCCATCAGGTGCAGCAGGTCCTGTGTACGACCCACCGTAAAAGCGGGAATCAGAATGTTGCCCTGCGCGGCGCGCGCCGTGTCGAAGACCTCCGTGAGCTCTTGCAGAGTCTCGGCCATTGGCCTGTGCAAGCGATCGCCGTACGTGCTCTCCATGAGCACGGCATCCGCATGGGTCATTTTGGTTACGGGATTCATTACGGGCGCATCACGAAAACCGAGATCGCCGCTGAATACCAGCGTGCGCGCGCCGCCCTCGCCCGAGTACCTTAGCTCGACAATCGTCGATCCGAGAATGTGGCCCGCGTCGTGGTACGTGAGTGTGAGCCCCGGGACGATGTCGACTTGTTCTGCGTATCCCGAGCTCCGGAACAATTCGATGCAGTTCTCGCCATCTTCCTGCGTATAGAGCGGCTGGACCGGTGCCTGACCCTTGCTGCGGCGTTTCTTGTTTTCCCACTCCGCCTCTTTTTCATTCAGGTAACCGGAGTCCGGCAACATGATCTCGCACAATGCTTTGGTCGCCTCGTGCACATAGATCGGCCCCTGATAGCCTTGCCGGACAAGACGCGGCACGCGACCCGAGTGATCGATGTGCGCATGGCTCAGAATCACGGCGTCAATGTCGTCGACGGCAACCGGAAAATCCTCCCAGTTGCGCGCCTCGTTATCGGCGCCACCCTGTATCAGTCCGCATTCGAGCAGCAGCGTGTATTTCCCGTGCCGAAGTACGTACAGAGAGCCCGTGACCTCGCCGGTTGCGCCGAAAAACTGCAGCTGCAGGCTCATTCGGTGCTGTCCTGCTGCCTCTCTTCGCGCCAGCGCTCGATCTCGTATTCGCCGAGCGGCTCGTGGCGCTTGATTTGCAGACTGTCGACCCACTCCCGCGCAAAGTCTCTGTTGAGTGAGGCGCTGATGGCGGCGGTCACGATGCTCGCAACCAGACTGCCCGTCAGAGCCAACAGCGTGTCCTTCTGTGCATCCCAGACGTCGCCCTGCGTACCGAGGTAGGCCACGCCGAGTTCTCCGCCAAACGTGACAGCGGCAAACCATTCGATCAGCTCGTAAATGGTCGAGGTCGAGATGACCACGAGGAACGGAAACAGGTAGCCCCAGAATCCGCGTGCGTTCGAGACGCGAATAAATATTTCACGCACCGGATAGGTCAGGAGCAAACCCCAGCAGAAATGCACGACGCGGTCGAAGTGATTACGATCCCACCCTACTAATTCGTTCAGGGTCGTTCCGGCAACTGATTCGAACCAAGCGTCGTACGGAACCTCCGAGTAGGTGTAATGCGCGCCGACCGCGTGCAAACACAGGAACAGGAAGATCAGGCCGTACGAGATTCGTGATAACGGCAAGTATCGATGTATCAACAGGAGCGCCGGTACCCCGACGAAAACGAGCACATTCTCGAGTAGCCAGTCGTGCCGATAACTCGGTTTGATCGCCAGCGCAATCCAGATAAGCAGAAAAATCGCAAATGTAACGGCCGCAAAGCGATTATTGCTCTTTCGATACACCATGCTGCGCCAACTCCTCGGTCACATGAACGGGAGAAAGTACATAGTCTATCAATCGATCGACGTTGATACGCCCAATTGTTGCTAGGTGCCTGCAAGCAATTCGTCGATTACGGGGTCCATTTTGGATTTCGTGCCTGCCCACTTGGTCAGTGAGAAACCGCCTTTGCCACGCAAATAGTACTCAGCCGACGCAACCTGCTGTCCGGATTTGTGCAATTGCCGTTCTGCGTGACTCAGGTACGGCTTCATATCCCAAGACCGAAGTGCCGTATAGGTCAGCATGTACTCGCATCTTCGCGGACGATTGCCGTGATAGACCTCCGTCCCCACGCCATTACGCTCGAACCCGTTTTGCAAAACAACAACAAAATCCGTGACCTGAACCTGGGGATTATGCTGAATACATACGTGAAGGACTGGCAAAGACGCATCAACCGGCTGGACCGTCACGGCTGTGCAGGCGCCGGTCGTAAAGACCAGGATTAGCACCGCGGTTCGAAGCATCGGAATCACCCTTAGAGGCAGTAGCTTTGCAGAAACGATACTGGACGGTCGGTATTGACGTGGTGCGACAGGTCACAGTTATGTCGCGCCTTTTGGTGTGGCCACCAGTCATTCTGACGGTGCCACGGGTCATTCGCGAACCATGCTGTCTGTCTGCAGCGAGGTGACCCTTTAAGCCTAGTATTTGTTCTTATTCTGCCCCCCTGACTTGCGTATTATTAAATCGAGCACTTATCCAATCACACTAAACTCGATGATATGGCGATCATTCTTGGCATAGACGTTGGCGGTACCGGCATCAAGGCAGCGCTCGTCGATACCGACGCGGGCAAACTGGTCAGCGACAGGCGGCGCATCGCGACCCCACACCCGTCAACACCAACGAATGTCGCTGTAACGGTAAAGCAGCTGGTGGCTGAGTTTGACTATTCAGGTACCGTCGGCTGCTGTTTCCCCGCAGTCGTCATCGATGGAAAAGCCCGAACTGCAGGCAATATCGATAAGACTTGGCGAAATACACAGATTGACGCCGAGTTTAGTCACGCAACCGGGCTATCCTTCGTCGTACTCAACGATGCCGATGCTGCCGGAATCGCGGAAATGCGATTGGGGGCCGGAGTTGGGCTCCAGGGAATGGTGATCATGGTGACGATCGGCACCGGGCTCGGCAGTGGCGTTTTCTACAATGGCCAACTCATTCCAAATATCGAACTAGGCAGAATGCCGGGCAAGGACGGCGAGCCGATCGAATTCTATGCGGGCAACCGGGCGAGAAAATTAGACAATCTCTCGTGGCAGGAATGGGGGCCGCGATTCAACTACTTTCTGGAGCGGGTTGCCAGGGTATTCTCGCCCGATCATTTCATTCTCGGTGGCGGAGCGAGCAAAGAGTTTCGGCAGTACGAGGATGCGATTAAAGTACCAACGCCGGTACGCGTAGCAAAATTTCGCAATGAGGCCGGAATTATTGGCGCCGCTGTTGCGGCCATCCCCAGGAATTAATAATCAATGGCCGCGTAAAGAGAGTTTGAAGAGTTGGACAGGATTCATCTTTGTCTTGGTCATGTTGTGCGTGTCCGTGCGATACCTGAATTAACTACCGGCTCGATGAGCGGCGGTGCCAATTGAATGCGGCCCGATTCGTCTTTCGTCCGTTTATTTTTCCGAAGCAAGTTCAATTTGCGCAGGCTAGAGTATTTTGATAAAAATTGACAGCGCTGTCAGCACGAGATGCAAGCTCGGAGCCGCCCGAACTCACCACCGATCGCCTGGTTCGCGAACACGACTTTCTGATTGACTCGCCTGGTCAACGGCAATAATTGGGCTTTCGAGCCGCGCAAATAAAGCGGCATTCGTGAGTGTCTCGATGGAGAGTAGACAAAGGCCTCACTCTCTGGCGCCGCGGCGAGTCCTCCGCGGAAGGCGCTCTGCCGAAATAAGCGCAACCGTCACCGTCGCTGCGCCAAAACTCGGCGGCGCTCTTCATCTGCCACCGAACACAAGGGTTAGGGCAAAATGGCCACAAACGTGTCCGCGATCAGACTGTATCCGGCGGTATTGGCGTGGATATCGGGTCCTACCGGGTCCGGATCGCACTGGTATGTGAACTCGCAGATGTTATTCACGCTTAGCGGCAGGATGTCATTAGGCGGTGGCTGTGACGACGCCACCATCGTTGTGAAGTTGTCCGACTGGAAAGCAGCAGCCACATCTGCCAGGGGGATTCCGGCGGTGGCGTAAGTGGTGGCCAAAAAGTCAGTCAGAGTGCTGACAGCCTGGGCCGATACCGTGGCCTGCGCCTGGCCGGCGGCGTCCTCCAACCAGGACGAAAGGTAGGGATTGTAGTAATTCATGCCGACGATAGTCGTGTCGGGGCCGGCAGCATCGCGCAGGGCTGCGAGGACAGGAGCCAAATCCGCCGCGATCTGCGCCGATACGGTGTTGGCACAGTCAAGGGGATCTATTGCGTCCATACAATCAGCGTTACGAAAATCGTTGCCGCCCATGTCAATAGTCACCAAATGGACCTTGCCGCTATTGTCATTCAGGAACTCGATCGCCGCAGCGAGCTGAGATCCCGCGAGATACGGACAGCTTATGCCGTTGACGAAATCGTCCAGAGTCTCCCCTGGGCAGCCGAGCCTGATGAGGTTCAGTTCGCGATCCGACCCGGCGGCTTCGAATGCAGGCCTTATGCGGTCGAAAAGCTGGTCCGCATAACCGTCGTCCGTCGGAAGCGGTATGCCACTGCCATTGGGTTGCACACCGACCGACAACGACGTGCCGAGTGAAACATAGTAGTACGTGTCCGGACCACCGCCGTTGATGGCATCGTTGACCGAGTCGCAGCCACTAACCACCAGCGTGGCAGCGATCAAGACAATGCGCCACGCACTGCAACGTATATAGCTTTTTGCTCTCATGTCACGACCTCCCAGCCGCAGCGCCTTGCAAATCCTGAGGGTTGCGAGGGAAATATGTTCGGCAAAGTCGCACATCCACGAACTTGCCACCTCACAAGGCTGTCATTATTGGTCACTCGCCATCGCCAAGACTGCGACCGACGTCACACCTGGTAATAAAACCTGCTTCGCGTATCGGCGCGAAAACCTCGGGCTCGGCGATCTGATTAGCCGAACATGGTCGCCGGTGATCTGCGTCGCATAGCGAACGCAACATGAAAGTCTGAGTCGGTGCCCATTGTTACGTAGCTGATGCCGATTTGAGGGGCAGATCAGTCTGACAATACACATGATCCGCACGACCAGCGTCGCATTTCGGAGACACTTGTTAGCACCATACCCGCGTGATAGTTACTGCCATCCAGACAACTGATGGAGAACGACATGTTTGAGCGCAGCAAAAAAGACGACGACAGCCTCGAATCGCAGGATGCGAAGCGGACCGCATCGGACACAACTCTTGGATCACTCAGGTCCAAAGTGGCTGGTCGCGGCGGCGATGCAGCCGTTATCGGCCGTTCTATTCAGATCAATGGTGACTTGCGCGGCGGCGAAGACCTGCGCATCGAAGGCGACGTGAGCGGCACCGTCGAACTCAAGAACAGCGCCCTGACCATCGGCAAAGAAGGCAAAGTAAAGGCCGATGTGTACGCCCGGTCGATCGCCGTGGACGGTGAGACCAAGGGCGACCTGTATGCGACTGAGCGCGTCAGCGTGCACGTCAATGCCCGGGTTCAGGGCAACATCATCGCGCCCAAGGTCAGCATCGAGGAAGGCGCGCACTTCAAGGGCTCAATCGAGATGGACCCGGCCGCCGTAGAAAAGGCGCTGGGCAAGACGGCAGCAAATGGCGTCGACAAGCCGATCGCCGGGCATAGATCCGGCAATGCCGTCGACACCAAGGCCGTGCCCAAAAAGCCTGCCAAGGACGCCCGCACGAACCTGAACCCGCCGGCCGGGACCGTGTGACGAAGGTGACAGCCTCTCTGCGCCGGGCTAGCCGCCCGCTGCCACCGGACTCGCCGGCGGCGCTTCACGCGCCCCTGTTTCAGGATCTCCTGGCTGGACTGGATACGACCGGGCGCTATGTCATTCTCGACCTCGGTGCCGCGTCGACCGCGATGCTGGCTCTGCTCGGCCGATCTCGCTGTCGCGTGGAAATCGCCGACCTCGCACATTTCGGCGGGATTGACCACCTGAACACGGCAGCGCCCGGCCCTGCGCTTGCCGACGCGGCCGAATCCTTGTTACCGAACCGACTGCCAGATGACGCCATTGATCTCGTGTTTTGCTGGGATCTGCCGAACTACCTGACGCTCGATGCCCTGTCAGCACTGATGGGTGCGATCGGGCGCCGCGTGCGCCCGGGCGCCCTCGCCCATGCCTTGATCTTCTACGCCGGGCGCGACATGAAGCAGCATCCCGGCCGCTTCGTCCCGACTGCGGACGGCCAACTCATCGATCTGAGCGCCCCAGGCGCAATGATCGCGGCCCCACGCTATTCGCCCGAAGACCTGGGCCGGAGCATGGGCGGTTTCTTGATCGACCGCGCGCGCCTCCTTGGTAACGGCATGCAGGAGTTTCTGTTACGGCTGGGGTCCTGACGGACTGGCGGTGAAGCGAGTCTTGCGCAGAGGATGCTCTCGGAAGCCCGGCTCAGCCTCAAAGCCGCAAACAAAAGAGAGCCGTCGATTGACGGCCCCTTATGTTCCAGGGCTCACCTAAAGTGCCCCGCAGACTTCGCCAGAGAATTCATCCAGTGTGGCGTGCGTTACTGACGTAACGCAGAACGCGAGGTTTCTGACTTTATTGGCCGAATCGTCCGTGAGCACAGTGACTGTATCGCCGGCACCTGTATCGGCATCGATAGCCGTCCCTGACAAATCGCCGGTGAAGTAGCCATCAACCAGGGCGCCGCTAACCGGGTTACCGAGATCATCAGACACTGTGATTGTTGCCTGACCCTGTTTGAAGCCCCTGCCGATGCCGACAGTTGAAACGGCGATGTTTGTGTACCGCCAGACGCTGTCCCGGGCCAGCAGTTCTACTTCGCAACCGGCGCCGATTTCCAGGTCGACGAGCCTGGCGTCCTGGTCAGCCACGAGCATGCGCCAGTGCTGCCAGGTGTCTGGCGGTACACAAACTTCACCGCCCACAGTGCCGTTGATAGTCCAGCCATCGCTGAACGTCCCGCTAATCAACGTATCGCCGCCGGTTCCCGCGGCGTTACCGGGTTCGAGGTAGCCCAGCAACAGGTGTTTCTCCTCCATGGCCGCGACATTGTCGGGTATGCCATCCAGCGTATCGTCGATGATGATGAGTCCGAAAGCACCGCTCGACACCTGCAAGAACGTGGACCCGTGATGGTGGGCGTGGTACCAGAATGTACCGCCCATGTGATTGGCGGGGATGTCATAGACGTAGTCCCCACCGCGCCGCCCTTCGAACGCCCGTGTCACGTCGTCGCCCGGTGATTCGCCCGAGATATGCAGGCCATGCGTGTGCACGTTGGTGACGTTCGGATCCGTAAACGTATTGTGATCATGCGTCAGCGCTTCATGTGGCAACAGGTTCTTGAACTGCATGACGTACTGGCCGCCTGGCTGCATGATCAGCGTTGGCCCGGGAATCGAATACTGGCCGCCTTCCTGTGCATAGACGCGGGTCGTCAGGGTTTCGCCGTTTATCATCAGCGTGGCCTCGTCCATGACGAGCGTGCCCGTTTCGTAGCCACTTCCGGGCGCCCATTGGAAGACTGGTGGGTTTACAACGAGATTATTCGAATCACAGGACTGCGCATGGGCGGGCGTCGTGAAGACAAGCAGAAGAGCGACGAGCAGCAGTAGATTCTTCATGATTATTGTCCTGCGCAAAAACCCCACCATCTATAGCTCTGGCAACCGATCTGCGGCGGTACAATCGCGACTTGTACTTACAATTCGTGGCATTCCTTTCCAGGCTGACTCCGTGCCGTGGCGGATAGGGCCCGGGTCCGGCGCAGCCCGTCCTCAGCCCGAGAGTCTCCCCTTGGTCCGGGAGAAGGCACTCACAAGAGGCTCGACGAAGACTCGTCGAACAGTGCCCGAAAGCCCATACCGCACTCGGCCGGAAATCAAAAACGGTGCCACAACGGCCCCACTTTCGATTTCTGGCGGTGTAGCGAGTCCGCTGCGGACGATACTCTCGCACCAAATGGGCTCTTTTTCCGTGCCTGCGGATCTCCCAGATAACTGACCATTTCCGCAAAGCAAGATCATCTGAAAACAAACTAAGCAGCCAGTTCGATCAGAGCTGGCTACTCGCTGCTAATTTCGCTTTCAGGTCACAGACGCGAAATACCCGAAGCGGTTGCGCTTGTGCGCGAGTTCGGGGCTTCGCCAGCGACCACTTGTTGAAGGTCTCAGCATGGAAAACACAGGACCCTATCCACTACTGTCAGCGATCGAGCGCACGTCGATTTTCGGCAGAAAAATCCCAACCAGGAGGCAGGTGGCGACTACCATATAAAGTGGTCCAAATAGCCAAAATACGACTGGTACCAGATAGTAAAACGTTCGAACTCCCAGGCTGAAATATCTGCCGCCGCGATTCAGTTCGCCGGCTACCTGGGTCGGCGAAAACCGCGGCTGCTTGTGCCCGCTCTTTATCGTAATCATGTAACCAACATGGTTCAGCGTTCGAATAGCATTGGAAAAGCAAAAAAACGCAAAGAACAGAAATAGTAACAAGCTCAATAATTTGACCGGCCAAAGTTCGGGACGCAACGAACCGGCAATATTGAGGTGATGCCACGATTTATTGAGATCCGGGCCCTGACCGCTGAGTGTCAAGACGCCGAGCATCAGAAGTATTGCGGTGGACGCGAGAAACGTAGCAGCCAAGGTCGTGTTGCGCAGCGTTTGTATCGCAAGTATGCCGCTATCGTTTTCAGCCATGA
>JAOTUB010000249.1 GCA_029864095.1 Gammaproteobacteria bacterium | reverse complement strand
GTTTGGCTTCGAGGTTCTCGAAAATCGCTTCGACAATCAGGTCTGCGTCTGCGATTCCTGCTCCGCCAACGTCGGCATTGAGGAGTTTTTCCGTTGTTGCGCGGTCCTCTTCGTCCCTTACTCGCTTGGTGAATAGTTTGCGTGCCCTCTGCAGCGCCGGATCGATGTATTTCTGTTCGCGATCCTGCAGCGTCACCTGCAGACCTCGAAGCGCACACCAGGACGCAATATCGCCCCCCATCACACCTGCACCGATGACATGCACGCGCTCTATTTTGCTGGCTGGCTTACCGCCCTGACCCTTGAGCTTATTTTGCAGGAAGAACACTCGAACCAAATTGCGCGACGTGCCCGTGCACATCAGTTTTGCAAACGATCGGGCTTCCGCCTCATAACCGGTCTTTGCAGACGCGCCGAATCGGCTCCATAAGTCGATCATCGCGTAGGGCGCAGGGTAGTGGTCGCGGCGAGCTTTGGATGCCACCTGCTTGACGAGCATTGGCTTGATAAACGGGCGCACGAACGGCAGAGTCAAAATCCGCTCAACAAAGGGCGCACGTTGTTTCGGTCGTGCCGCAGCAATCATCTCTTTCGCCGCTTGCCGCCAGTTATCTTCCGCAGCAATTCTGTCGATCAGTCCAATTCGGCGGCCTTTGTCGACCGTAATTGGATTACCCGTCAACATCAGTTGCATAGCAGGGCGCACGCCACAGATTTGTACCGCGCGGACCGTGCCGCCGAATCCCGGATGCAATCCGAGTTTTACTTCCGGCAATCCAAGCACACGCTTCTTGCTCGCCAGGGCGAGTCGGTGGTCGAACGCCATCGCAAGTTCCAGCCCGCCACCCATCGCGAAGCCATTTATCACCGCAACCGTCGGACAACTGAGTCGTTCAATCTTTTCAAAGATCTCTTGCCCGAGACGCGTGACTTCGTATGCGCGTTCCGGCGAATCGATGGACGTAAATTCCGTGATATCGGCCCCCATAATGAAGCCGTTGTGCTTGCCGGAATAAGCGACCAGGCCTCTGGGCACAGCCCCGGCGAGCGAATCGACAAGCGAATTGAGCTCGGCCATGACCTCGGTTGACAGCACATTTGCGCTGGAATCAGCTTTGTCGATGCGCAGCCAGGCAATGCCGTCAGCGTCCGTTTCCAATGTCCAATGTTGCGAACTCACTCGTTTTTTCTCCTAGGCAACTTCAAAATCGCAGACCAAAGGCAAATGGTCTGATAGCTTAGACTGCGGTACTTCGAATCCGGTCACCTCGATCCCTTCCTGATACAAGATGAAATCGAGCTCCTTGCGCGGCGCTCGGCTGGGATAGGTGGGGATCCCGTCGAGATTTGCGGAAGTCAGGCCTGCGGCCCGCATGAACAGATAGATTTCATTTTCACCCCAAAATGTATTGAAATCTCCGGCTACGATGACGGGTTTTTCTGTCACCGCGATCAGATCGTAAAGGCGACGCAGCTGCAAATGGCGATGCCGATACTTGAGCGAGAGATGAACCAGGAACACCGCGTATTTCTCCATTTCGAGTTCGATGATCAGGCGCTTGATGCCGGTATCGAAATAATGAAATTTCTCGCCATGGACGCGTCGTGCGGCCATGAAGGCGTTGCCCTGTTTGCGCACGATTGGCAGCATCTTATTAAATGACTTGGAGCCATACTTGGTCTCGTACGAGGTGTTCATACCGAGATCCGCGGCGATTTTTTCCGCCTGATTCACCTTGCGGCTGCGGATCGAGCCCGTATCGACCTCAATCAGGCCGACGATATCGGGGTCGACCGACTTGATGAATCGCGTTATTTCAGGCAAGACGTTCTGATTGCCGAGAACATAGCCCGCCCCGGGCAGCGGCATATGCATGCTCGCGCCGCCGCCGACAGCGTATCGAATGTTATACAAAAGGAGTCGCATGACAGGTGTTCATACGATACCGAATCGCAGTTTGCATGGGAACCATTCCACCAAATGACACCGCAATAGCGCGAGAATGCCGCGAATTGGATAAACTTGGGCCACGGCGATGGCGGAAAGGGAGCCAGTAGTGTCCGAAAAGAATCCGATCCGGGTGTTTGTCACTCACGCATTTCATGAAAGCGACGACTACCTCCGCGTGTTCGAGTTTGTCGAGAGTGTAGACCGCTTTTATTACCTCAATGTCAGCAAGCCCGAGAATATCCCATCCGTGGGTAGCCTCGAGGCCGTCAAAGACGAGTTGATACAGCAGATCAAGGCGTCCGAGGTGGTCATC
>JAOTUB010000135.1 GCA_029864095.1 Gammaproteobacteria bacterium | reverse complement strand
CCCATATCAAGAACGAGCCGAATAGCAGTACATCGGCGAGCGTGCCGTTAACCAGAAGGTGTGCGACAGCCCAGGTTTTGACGGCAACGAGCTGCGGGTGCTTCAAGGCAGTCTTTATGCGCCCCGGAAAATACGGCGCAATGAAGAACGAGAATACGGGCAACATGAGCAACGCGGCCACGTGACGCATCCAGACAGGCGTGACATACAGCACTGTCGGTGTTTGGCGGAGATCCGCATAGCCGCGCGCCATCAGGACAATACCGACAAGAGAGATCATCGCGTAAATGGCCTTCCAGCCGATTTCGCTCTTGGCCGCGATCGTGTCGCGTAAAGGCAAAGCCACGATCGACGCAGAGTGGATACCGAAAAAAAATACGATACCGAGCAACAATTGCAGCATAGTGGTATTCCCCCAATGTTGGTTGTGCCTAGGAATCGACACCATTATGCTGCACCAGTAGCCGACAACGAAGCACAATCGCATGAGCGAACCCGTTCTTGTTTACAGGGGAGATGCAATCGCCAGCTATGGCTTTGGCGATCCGCATCCTTTTGGCCTCGACCGGCACGGCGTGTTTCACGATGAACTGGCCGAAGCCGGCCTAGGCGATGCCATCGAGTACGCCGCCCCCGGCACTGCGAGTATCGATGATTTATTGCTTTTTCATACTGCCGACTATATTGAAAAAGTGTCGCGGATGTCCGCCGCAGGCAAAGGCTATCTCGACGAGGGTGACACGCCGGCAATGCCCGGAATATTCGACGCTGCCTCGAACGTCGTCGGCGCCACGCTGGCTGCGGTGGACGCCATCATGGACGGCGCCGCGAAACGCGCATTCGTGCCGATCGCCGGGTTGCATCACGCGGGCCGGGGCCATGCGGCAGGTTTCTGCGTCTTCAATGACTGCGGCGTGGCCGCCGAATACCTGCGCAGGCGCCATGGTCTGCGACGCATTGCCTATGTCGATATCGACGCACATCACGGCGACGGCATGTTCTACGGTTTCGAGGACGACGAAGACCTGATCTTCGCCGACATCCACGAAGACGGGCGCTATCTCTACCCCGGCACGGGCGCGGCGTCGGAGACCGGCACGGGGGGCGCACGCGGCACGAAGCTCAATATTCCGATCGCGCCAGGGGCGGATGACAACGATTTCCGGCGCGAGTGGGCGCGCGTCGAAGCCTATCTGGAGCGTGCGCAGCCGGAATTCATTATTTTTCAGTGCGGCGCCGACAGCCTCGAAGGTGACCCCATCACACACCTTTGCTATACCGAGCAGGCCCACGCGGATGCCGCGGCGGCCCTGTGCCGCCTCGCCGACAAGCATTGCGACGGCAAGGTAATCGGTACCGGCGGCGGTGGCTACAATCGACGCAACCTGGCGCGCGCCTGGACTCGAGTCGTGCAGTCTTTCGTAGAGGCCGGCTGAAGGGCATCGCGGCTCGTGATAGGTGTACCGCGATGCCCTTTCCAGTAACATCGCGTCCTTTGCCAGCCCGTCCCCGGAGAACCCTCCCAATGTTCGACATCTCAACGTCGCTTGCGTCATTTGATCCCGAAATCGCCGAAGCGATTGCCCAGGAAGACCGTCGCCAGGAAGAGCACGTAGAACTCATCGCGTCCGAAAACTACGCGAGCCCGCGCGTGATGGCTGCGCAGGGCAGCGTGCTGACGAACAAATACGCTGAAGGCTATCCGGGCAAGCGCTACTACGGTGGTTGCGAGTTCGTCGACGACGCGGAAACGCTGGCCATCGAGCGAGCGAAGGCGTTGTTCGGCGCCGACTATGCCAATGTGCAGCCGCATTCGGGCTCACAGGCGAACGCGGCGGTATACATGGCGCTTTGCGATCCTGGCGATACGATTCTGGGTATGAGTTTGGCCGAAGGCGGCCACCTGACGCATGGCTCCAAAGTGAATTTTTCGGGCAAGCTCTATCACGCGGTGCAGTACGGCCTCGTGCATGAGACCGGACTGATTGACTACGACCAGGTGCAGGCCCTGGCCGAAGAACACACACCGAAAATGATCGTCGCGGGCTTCTCCGCCTATTCGCAGGTCGTGGACTGGCAACGTTTTCGGGACATCTGTGACAGCGTTGGCGCGTATCTTCTCGTGGACATGGCGCATGTCGCCGGTCTCGTTGCGACGGGCCACTATCCCAATCCGATTCCAGTCGCCGACGCCGTGACATCAACGACGCACAAGACGCTGCGCGGCCCACGCGGTGGCGTGATTCTGGCCAGAAAGAACGACGAACTGACGAAGAAGTTCAACTCTCTGGTCTTTCCGGGAACACAAGGTGGGCCCCTGGAGCACGTGATCGCGGCCAAGGCCGTGGCATTCAAAGAAGCCATGGAGCCGTCTTTCAAGGACTACCAGGGCCACGTCTGCGACAACGCCAAGGTGATGGCCGGCGTTTTGGCCGAGCGCGGCTACCCGATCGTGTCGGGTGGTACGGAAAATCATCTGATGCTGGTCAACCTGATCGACAAGGGCATTACGGGCAAAGATGCCGACGCCGCCCTGGGCCGGGCGAACATAACCGTTAACAAGAACGCTGTGCCCAATGATCCGCAGTCGCCATTCGTCACGAGCGGCTTGCGGCTCGGCACGCCGGCTATTACAACGCGCGGCTTCGGCGCGGACGAAACCCGGGAGCTAAGCGGGTGGATTGCGGATATACTTGACGACATTCATAACGAAGAGACGATCGAGCGCGTACGCGGCCAGGTCCTCGAGCTCTGCAAACGTTTTCCCGTGTACGTCTGAGGTCGCATCGATAGAGTCCTGAGCGCCCATGCACTGCCCGTTCTGCAGCAACGAGGAGACTAAAGTAATCGACTCTCGCCTGGCGGGCGAGGGCAGGCAGATCCGCAGGCGTCGCCAATGCCTTGCCTGCAACGAGCGATTCACGACCTTTGAGTCAGCAGAACTTGTAATGCCGCGGCTGATCAAGAACGACAACAGCCGGCAACCGTTCGACGAATCGAAGCTGCGCAACAGCATGATTCGGGCGCTCGAAAAACGTCCGGTAGCGAGTGACGCCGTCGAACAGGCGATAGGCCGGCTTGTGCACACACTCAGGACGATGGGTGAAAGGGAGGTGCCGTCGCGACTGGTCGGCGAGCTTGTCATGGAGGAACTACACGAACTCGACGAGGTTGCGTACGTAAGATTTGCCTCTGTTTATCGGCGCTTTCAGGACATCACGGAATTCGAAGAAGAGATCAAGCGCCTGCAGCGGATTTCCGAGACTGCCGCGTCACGCGAGCAGATGTCGCTTCTGCCTGAGCTGCTCGGCAAGAAAAACAAATAACCCGCATGTCCGAATTCACAGCAACCGACTGCGTGCACATGGCGCGCGCCCTGCGTCTCGCCGAGCGTGGACAGTATTCCGCGCACCCCAATCCCATGGTCGGTTGTGTGCTCGTGCGCGACGGCGAGGTTGTTGGCGAAGGCTGGCATAAGGCTGCTGGCGAGGCACACGCTGAGATCATCGCGCTGCATGCCGCCGGTGAGAAGGCGAGCGGTGCAACGGCGTACGTCACGCTGGAGCCCTGCGCGCATCAGGGCAAGACGCCGCCGTGTGTAGCCGCCCTGGTCGATGCCGGAGTGGCCGAGGTGGTGGTTGCGCTCAAGGACCCGAATCCGGCAGTGAACGGACAGGGATTACAAGCACTCGCCGGCGCCGGCATTCAGACGCGAGTTGGACTGATGCACGGCGAAGTCGAGCTGCTCCTGCGCGGTTTCCTGAGCCGCGTCACGCGGCAGCAGCCCTTCGTACGCCTGAAGATGGCGTCGAGCCTCGATGGCTGTATTGCGATGGCCACGGGCGAAAGCCAGTGGATTACGGGCGCCGATGCGCGCGCCGATGTGCAGCGACTCCGGGCGCGGTCCGGCGCGATCATGACCGGCATTGGCACGGTGCTCGCCGATGATCCGTCGCTTACGGTGCGTGACACGTCGCTGGATAACGACGGCAAACAGCCATTTCGCGTCGTACTCGACAGAAACTTGCGGATGCCGCTTTCTGCGGAGATGCTCGCTTTGGCAGGCCGGACGCTGGTTTATTGCCACAGAGACAAGAACCGGCACGCGCTTGTCGAAGCTGGCGCGCAAGTCATCAAGGTCGAGGGCGATCGTGACACTGTCGATGCCAAAGCTGTGCTGCACGATCTCGCCGATCGCCAAGTCAATGACGTGCTCGTGGAGGCCGGACCGCGGCTTGCCGGTAACCTGATCGAGAACGGCCTCGTCGACGAGCTTGTGATTTATCAGTCGCCCCATATCATGGGCAGTGAAACGATCGGCATGTTTCGGACGCCGACGTGGACCACGCTGGCCGATCGGCGAGCGTTGGAGATCAGCGACGTGCGTCGCGTCGGCGCCGACACGCGCATCACAGCGCGATTTGCAGGTTAGGAGCAATGTTTACAGGCATCATCAAAGCCATCGGCACGATTTCCGCCATCGAGAGGCGTGGTGGTGACGTACGCTTGTCTGTCAAGTCCAACGATATGCCATTTTCGGAATATGCGGTGGGCGAGAGCATCGCGGTCAGCGGCGTTTGCCTCACGGCTGTTGCGTTGCACGACGACAGTTTCGAAACCGACGTGTCAGTCGAGACGCTCGACGTCACGGCGCTGGGCAGACTCGGTGTCGGTGACAAGGTCAATCTTGAACCGTCGCTGTCGCTCGGCGACCGGCTCGGTGGCCACCTCGTCAGCGGGCATGTGGATTGTGTGGGCAGCATTTCGAAGCGGGAAGCGGATGCTCGCTCTACCCGCCTGACGATAGCCATCCCGCTCGAATTCGCCCGTTATGTCGCGAAAAAGGGCTCGATCACGGTCGATGGTGTCAGTCTTACCATTAACGAGGTATCGGGGAATGGCTTCGAAGTGAATATCATCCCGCACACGGCTGAAGCTACTATCATCGGGGGCTACGTCGTTGGCACGCGAGTCAATATCGAAGTCGACGTCCTCGCACGCTACATTGAACGACTGCTGGCCAACGATGGCGGTGGGTTGTCGAAGGATTTTCTGAGAGATCATGGATATGTCTGATAATACGACCGTTCACCCGAGCGCCGTTGGCGCTGCCTTTAGCGACATCGAAGACATCATTGCGGACGTCAAAGCCGGCAAGATGGTCATCATGGTCGATGACGAGGACCGCGAGAATGAAGGCGACCTGATCATGGCTGCCGCAAAAGTGCGTCCCGAGGACGTCAATTACATGGCAACCCATGGCCGCGGCCTGATCTGCCTGACGCTCTCCCGCGAGCGCTGCGCACAGCTGCGATTGCCGTTGATGGTTTCCGAGACGGATGATCATCATGCGACGAATTTCACTATTTCGATTGAGGCCGCGGAAGGCATAACGACCGGCATCTCTGCGCACGATCGCGCGCGAACGATTCAAACCGCGGTGGCGCCATCGGCCAGGCCCGAAGACCTGAGGCAGCCAGGGCATATTTTTCCCGTCATGGCACAACCCGGTGGCGTGCTGACGCGGGCGGGCCATACCGAGGCAGGCTGCGATCTCGCCAGACTGGCGGGGCTCGATCCGTCCGCGGCGATCGTCGAGATTCTCAATGAGGACGGCACGATGGCGCGGCGTCCCGACCTGGAGAAGTTCGCGCGCACACATAAGATCAAAATCGGCACGATTGCGGACCTGATCCGCTACCGGCTCGAGAAAGAACGTAACGTGGAGCGCATTAGCGAACAGACAATCGATACCGTGCACGGCGAGTTCAAGTTGGTCTGCTACGACGATCACGTCAATCGTGCGGTGCACGTTGCACTCGTCAAAGGCGACCTGAGCAAGGTCGATAACCCGCTCGTGCGGGTACACCTGCAGGACACCCTGGGCGATGTGATCGGCGTGCAAAGTCGTTCGCTGGGCTGGCCGCTGCACAGCGCGATCGAACGTATCGCAAAAGAAGATGGCGCTGTCATCGTCGTATTACGCGATCAGGAAACGTCACGCGATTTCATGGATGCCGTCGAAGGCCTCGACCGCATCACGGACGAGCTGACAGATCGTCGCAGCGGCGATGCGGTGCTCCGCACTTACGGGATCGGCGCACAAATCCTGCGTGACCTCGGACTGTCCAAAATCCGTGTATTATCAGCACCGAAACACATGTACGCGATTTCAGGCTTTGACCTGGAGATCACCGAGTACGTCGAAGACTGAAGCGGGTTATGGAGAAAATAAAGACAACGCAAGGTGACATGATCGTGCGCGACGCGCGCTTTGCGATCGTCGCTGCGCGCTTCAACGACTTCATTGTCGAGTCATTACTTAAAGCTTCGGTTCGCTGTCTGCGACAGCACGGGGCGGCCGACGCGGACATTGAGATTATCCGCGTGCCCGGTTCGTTCGAGATGCCAGTTGCCGTTGACAAGGTCGCGGCGTCGCGACGATTCGATGGCGTCATTGCGTTGGGTGCCGTCATTCGCGGCGGCACACCGCATTTCGACTATGTTGCAGGCCAATGCGTGCGCGGGATTTCAGCAGCGGCGCAGAAGCACGGTGTTCCGGTCGGTTTCGGGGTATTGACAGTCGATACGATCGAGCAGGCGATAGAGCGCGCCGGCACCAAGGCCGGCAATAAAGGCGAAGAAGCGACGCTTGCCGTCATCGAGATGGTCAACACGCTTCGTCGCCTCGAATGACAAAAACGCGTTCCACAGGCGCACGCACTCGCGCACGCGAATTGCTGGTGCAGGCTTTGTATCAGAAGCAACTCGCGGGACACGTATGTGCGGAGCTGCTCGAGCAGTTCCACGCGCAGGCCGCATACGAGCGCGTTGACAAAGACTTCTTCGACGAGGCACTTCCGGCCATCTGCGAGACGCAAGCCGAACTCGAAGCGAAAATCGGCGAGCTCATCGATCGACCGCTCGACCAGCTGGATCCGGTTGAGCTGTCGGTGTTGCTGATTGGCGTTTACGAACTCGGGGCGCGCATCGACGTGCCGTACCGCGTCGTGATCAACGAGGGCGTGAATCTGGCCAAACGATTCGGCGCGCTGGACGGTCACAAGTACATCAACGCGTGTCTCGATCTTGCGGCGCAAACCTTGCGCCACGCGGAGGTACAAGCGCAAGGCAGTGGATGAGTTCGAGCTGATCAATCGCTACTTCGTTCGAGTGGGCAAAGCGCACGGCGTCGTGACCGGCATCGGTGACGACGGCGCTGTCTTGCTGCCGGATCCCGGACGCGAACTCATTTGCGTCATCGACACGCTGGTCGAGGGTGTGCACTTTCCTAGCGATATCCACGCTGCTGATCTGGGGTACCGCGCAGTCGCTGTCAACCTGTCTGACATTGCCGCGATGGGCGGTCGTCCGCGATGGATGACGCTGGCCCTGACGCTGGCCAAGTCTGACGAGGTCTGGGTTGCAGATTTTGCAAAGGGATTGCACGAAGCGGCGGTCGAGCACGACATGTCACTGGTAGGCGGCGACCTCACTCGCGGCGACAACACGGTTGTTACGGTGCAGATCACGGGTGATGTGGACCAGGGCAATGCGATTCATCGATCCGGTGCCAGGGTGGGTGACACGATTTTCGTCACCGGCACCATCGGTGATGCGGCTGCCGGACTCGAGCGGCTGTCGGCTGGCAAGCCCGACGATTATTTGTGCAGTCGGTTCTTGCGGCCAGCTGCGCGTGTCAGCTTCGGTCAGATGCTCGTGGGCGTTGCAAGTGCTGCTATCGATATTTCTGACGGCTTGCTCGGCGACCTGCAGAAGCTGCTTGATGCGAGTGGCGTCGGTGCGGAACTCGATCTCGACAGCTTGCCATTGTCGGATGCGCTGCGCTCGGCGTTCGACGCCGAGGCGCAACGCCGGTTCGCGTTGTGCGGTGGTGACGATTACGAGTTGTGTTTCACAGCGGCTGGCGACGTATTACCTCTGGCGGGTGACCCGCGCGTTACGGCGATCGGCAGGATCGTGGCTGCTGACTCGATCGTTTGTCGTGCGGGCGGTGAGATTGTGGAGTACGCCGACAGCGGTTACCGTCATTTTCAATGAGCGGCACCGAACCAAACCTCGTGCGACGAGTATTGACCGACCCGGTCCATTTCCTGGCGTTCGGCTTGGGTACCGGCCTGGCACCGTTCGCGCCTGGCACCGTTGGCTCGCTGCTGGGCGTACTGCTGGCCTGGCTGACGCTGGACTTGGGTCTGATTGTGCAGCTAGGAATTTGTGCGGCCCTTTTCCTTTTCGGCATCTGGGTCTGTGGGGAGAGTTCGAAACGGCTCGGCGTACACGACCACGGTGGCATCGTCTGGGACGAGATCTGCGGCATGTACTTGGTGCTGCTCGTGGCGCCGCGGCTGTATTCCGCATGGATATTGGGGTTTCTGCTGTTTCGGGCCTTCGATATCGTTAAACCATGGCCGATTCGGGACCTGGATCACAGACTGGGCGGAGGCCTCGGAATTATGCTGGACGACCTCGTGGCCGCCCTGTATGCCGCTATTTTACTGGCTTTGTACGGGTGGCTTATGACCTGACTTGAGACGACATGGCCAGTCCTGCTAGCGAAATCGAACGCTCGAATGACGTGCCCGAAAAAATTGGCAAATACGTCATCATCAACAAGATCGGCAAGGGCAGTACGGGGATGGTCTACCTCTCTCACGACCCGTACTACCGCCGCGACGTCGCGATCAAGGTCTACAACATCGAGGAAAACTCCGACGCCGACCGCGCGCGGGTGTCTCGCAAGATGTTTTTCAACGAAGCTCACATGGTCGGTATGCTCCAGCACCCGAACATCATGCCGATCTACGACGCGGGTGAGGAAGACGGTCAGTACTACGTCGTCACCGAACATATTCAGGGCGCACGCACACTGGCCGCGTATTGCCGCCCCGATAACCTGCTGCGCGTCGACGACGTTGTGGAAATCATCTACAAATGCGCCAAG
>JAOTUB010000134.1 GCA_029864095.1 Gammaproteobacteria bacterium | reverse complement strand
TTCCTCGACGTACAGCGTACGGTTGGCCAGGACCAGGCCAGTTGCAAGAAGCAACGTGAGCCCGCCGAGGGCCCCAACAGCAGTTAGCACAAGCATATCGTTGATTTGTACGCGTTATATCGCACCCGAGATCGACGCTACAGTATTCACTCACCTGATCCATAAGTGAATACCGAGGCACATTTGCCGGGACTCCTCCAGACCGGCGCGGCCCGAGCCCGATCGCTCCTTATTTGCTATCGTGTCGCTGGCCGGAAATCCGTAATCTGATCAACTCTACAGGGGCTGCAACATGCTGACACGCCGTCGATACCTCAAACATTCTGCCATGCTCGGCGCCGCCTGCGCACTGCCGGCAGGGCTCCTGCACGCCTTTGATCAAGGCGATCTGATCACCCGCGCGATCCCCAAGACTGGAGAAAGACTGCCGATCGTGGGTCTCGGCAGTTCAGCGACGTTTCGCTCTGCCGCACAAAGCGAAGACGTTTCGGCACTTGTCCGCGTTATCGAAACCCTGGTTGAGAACGGCGGTACAGTGGTCGATACAGCGCCCTCGTACGGCGCATCGGAGGAAGTCTCAGGGCGGATTGCACGCGATCTCGGCATGAGCGACAAGATATTCTGGGCAACAAAGGTCAATGTCGTGCCTCGCGGCGGCGTCAGCGCGGACGCGGCCGCAGCCAGAGCGCAGCTCGAGCGCTCGTTCGAACGCATCGGCAAGGACCCGATCGACCTGATTCAGGTACACAATCTCGCCGACCTGCGCACACAGATGGGCATCATCAAGGAACTCAAACAGGACGGCCGGATTCGTTACATCGGCACAACGTCGACGCGTCAGAGCCGCTATCCGGACCTCGAGAAAGCGATGCGTGACTACCCGCTGGATTTTATCGGCGTCGACTATGCGGTCGATAATCGCGTGTCGGCGGAGAGAATTCTGCCCCTGGCACAGGATCTGGGCATCGCGGTTCTGATTTATGTGCCGTTCGGTCGCACCCGGCTCTGGAAGCGAGTCGCAGGCCTGGACGTACCGGACTGGGCGCAGGATTTCGGCGCAGATTCCTGGGGCAAGTTCTTTATCAAATATGCGGCCGCGCACCCGGCCAGCACCTGCGTGACGCCGGCGACGAGTAAAGCCAAGCACATGCTCGATAACATCGGCGCGGCTTACGGCGAACTGCCGGACGCAAAAACGCAGCGCAGGATGGAAGCTTTCGTCGACGCGTTACCTTCCGCCTGACACCGAAACGTTCAGTCGCCGATGAAGCGCCGTTGCAGTTCCACATCGGGAATCCAGCAGGCGTCTTTCATGCCGAACCACTTGTAGCGGCGGTTACCGATAAAATCGTATACAGGATCGACAATAAACGCCGGCAACCAATAGAACAAATAGAAGAACACGGGCCAGGCGCCGTCGAGATGTCTTGCAATGCGCAGCGCGGCGCGCGATTTCCGGTACAACACGCCATTCGACAACAACAATACCGAGGCCAGGGCATCGTCCGGGTAATCTTGCTTTGCAAGGAGCGCCTTCGCTATGTCCGACTGCAATGGACAGAAGCGAAAATTCGCAGCGCGATCACGCCTGATGATGAACCGCACCGTGCGTTCGCAGAGATTGCAGACGCCATCAAACAGTACAATATCGTTCGTGACCTCAGGCATTTCGAAGCCGGCGCTAGAAGCGAAACACGACGCCCGCGAACGTCTCGACTTGTGACAACAAGTCACCCTCGATGCGGACGGCGCAGCCGCTGATGACGGGACCGGTCTGGCACAACAGATCCGTGCTCGAACTCGTCAACGTTCCGTACGCACGCGCCTCGAGGCGCAGACCGACGCGCGAATTCGGGCTGACCAGTACGCCAACGCCAATCGAGCCCGACAAGAATGTGTCGCTATTGGAGCCTGTGGAACGGGCGCTTGCATGCGTGCCGCCAATCGTCGCTACCAAATACGGCCGGGCCTTTTCGCCCTCGAATTGAAAGGTGCCCCCAAGCTGCAGGACCTGCAGGTCAATATCGACAAGCGGGTCGTTGACGGTTGCGGAGCTGAATTCCGCTTCGGTTTGTTGCTTCGAGTACAGTATTTCCCAGGTTGTATCCGGCGAATGCCGCCAGTTGACGATCAGACCGAAACTCGACGAATCCTGGAGTTCATAGGAATCCGAAGATTCTTCGACGCTGAAAGTACCGCCGAATCTACAAGCCCCAAAAGGCGTCAGCTCAAAACCCAATGCATTGTCTTGCGCATGGATCGTGAACGGTGCGAGCAGCACTAATAATAAAGTCGCAACGCGACCCCTTTCCATCGAGGGGAGATAATCCATCGACAAATCACTTTTCCACGGCAACGAATTCCGCAAGCAATGTTCGATTGTCGTCGAGCAACTGCAGCCGGTCGCCGCCCATTTCGAACTGCTTCGCATCCTGCAAGGCAGCAATGAATGCGGTCTCGCGCTGCATGACCTTTTCAGCGCAAGCCATCCGGGTTGCACGGAGCGAGCCGACTGTTACGCCTGACTCCGATTTTTCGAGAGAGCCAGAGAACGAATTGCAACCACCGTTCCCCTGTATGCTGCCATCAACCGCAAATTGAACAAACATGCCACCGTCATCGGGCATCGACTCGGCGCCCACGACTATGGGCCGCCAATTCTTGCCGGCCATGCCTGCGCCGCCGCCCGGCATGTTCTGCTGCGCCATTTGCCGTCCTTGCAGCGTGACGAACGCGATACCCGCGAGAAAGAGTAGAAAAAATCCGAACCCGACAACGGCTTTCATAACGTTACCTCATGGTGAGACTGTTCGACGTACGGTTTCGGTCAACGCGCCATCCTGGGCAGCCAACCGATAGCCTATGTGCATATGCAGTTTTTCGATACTGATCAATCGCGTCAGATCGATCGGGGTCGCTACCAGTACCAGGTCGCAGTCGACGGCATTGACCGTCGCTTCCAGATCACGAATCTGCGCCTCGCCGTAGCCCATGGCTGGCAGTAGCGCCCCGACGTCAGGATACTGATCGAAGGTGTCGGCAATTTCCCCCACTACCCACGGCCTCGGATCGACGATTTCCGCTGCCCCGTGGAGCCTGGCCGCCACCACGCCGGCGCCGAACGGCATGCCTCCGTGCGTTGTCGTCGGCCCGTCTTCGATGACCAGCACGCGCTTGCCCGCAATCAGTTCAGGCTGCGGCACGTCCAACGTCGATTCGCGACGCAGGATCGTTGCATCAGGATTCACGGTTTTCGCGTTGGCCTCGATCGATTCGATATTCTTTTTGTCCGCATGGGCGACCTTGTTGATCAGGATCAGGTCGGCGCGCGCGAAATTCTCGGTGCCCGGGAAATATTCGAGTTCATGCCCCGGGCGATAAGGATCGGTGACCGCGATCCAGAGATCGGGCTTGTAAAACGGCGTGTCGTTGTTTCCACCATCCCACACGATGACGTCCGCTTCCTGCTCCGCCTGCGCCAGAATCGCTGCATAGTCGGCCCCGGCATAAACCACCACACCGTTTTTTATGTGCGGCTCGTACTCTTCCCGTTCTTCGATCGTGCATTCGTGGCGGGCGAGATCATCGTACGTTGCAAAACGCTGCACGGCTTGCTCCGCCAGTTCGCCATAGGGCATCGGGTGCCGGATGGCCACGGTTCTTTTGCCCATGTCTTTGAGAATGTCCGTAATTCGCCGCGAAACCTGGCTCTTGCCGCAGCCCGTCCTGACTGCCGTAATTGCAATGACCGGTTTTGCCGATGGCAGCATCGTCGCATCGATGTCGAACAGTGAGAACCGCACGCCGTGAGACTCGACTCGCTTGCGACGCACATCGATATAGTCGAGGTGGACGTCGGAATAGGCAAACACGACTTCATCGATATCGTGCGCGTCGAGCAGCGTTTCGAGTTCCTCTTCAGGGTAGATGGGAATGCCCTCCGGGTACGCCTGGCCGGCAAGTGCCGCTGGAAAACGACGTTTTTCGATGTGCGGTATCTGTGTGGCCGTGAACGCAACGACGTCGAACTGCGCCTGGTCCCGATAACAGCAGTTGAAGACGTGAAAATCACGTCCGGCGGCACCCATGATAATGACTTTCTGCGCCATTCCAGCCCCTTTCCCTGGTGTTACTCGAGCATAGTGCAAACCGTAGTTTTAATCACATGTGGTCCTAAGGTTCTTTTATCGATTCAGGGAAGCACCTGAACCCGCTATCGACTTTCATATAAGCCAGGTTACGGCGGCCATTGGGCTGCCGCTTGCTCGCTTGCAGAGGATCACTCCGCAAGAAGTTTCGTTAGAACCTGACAGTTACCTGAACGCCACCACCACCGGGATAAGGCACGGGTATGACGCGCACCCTACGTTGCTCGCCGAGATTAGTGTGTTCGACAGTTTCGGTCGCCAGATAAGCAAGCCACCAGCCAAGAAAGGACTGTGAAAAATAGTGTTTGTCGTCGTAGACTCTGGCAAGCCCCGGTAACGCCGAGGCGGCATAAAGGGTGTACTTGGCCCAACGCCTGTCGGTCATTCTGGCCGCCGTGATAATGGGCACCGCGCCGTAGAACGAATGCCCACTAACGCCGTTGTAATCATCGAACGGGTTCCATCCCGGCTCGCCCTCCTCCGGTCTCTGACCGCCGGTAGCATATGCCAATACGACCAGCTCGGGTGTGCCAACCACCACCGCACGTAACGAGTTCGCCCCCCAATGAGCTGCAGATGATTCCGAGCTTTTGTTATAGCCGCCGAGCCACATTGCGCCGAGATAGATCGGGACGGAGGGCAGCGGCTGAGCCACGTCGCCAACACGGGTAAAAAAGTCGGCCAGATCATCACCGGCGTCGCCGCTTAACTTTTCGTCGAAGAATCGCTGGAAATTCTCGTCTGCATCACTGTTCGCAATGACGGCAGAAACACCAAAACCGATGGCCAGATTGCCTAGTCGATCCGTTTGGTAGTGGTTCCGAAAGTCAGCGCGCACGTCGCCGGCCAGGCCGGCGATGAACCCGATGTCGTCGGCGCTCGTCTGCGCCACACCGACCGCAGGAGCTAGCAGAGTAATGAGGCAGGCAACAAGAAATCGAATAATTACCATTGGCAAAAGCTAGTCTGCGCAGTGAAGCCGGGCCATTCAATCCGTATTAGTACCGGACGAGTATCAACGTATACCCGGTCTGTGCCGCATCCAAAGCGATAGAATTTCCTATCGATTAAGTTAAGATGCGGGATTAGCAAAAAATAAGCCGGCAAAACATACGGGACGCAATTCGCGCCATCCGCCTGAACCGATTGCCCAAACCACCGACTCACGAGCACTGGAATCAAGATGTCCAAACGTACCGAAGCGCTACCGCCGCTGTCCGGCCTGCCCCGCGTGATCCGAGAGATGCGTTACCACGAGGCCTCTCGTCAGGTGCTCGGACTGCTCTTGTCCGTATTATTTGTCGTCATCGCCAAACCCTTACCCTGGGCTCTATATTTGACGTCAGTAGTTGTTGTGATAGGTGTTGCAATCCGGATGTGGGCGTCGGGGTTCATTCTCAAGAACGAACAGCTGGCGACAAACGGGCCGTACGCGCTGGTCAGACACCCGCTTTACTCAGGCAATATTCTCGTCATTTACGCGTTCGCCGGAGCGTCCGGAGTGTGGTGGACTTTCGTCGTCGCAACCGCATTTTTGCTGTTCTATTACCCAACGGCCATCGAATACGAAGACCGCAAACTGTCCGCAATTTTCGGCGATGAATGGCACGCGTTTGCAAGAAACACTCCCGCACTCGTGCCGGCATTCGGTAGTCGCGAGCGAGACCTCGGCGGCCACTGGTCATTCAAGACCAGCATGAGCCGAAACCTCGAACCGGTTATCGCCGTGTTCCTGCTTGCTTGCTTCGTTTTCATCTACACCAGGTTGTGAACGACGCAAGTATCACCGATTCCGACATCCTTGCCTGCTTGAGAGACGGCGAGCGCCTTGAGGGCCGCGGCTACCAGGGCAGTATTCACACGGGCTGCGCAGCTGGCCACAAGATCCTCGTGAAATCGGCCGCGGGCAACGGCATCACCGCCTGGCTAAACCGTTGGATGCTGCGACGCGAATACGACATGTATCGCCGCTTGGAAGGAATCAGCGGTATCCCCCACTGCTACGGGTTCTTCCTCGACCGCCACCTCGTGCTCGAACATGTTGATGCTCAAACCATGAGACAAACCACAATCACGGACCGCGACGCCTTTTTTGCGGAGATGCTGACGGTCGTTGAAGCGATCCATGAGCGTGGCGTGGCACACGGCGACTTGAAGCGCAAAGACAATATTCTCGTTACGCACGACTCGCGCCCCTGCTTGATCGATTTTGGTGTATCCGTTTATCGGAAGCCCGGCTTTCACCCGTTTAATCACTTCCGGCACCGCTTTTCTCATCAGCACGATTTCAACGCGTGGTTAAAACACAAATACAATCGCGACTTCAAGAGCATGTCCCCGGAAGACGCCAGATACTTTCGGCCGCTTTGGATCGAACGAATTTCCCGCAGAATCAAGCGAACCTGGAAATCACTGGTCAGATCGGTGGGCCGATAAAAATGTGATGTGTTCCGCATTTCGCACCGCGTAATTGCCGATTTCGTGCGATCCGTCATATTCCATAACGCCCCGGTCGGCCATACTCGGCCGGATCATGACCGACTCTCTCCTTCAACTCGGCCTCTACCTCACCGCCGCCGCGGTCCTCGGGGCCGTTGTCGGCTGGGCGATCCGGGGGGCTGGCGGTAAGCGCAGCCTCGAGAAACTCAATGATAAGTGGCACCACAAGTTTGACGACGCCGCACACCAAAGAGACCGGTTCAACTCCGAGAATATCAAGCTCAGAGCGTCAATCGAGGCGCAGCAGGCCGTAGTCCATAAGCATGAACTAGCCGCCTCCAAGATGCGCACCGGACTCGAGTCCGCTACCGAAAAAATAAAATCGCTGTCCAAGGATGTGTTCTCGCTTTCCGCAGAACGGGATGAGCTCAAGAATAAGTTCAATGCAAGTCACCAAACGCTCAGTACGGCGAAACAACAGATCGCTCAGCTTGAGGCGGAATTTGTCAAGGCAGGCGAGTTTTATAAGGGTGAACTCGAGAAAGCGTTCGACAAGCGCAAAACACTCGAGACAAAGATCGAAGACGCGAAACTTGAGCACGAGTCTCTGGCCAATCTTCTGCAATCGTCCCGATCTGAAAACGAATCGGTCAACAAAATGCTGGCGTCGGCGCAATCGCGCCTCGACAACCTGGATGCGCTGGAGCAAAACGTCATCGAACTGGAGGCGGAAAATGCCGAACTTAGGCATGACGCCACACGAACAAAGCAGGAGATTGAAGCGTTGCGGCGAGATGTTGCGGAATTTGATGACCTCAAGATTCAAAACAAAGAGCTGGCTCACTGCCTCAGGTCGATGGAGAACAGCCGCAAGCAATATGAGATAGACGCCCAACGTTACCGCGAGCAGGCTGATAACTCCGAAAAACGTTCCGAAACCCTGCGCATGAGGCTCGACGATGTCGAACAGAGCTTTGCTCAAATGGCAAAGCAACACGATGAAGCGCTGAAGATTTCAGAAAGGCAGAAGGCTGCGAAGGCAACCAATGGGCAAAAACCTGCCGAACAGGAAGTCGACGACCTGACAGAAATCGTTGGCATCGGCAAAGTGTTTCAGCAGACGCTGAACGATCTCGGCATATTCAGCTTTCGCCAAATTGCCTCATTCGGTCCGTCCGACGTTGCACGCGTCAATATGGAGCTCAAGGAATTCAAAGGCCGCATGGAACAGGATGACTGGATCAGCCAGGCCAAGGACCTGCACTTCAAGAAATACGGCGCCACCGAACAACACTAGGCGACATTGCTAACCGGCGCCGCACAGCGCCATCAAACGCCGCTGCACAGAACGCCGAGACTAGCGAGCGGCGCAACCACGCGTATCGTCCGTGACCATGCGCTGAGGCGCATCGTCCTGCCAGACGCGAAATCCGGCTTAATAGCGGCCGTGCTGCTTGAAAATGTAATTATTGAGTTCGATGAACTGATGATTCATCCGATGCACGATGCGATGGGCAGAGCGTGCGACCGCGCGCATCACCTTGTAGACGAGCTGCGGACTCTGGTCGACCACGCTTTCGAAGTCCTTGCGCGCCAGGCTGAGTATCTGACAGTCACAGAGCGCCCGCAGGCCAACCGTGTGCGTCGTGCCATCGATGAAACTGAGTTCGCCTGCGAGGTCGCCCTCTCTCAGCACTGCGAGGCTTACCGTCTCGTCGGCTCCGGCGTGCTTCACAACCTCGAGCTTCCCGTCCAGCAATACGTGTAGCGAATCGTCCACCATACCTTCATTAATTAGAAAGTCGCCATCCGCGAGCTCGCGCATGCTCATAATGTTGCCGAGCGCGTCGGCTTCTTCCTGCGACATCTCCGAGCCCAGGCTCGACTGTAGAATCAGATTTGCTACGTTCGTCATGCTGCCTGCTACCCCTCGTTACCTGGCCGCCGAATCGTTCATACTTGGAGCATACTATCTCGCGCGACCTGGCCCCGCCATACCTCGCCACGATGAGAAACGCTCGAAGCTGATGCAATAGGCGACGGAAACTACTAATATTGTGCGATCTGCTCGGCTAAGGGGGGAATGCCATGTTCAGGAAATCCGAAATCAACAGGGCCGTGTGCCTGGCGTTGGCGACATCCACCGGTTTCGCATCAGCGCCGGTATTGGCCGAGTTCGAGGAAATCGTTGTAACGGCGACCAAACGAGCGACAGATCTTCAGGACACCCCGATCGCGATACAAGCGCTGGGCGAGGAAAAGCTCGACGAATTGAACATTGGCAACTTCGACGACTACATTCGCTATCTGCCCAACGTGAATGCCGCCGGTCGAGGTCCCGGCCAGTCGTCGATATTCATTCGCGGCATGGCCACGGA
>JAOTUB010000133.1 GCA_029864095.1 Gammaproteobacteria bacterium | reverse complement strand
CGGCGTTGCAGGCGAAGATTCAGGAGCAGCGGGAGGCCATTGCCTTTTATCGTGGCATCGTTTCACCTGCAGATGGCACGGCGGGCCTGCGTGTGCAGGATCTCAAGCTGACTCGCGGCCAGTCTGAACGGGCTTTCAATATCCGGCTGGTCTTGGTGCAATCTCTAAAACACGATCGCAAAGTCTCGGGGAACGTTAACCTGAGTATCGAGGGTGAACAGAGCGGCGCTGCTGCGACCTTGAGCCTCTCACAGGTATTGCCAGATGAGGCAAGTGCAAACTGGCCGTTCTCATTTCGCTATTTTCAGGACTTTGACAAAGAAATCGTTCTCCCTGACGGATTTACGCCGAACAAGATAACAATAGAAGTGCGCTCAAAGACTCGTTCGATTGACAGCATCGAGGAAAGCTATTCCTGGACGACGAGTCTGGGCTAAAGGATTAGTCGCCCGATCGGGCGATTTGGAGGTTGTAATGTTTGGCCGAAAACAACGTAGACACACGGTGGTCGACACGCTGGTTGGTTCCAATTCGAAGGTCAATGGCGACCTGGCATTTGAGGGCGGCTGCCACGTGGATGGCATTGTCAAAGGCAATGTCAGCGCCAATCCCGAAAGTCGTTCGGCGCTAAGCGTTAGTGAGGACGGTACGGTCGAGGGCGGCGTAACCGTGCCTTATGTCGTATTGCACGGTATCGTCCGTGGCGATGTGTGTGCAAGTCAGCGCGTGGAACTTGGACCGACCGCGCGAGTCATTGGTAATGTGTATTACAATTTGATCGAGATGGCGATTGGAGCCGAGATCAACGGGAAGCTCGTGCATCAGCCCGAAGGTCAGGTACCATTGCTTCAGCAAACAAGTCGTATTGATGAGTCGGCGGCGGTTGCCGCGGAGTCGTAATACGTGCAGAACAGGATTCAGGATATGCAGTCGGAAACATCGCTGGGCAAGGCTCCCGCGCCCCCACCCCCGGTCATCTTCACGGATGCTGCGGCCAGCAAGGTTGGTGAGCTGATTGAAGAAGAGCAAAATCCGAAACTCAAGCTCAGGGTGTTTATTTCGGGCGGCGGTTGTTCCGGCTTTCAGTATGGATTCACGTTCGATGAGAACATCGAGGACGGTGACAGCGAGGTCGTCAATCAGGGCGTCACGCTTGTCATTGATCCGATGAGCGTCCAGTATTTGATGGGCGCGGAAATCGACTACAAGGAAGACCTGCAGGGTGCGCAATTCATCATCCGCAACCCGAATGCAACGACAACCTGCGGTTGTGGACAGTCCTTTACGGCCTGATTCAACTCCTGAGGTCATCGCAGCCGTTGACCTCGGTTCAAACAGTTTCCACATGATTGTCGGTGAGCTGCGCCACGGCCAGCTAATCATCATCGATCGAATCCGGGAAACCGTGCGCCTCGCTGAAGGCCTGTCGAGCACGGGAGACCTGTCTGCAAACGCACGGGCACGCGCGATCGACTGTTTGTCCCGATTCGGTGAGCGTCTCCGTGACATGCATGCGGCAAGCGTGCGTGCGGCTGGAACGAGCACGATTCGGCGCGCGCGCGAAGATACCGGTTTCATGACCGAGGCTGAAGCTGCGCTCGGGCATCCGATCGAGGTCATTTCCGGCATCGAGGAAGCGCGGCTGATTTACAAAGGGGTCACGCACACCTCGCCGCCGCATGAAGGTCTTCGACTCGTGCTCGACATTGGTGGTGGAAGTACCGAACTGATTCTCGGTCACGGCGCTGAGCCGCGCGCTCTCGAGAGTGTGCAACTCGGCTGTGTGTCAATGACTGAGCGCTTCTTTGGGGATGGTCGAATCACGCGCAGTGCCTTTGAGAAAGCGCGGCTTGCAGCACGACTGGAACTGAGGCCGGTCAAGGCTTTTTTCAGAGGCGCTGGAGAAATCGAATCGATCGGCACATCGGGAACGATTCGTTCAGCTGAATTCGTCGCCAGTGAGCTGGGGATCATCGATTCACAAGGACTGACACCGGACGTACTCGAGCAGTTAGTCGAGCGAATGCTCCGGTTCGAGACGATCGCGGATCTGTCCTTGCAAGGGCTCTCCGAGAGGCGCGCCCAGGTCTGGCCGGGCGGGCTCGCAATCCTCGCCGAGCTACTTGGTGTGCTGCGCGTCAGTTTCTTGAAGGTCTCCGACGGCGCGCTGCGTGAAGGGCTGCTTTATGACCTGCTGGGCCGTCTGCAGCACGAAGACGCCCGCGAGCGCAGTGTGAGCGCAATGGCCGCGCGTTATCACGTCGACGCGGCACAATCAAAACGCGTAGCCGCAACCGCTGCATCGCTATTGGATCAATGCGTGGCGGCATGGCAGCTCGACGCCGTGTTGAGCAGAAATATGCTCGACTGGTCAGCGTGGCTGCATGAAATCGGCCTGGACATATCTCACGACGGCTTTCAGCGCCATGGCGCATATATAGCCGAGCATGCGGACCTGCCAGGCTTCCCGCGCGCGGAGCAACGATTCCTCGCCTTTTTGATCGGCAGTCAGCGCGATGACATCGACACGCGTTTCAAGGACCAGCTGCCACGCGCCTGGCGAGTGACCGCTTTGCAACTGGCAATGCTGCTCCGGCTCGCGGTTCTGCTCAATCGCAGCCGATCTCAGATTGATATTCCGCCTATCGAATTGGCGGTGAGCGATAATTCTCTCGAGCTGACTTTCGACCCCGCGTGGCTACAGGCAAACCCATTGACCGTTGCCGATCTCGAGCGGGAACAGGGCTATCTTCGCGCGGTTGGTTACGAATTGACTTTCAAGTAACAAGGGCCAGCTTTTCCACGAATATCTTCTGCGCCGAAATGCGCTTCTCGCCTTTTGCCGGCGTCAGTCGTTCGTAGCTTCCGTCACCGTGCAGCACCCAGGCCTGACAGTTGTCGGCGAGGAACAATTCCAGGTCCCCGCGTATTTGGTCCTTCATGGCTTTTTGGCGAATTTCGAAACAGGACTCGTTACGGCGCAGCAGGTTTCTTTCCATCCAGTCTGCGCTCGCGCAGTAGAATTCCTCTGCGCCGTCATTGAGGAAATAATAGACACGCGAGTGCTCGAGAAAACGGCCAACGATTGAACGGACATGAATATTGTCGGAAAGTCCCGGCACGCCCGGGCGAAGTGAACAAATTCCGCGGACGATCAGGTCGATTTTCACGCCGGCCTGCGATGCTTCGTAAAGCGCATCGATGATGCCGGGCGCGCTCAGAGAGTTGATCTTGGCGATGATGCGAGCGTCCTTGCCTGCGCGCGCGTTGTCCGCCTCACGTCCAATTTTCTCGAGTAACGACGGGTAAAGATTGAATGGCGCTGCTAGCATGCGTGACATATCGCTGGCACCGGTTAAGCTGGTCAGCTGCATGAAAAGTTCGTGCACGTCCTGGCCAAGACGCTGACTGCTGCTCATATAGCCGTAGTCGGTATAGGTGCGTGTCGTTGCGTGATGGTAGTTGCCGGTCCCGAGGTGCACGTAGCGCACGAGTTTATCGGACTCGCGTCGCACCACTAAAGTCATTTTTGCATGCGTTTTGTAGCCAACCAGCCCGTATACGACGGCCGCACCGGCTTCCTGCAAGCGGTTGGCAAGCGAGATGTTCGCTGCTTCGTCAAATCGTGCCATCAGCTCGATGATGACCGTGACCTCTTTGCCGGAATTTGCCGCGTTGACGAGGTGGTCGACGATCGGCGAGTCTGCGCCGGTTCGATACAGCGTGATTTTGATCGCAAGCACATCAGGATCTGTCGATGCGCTGCCGATAAAGTCAATGGTTGGCGCGAAAGACTGGTACGGGTGATGCAGCAGCACGTTCTTTTTCGCCAACAGCTCAAAAATGTTCTCGTTGCCACGCAACTCTTCGGGCAGGCCCTGCGTAAATGGCGGATACAACAACTCCGGCCTGTCCTCGATATCGCAAATCGTGGCCAGGCGGTTCAGATTCACCGGGCCGTCGACGAGGTACATGTCTTGCTCGTCCAGACTGAAATGGTCGAGCAGGAATTCTTGCAGATCCGGCGGGCATTGATGGCCAACTTCGATTCGCACAGATGCGCCATGACGGCTGGCCTGCAGCTGGCCCTCGAGCGCATGCACGAGGTCGCCGATCTCCTCGTCGTCGACGTACAGATTGCTATTGCGCGTGACGCGAAACTGATAGCAGCCGTCGACGTCCAGTCCCGGGAAGAGTTCTCCAACGTGCACACGAATGACCGACGATAGAAAAACGTAATCGTGACAGCCCGGGCTGCTCAGGTGCTCCGGCAGTCGAATGATGCGCGGCAGTGAGCGCGGTGCCTGCACCATGCCGCGGTGACGACGCCGACCGAATGCGTCTTTCCCGTGCAGGCGCACGATGAAATTGAGACTTTTGTTGAGAATCCGGGGAAATGGGCGCGACGGATCGAAGGTCAGCGGCGTCAATACCGGGACGACCTGCTCGCGAAAATACTGGGTAAGCCATTCCTGCTGCTCGTCGTTCCAGTGCTCGCTCTGCACGAAGCGCACGCCGGCTTTGGCCAGCTCGGGAAACAGTACGTTGTTCAGCAGCCCGTACTGCTGCTCGACGACACCGAGCATGCCGTGCCGCAGCGCGTCGAAAATCTGCTGCGACGAGAGCTTTTCGGGACCGGGAGCCGGTGCGCCGAGCTCGATGCGCTGTTTGAGCGCGGCAACGCGGATCTCGAAGAACTCATCGAGGTTGGTGCAGGTAATGCAAAGAAACCGCAGCCGTTCGAGAAGCGGCACGGTCGGGTCCAGCGCCTGGGCCAATACGCGCTTGTTGAACTCGAACTGGCTGAGTTCACGGTTGATATACAAATCAGCAGGCGGCAGTGTAGGCGCGTCCACGATGCTCTCTCAGATTTCCGGCCGCCCAGTATAGCAACGGCAGTGAAGCCTGTTCTTTACGCAGTGCTCAGTTCAGCCCGCGGGGTATATGGCGCCGAGCACGGTGGCACATGCTGCCCCGGTTACCGCGGGAAGATTGCCCGGAAGGCCCTCAGTCGTGCGCTTTGCGAGCCAGGCAAATGCCGCCGCTTCAACCCAGTCGGGATCGAGGCCTGCGGCTGCTGTTGAAGCAACCTTCGAACCCGGAAGCCGCGTGGCGATTCTTTGCATCAGGTCAGCATTGTGCACCCCGCCGCCGCAGACGAATACGTCCGCATGCGCATCCGCATGCTGTCGAACAGCCGCCGCGATACTCTCGGCGCTCAAGGCGCTCAGCGTAGCCTGAACGTCCGCTGCGTCGAGCCGGCCGGCACCGATTGCTTCGAGCCACTGCAAATTGAAATACTCGAGGCCCGTGCTCTTGGGCGGCTTGGCGGCGAAATACGGGTCAGCGAGCAGCCGCGCCAGCAGATCTTCATTGACCTTGCCATCTGCGGCCCAGCGGCCATCTTCATCGTACGGGTCACCGCGGTGTCTGCGTATCCATGCATCAAGCAATGCGTTGCCGGGACCCGTGTCAAAGCCAGTCGTGTCAGTCGCATCACCATGAAGCACCGTAATGTTGGCGATACCACCGATGTTTACGACTACCCGATTGGAACCCGGGCAGCGAAACAGCCACTCGTGAAACGCCGGCGTCAACGGCGCGCCCTGACCACCCAGCGCCAGGTCTGCACGACGGAAATCTGCCACCGTCGTAATTCCAGTTCCCTTGGCAATAACGGCTGGGTCACCAACCTGCAATGTGAACGGAAGCACCGCGTCGGGTTGGTGGCGAATCGTCTGGCCATGACTGCCGATGGCAACAACCGCCGCGGTATCGATATCGGCGGCTTCGAGCAACGCATTCGCGGCGTCGCGGAAACATTCGCCAACCCAGCGATCGAAATTGCCAACATCATCGATCACGCAGTGCAGGGGATCGCGGACGGCGTCAATCAACTCCGCACGAAGTTGATCAGGATAGCTGTGATCGTGCGTGTGGAGAACGTTGGCCGAAGACTCACCGAAATCGACGAGTGCGGCGTCGATGCCGTCCATGCTCGTGCCGGAGATCAGGCCGATGTAGTAGTCACCCATAATCGTAGTCGTTAGCTGCTACTTGTCGAGGTAAGCAACGGCGGCTAGTTGGGTGCTCTTGAATCGCTCCAGTTCCTGGAGTATCGGCTCCGACGTTGTGAAAAACTGCTCACGATACTTGTCGGCGATCGGGTCCGCTTGCGGCAGCTTTACGGTACGCGGGTTGCGGTGAACGCCGTTCAGACGATACTCATAGTGCAGATGATTGGCGGTTGCGAGTCCCGTTGCCCCAACGTATCCGATCGTCTGGCCCTGTCTAACCCGGCGACCCACCTGTGCTTTGGCTGCGAACTTGGACATGTGTCCGTAGAGCGTCGTGATATTACCACCATGTTGCAGGATGACCGCATTGCCATAGCCGCCTTTTACGCCGCGAAAGATTACCTTGCCGTCTCCCGCCGCTTTGATCGGCGTACCGCGCGGTGCAGCATAGTCGACACCACGATGGGCACGAATCCTGTTCAGGATCGGATGGCGCCTGTTCGGGTTGAAGTTGGAACTGATGCGCGTGAAATCGACGGGCGCTCGAATGAAGGCCTTGCGGACACTGTGCCCATCCGGCGTGTAGTAGTCCGTTCGTCCGGTGTCATCTATAAATCGAATCGCGCGATGCGTGCGGCCGTTATTGTTGAACTCGGCAGCGATAATTTCTCCGTCGGTAACGAACTCGCCTTCCTGCCAGATTTCTTCCCACTGCACGTAGTAATTATCGCCAGTCCGGATATCCAGTACGAAATCGACATCCCAGGCGAATATGCCGGCGATATTCATGATCAGTTTGTCGGACAGTCCGGCGCCAACAGCGCTTTCGAATAATGATGTATCGATGACCCCGTAAGCGAGTTTCTTGCGCACTTCGATTGGACGGTCGATGATCTCGGCCGCGAATCCGGATTCCTGCCGATCGATTTTCAGCGCGCTGGTGAGAGTCAGCGGCGAGTACATGCTTACAAGCTTGCCTTCATCGTGAGTGATCTCAAAAACATCACCCGGTTTGATTCTGCGGAATTGTTTGCCGGCCGCGTCAAGTCGCGCGATCGTTGCAAGGTGACCGATATCGAGTTTGTGTTTGCGGAACAGCTGATCGAGTGTGTCGCCAGAGCGAATCGTCAGCGTCAGTGTCTCGTACTCAGGCGCCGGCGCCCATACGAGCGGCTCGCCTGTATAAACGGCCGGCTCTTCAACCAGCTCGTCGGTGTCCACTTCGGCGCCGGCGCTGGCGGTCATGACCGGTGTCGCGAGCGGCGGTGCCTGACTTGTCGTTGAATCGACCATCGAAACCATGGCGATGCCGATAAGCGGAATGCCCAGGCCGACCGCAAACCACTGCAGCGCCCTGGATTTCTGCGGCGATTTGTCCGCCGACGGTTTGTAATCGTGTAGTAGTGGACTGACTGGGCGATGCAAGTCGGCGTTCCCGCAATTCGTGATGCCGCTACTCTACCGCGACGATTACGGCAGGTCAAAGAAAAGTGTTATAAGTCATGATGTTAACCAGTATTTCTTGGAACGGTCACAGTTGGGCTTTCATCAAAGCCTGAGAATGCTACAGTTCCGCAGCAGATGCAGCCGCCGACCCGACGTCATGACGAATATTAAGGAACAATTACGAGAACTCGTTCGCGGCAGCGACGAAGTTTTGCCGGAAAACGGCCTTGAAGCGAAGCTGAAGCTCAAGCGACCCCTTGTCGTGAAAGCGGGATTCGATCCGACCGCTCCGGATCTGCACATTGGGCACACGGTTCTCATTAACAAGATGCGCCAGTTTCAGGATTTTGGCCACGAGGTCGTTTTTCTGATTGGCGACTTCACGGGCATGATCGGCGATCCATCGGGCAAAAATGCGACCCGCCCGGCATTGTCTCCTGAAGACATACAGGAGAATGCAGAAACCTACGAGGCGCAGATATTCAAGATTCTCGACCAGAAGCTCACACGCATCGACTTCAACTCGCGCTGGATGGGCAATATGGATGCGGCCGGGCTCGTCAAGCTGGCATCGCACCACACCGTGGCACGAATGCTGGAGCGCGACGACTTCAATAAGCGATATTCGGCCGGTCAGCCGATATCCATCCACGAGTTCCTGTATCCGATCGTACAAGGCTACGACTCGGTTGAACTCAAAGCAGATGTCGAACTCGGGGGGACCGATCAGAAATTCAATTTGCTCGTGGGCCGACAACTGCAGCAAGACTACGGGCAGGATCCGCAAATTGTCATGACGATGCCTTTGCTCGAAGGGCTCGACGGGGTGCAGAAAATGTCGAAGTCGCTCGGCAATTACGTCGGTATCACGGATGCGCCCGGCGAGATGTTCGGCAAACTCATGTCGGTGTCGGATGACCTGATGTGGCGATACTTCGAACTATTGAGTTTTCGCTCACTCGAAGATATTGCCGGTTTGAAGAAACGCGTTAACGAGGGCATGAATCCCCGGGATGCGAAATTTGAACTCGCACATGAGATTGTCGAACGCTTCCACGATGTCGCTGCAGCGGTCGCGGCGAAAGAGGAATTCGTTGCTCGCTTTCAACAGGGCGCAATGCCGGAGGAAATGCCGGAGCTGAGCCTGCAGAGCAAAAATGGACGGCTTGGTATTGCACACCTGTTGAAGGAAGCCGGGCTTGTCAGCAGTACGTCCGAAGCGTTTCGCATGATCAAACAGGGCGCTGTCCGCATCGACGGCATCAGAGTCGAAGACCGCGCGCTCGAGATCGATGCTGGTAGTACTTGCATCTATCAGGTTGGTAAGCGCAAGTTCTCGCGAGTCAGCCTGACCTGATTCGGGTCTGAGGTCACTGCAATGAAGACGCAAAGACTGATTCTGTGCCTGTTCGCTTTCGCGGCCGTTTTTTGTTCGGCAGCGGGTGCCGATGAGGTTCGGGAGGCCGAAAAGGCGGAGCTCGCCAGGCAGGAGGCTTTTCGATCGGGCTTCGAGAAGAT
>JAOTUB010000025.1 GCA_029864095.1 Gammaproteobacteria bacterium | reverse complement strand
TCGAATACGGCTGCCGTCTTCAATCGCGACTGGCAGACGATATTCGACATCACGTATGAAGACGTCGAGTGGGCCGCGACGGGCGAGCGCTTCACCGAGAAAACGTGGCACGAGTACCGGGAGAAGCATCCTGGTGGAACGATCATTCATCACTACAACAAGGAAGAGTGGACCAGCGTCGCGACCAACGCGCCGGATGTCATCGTTGCTGCGGACAGCTTTCCGATTTTCACATTGGAGCAAAAGGTTGCACCGTTCGGCATCGGCACGAACTCGCGCGTGCTCGGACGTTACGTCAGGGAAAAGGGCAGCCTGAGTCTTGCTGACGCTATCGCAAAGATGACCTATCTTCCCGCCGCCGTGCTCGACGATTACAGCCCGGCGATGGCGCTCAAAGGTCGCATCCGGCGGGGCGCTGATGCGGATATCACGGTATTCGATCCGGAGACTGTCATCGACAACGCGACGTACCGGGATCCGTATCAGGCTTCGAGTGGCATTGAACACGTCATCGTTGGCGGACAGATCGTCATTCGCGACGGCGAGATGCAGGAAAACGTGTTCCCGGGACGGCGCGTACTGCGTTAGCCGGGCATCTGGCGTTCAGACCCGTTCGAACTCGGCCGTGAAATGTCGCAGAAATTGCGGCGCCTCGACGATACGCATGCCGCGAACCTTTTCGCGTCGCTCCCAGACGAGGTTAATTGCCTCGATCACGTAGTCCATATGACTCTGCGTATACACCCTGCGGGGGATTGCGAGGCGCAGCAGCTCGAGACGAGCAGGGTGCTCTTCGCCCGTATGCGGATCGAGCCCGAACATGACAGAACCAATCTCAACACTGCGAACACCCGCCTCGATGTAGAGTTCGACGGCTAACGCCTGGCCCGGATACTGCAGCGGCTCGATGTGCGGCAGGAAGCGGTGAGCATCGATGTAGACGGCGTGGCCGCCTGCCGGGGCGAGCACAGGAATGCCGGCTTCAAGCAGATGTCGCACAACGTAACGCGTTGACCGCAGCCTGAAGTCAAGGTAATGCTCGTCGAGAATTTCACACAGCCCAACGGCAATCGCGTCGAGATCGCGGCCGGCCAGTCCGCCATAGGTCGGAAAGCCTTCGGTGAGAATCAGTATGTTGCGCTCGCGGTGCGCCAGCTCCGCATCGTTGGTGCACAGGAAGCCGCCGATGTTGGCGAAAGCGTCCTTCTTGGCCGACATGGTGCAGCCGTCCGCGTAACTGAACATCTCACGCGCGATGTCGATCGTCGGGGTAGTTTCGAAGCCCGGCTCACGCCGCTTGATGAAATGCGCGTTTTCGGCGAAGCGGCAGGCGTCGAGGTAGAACGGGATGCCGGCGCCACGCGCGATGCGGCTGATCTCGCGGATGTTCGCCATCGAAACCGGCTGTCCGCCGCCGGAGTTGTTGGTCACGGTGACCATGATGAGCGGAATGTGCTCGGGGCCCATCTCAGCCACGAGTTTTTCGAGCGCCTCGATATCCATATTGCCCTTGAACGGGTAGCTGGAATCGAGGTCATCGGCCTCTGCGCAGGGCAGGTCGACGGCCTCGCCGCCGCAGAACTCGATGTTCGCGCGCGTCGTGTCGAAGTGGGTGTTATTCGGGATGACCGAGTCCGCTTTGACCATGACGCCGAACAGGATGTGCTCGGCGGCGCGCCCCTGATGCGTGGGGATGACCTGCTCGAAGCCGAAGATGTCCTTGACGGTGTCACGAAACCGATACCAGCTTCTGGCGCCGGCATAGGATTCGTCGCCGCGCATCATCGCCGCCCAGGCTTCGGAGGACATCGCGCTGGTGCCCGAGTCGGTCAGGAGATCGATGATGACGTCTTCCGCACGCAACCGAAACGGATTGAACTTTGCCGCTTCGATCATCTGCACGCGCTCGCCGCGCGTCGTCAGCTTGATGGGTTCGACCATCTTGATCTTGAATGGCTCGATGATGGTTTTCATGCGATTTGCTCGAAGCGTGCCTGGAAGAATCGCAGCATTTCTGGCTCGTAAGTGAAGCGCAGCCCTTTGATCTCGTCTCGTCGGCGCATGACCTCTTCGACTGCCTCGACCGTCACGTCCATGTGCCCTTGCGTATACACCCTTCGCGGGATCGCCAGTCGCACCAGTTCCAGTTTCGGTCTGTGATTTTTGCCGGTGATCTTGTCACGACCAGCGGAGACGATCCCTCGTTCCATCGATCGAACGCCCGATTCGACATACAGCGCCGCCGACAAGGCCTGCGCCGGGAATTGTTCCTGTGGAATGTTCGGCAGCATCTTCGTTGCGTTCAGGAATACGGCGTGGCCGCCAATCGGATTGACAATCGGCACACCGGCCTCTCTGAGATGGCGGCCCAGGTACTGCACCTGACCGACGCGCGCGTGGATGTGATCGTCCTGAACGCTCTCTGTGATGCCGATCGCAAGGGCCTCCATGTCGCGACCGGCCATGCCACCATAGGTATGCAGACCTTCGTACACGACGACCAGGCCGCAGGCTTTTTCATAAAACTTTGCGTCGTTCATCGCAAGGAAACCGCCGATATTGACTATGGCATCCTTCTTGGCAGACATCGTCGCCGCGTCGGTTAGCGCACAAATCTCGTAGACGATCTCCCGGATCGACTTGTCTTTGTAGCCTTCTTCACGCGCCTGGATGAAATGGGCGTTCTCGGCGACGCGCGTCATGTCGTGCACGAGCATGATGCCGTGCTTGTCGCACCATGCGCGCAGCTTCTTGAGGTTGGCAAGCGATATCGGCTGGCCGCCCGCCATGTTGACGCAGGTCGCCATGCAGACGTAAGGGATTTTCTCCGCGCCAACTTCATCGACGAGCGCGTCCAGCTTGTTGAAGTCGAAATTGCCTTTGAAGGGGTGCTCGGAGTCAGCGTCGTGTGCCTCATCGATGATGGCATCGACGAACGTCGCGCCCGCGAGCTCCTGGTGCAGGCGCGTCGTCGTGAAATACATGTTGCCCGGCACGTAGTCGCAGTCTGATATCAGGATCTTGCTCAGGATGTTTTCGGCGCCGCGGCCCTGGTGGCACGGCACCGTGTATTCGTAGCTGTAGTACTCCTGCACCGTGTCCCGCAACCGATAGAAATTGCGGCTGCCGGCATAAGCCTCGTCGCCCATCATGAGTCCCGACCACTGCCGGTCGCTCATGGCGCCCGTCCCGGAATCCGTCAACAGATCGATGTAGACGTCTTCGGAACGCAGCAAAAAGGTGTTGTAGCCAGCCTCTCGAATGGCTTTGAGGCGGTCTTCGCGGCTGGTCATCTTGATCAGCTCGACCATCTTGATCTTGTAAGGTTCGGCCCAGGATTTCATGGTCATAGTTGCACCGCCGGGTAATCAAGGCTATCCGGGATCAACCACAAGCATAGGGCGTCGTGCCCGGGGCAACCTATACGTAAAAGTACCGCTCCCGGGAGCGCTAGATCGTCGCGACCGGTTCGAGTTGCCGGGTCGCGGCGGCGGCGGCGGCATCGATGTCTACCTGAGCGAGTGTCTCTGCGTCGTTTGTGAATTCCTCGAGCAGCGTCTCTTGCACTGCGCCGCGCTGCTGAGCGACCGAGTAGGGTATCTCCGCATGAAACATGACCATCGAGTAGCGCGGGATAAAACGGTCGGGCAAACGCCGTTCGAGCTCGAACGACAGTTCCTTGCGCAGCGCAAACTTGGGGTCACGGACCGTATCCCGCATCTCCACGTAGTTCTCGAGCGCCATATCCGCGATCGCGTTGGCATTCTTGTGTTGTTCATCCTCGTACTGCCTGAAGACCTCATCCCAGCCCGCGTCGCTGCCGTCGAGGATTCGATCGAGCACGACGCAATCCTCGAACGCGAGGTTCATACCCTGGCCGTGGAACGGCACAATCGCGTGAGCGGCATCCCCGAGCAGGAGTACGTCGCCACGATCATGCCAGTGCTGACAGCGGACGGTACCGAGCAGGCCGAGCGGATTCTCCACTAATGAACGTGCCGGGTCGGTGATCAACGGTGCGACGTCGGCAAAGTACTTGTCCATAAACTCCGTCGCGGCTTGCTCTGTCGTGAGCGAGGCGAAGCTAACCTTGCCCTCATTCGGCATAAACAGGGTCAGCGTAAAGTCGCCACCCGGGTTTGGCAGGGCAATGAGCATGAATTCGCCGCGTGGCCAGATGTGCAGCGCATGCGGTTCCAGTTGAAACGCGCCGTCGGGCCCAGACGGAATGACCAGTTCCTTATAGCCGTGCGCCAGCAGGATCTCATTCGCACCTACGATGCCGGACTCATGCAGCGCATTACGCATGACCGAGCCCGCGCCATCGGCGGCAATGATCGGGCTCGCCTCGATCTCGTAGTCGTTGTCCGCTTCGATGTCGAGTACGCGTGCGTGCCGTGCGGCGCGGTCATAGCCAGTCAATGCATGCCCAAAATGAATTTCCACATTGTCGAGGTCATCGGCCGCATCCAGCAGCAGCTTGTTCAACTCGCCGCGTGAGGCCGAGTAGATTTGCTCTTCGTCGCGCTGGCCGTAAGGCAGAAACTCCGTTGATCCGTCAATTTCGTGCACCAGGCGTCCACGCATTGGTACAAGCAGCGGGCCAACGCGCTCGAGCACGCCTGCTTGTCTCAGGCCATTGATACCGCGCGACGAGAGCGCGAGGTTGATCGAGCGGCCGGCCGCCGCGAACTCTCCGCGTGGATCGGTATTGCGTTCAAACAGGCTGACCGTCATGGCCTTTCGTGCGAGCATCGTCGCAAGCAAGGTTCCGCACTGCCCTGCGCCGAGAATATTGACGTGTGTGCTCCGCATCACGAGATCTCCATCATGACTGTCCCCTGACCTGAAAAACTCGCGGGATTCGCTTGTCGAGTCGCACCGCGGTGAGTTGCCGCCCCCAGACACAGCCCGTATCAAGACATATGATGTCGGGTAGAACGACTAGGCCGAGTACCGACCAGTGCCCGAACACGATGCGCGTACCGGTCCATTTTGGATTCTTGAAGTCGTACCACGCCGTGAGATTTTTTCGCGCCCGATACGGCGATCCGCTGTGCGAGAAATTCAGCCCTTTCTTGTTCGTCAGCATGCGCATGCGCGTCAAGCAGTTGATGATGAAACGCAGTCGCTTGTACCCGACAAGGTCTTTCGACCACTCCACCGGTGTATTGCCGTACATCTTACGCAGCAGCGATTCGTAATCGTCGCCTTGCAGCGCCGCTTCGACCTCGGCGGCATGCGCCAGCGTTCCCTTGACGCTCCAGTTTGGATGCGTACCGGCGTGCACGAGAAGGGTCTTGATCGACTTGTCGTAATGGGCGAGCGGGCAATGCCGCAGCCAGTCAAGCAGCTCGTCGCTGTCGCCAGCTCGCAGTACCGACTGCAGGGTTTCGAAGCGATTTATGTTGCGAATCTTGCCGGCGGCAAGCGCCAGCAGGTGCAGGTCGTGATTACCCAACACGGTTATTACGGAGTCGCCCAACGATTTCACGAAGCGCAGCATTTTCAGCGACTTGGGACCACGGTTTACAAGATCGCCAGTAAGCCATAGGGTGTCGTCTGCGGGGTCGAAGCGCAGCTCATCGAGCAACTCGCAGAATGGGTCGTAGCAACCCTGCACGTCTCCGATCGCGTAAAGCGCCATAGCTGGCCCGGGATCTAGTGCAGGACGCCCGGCACCGCAAGCGTGAACGGAGCTATCGGCGCGTCGAAGTTCACACCATTGTCAGCTTCCATGCGATACAGCCCCTGCATTGCGCCGACGGGTGTTTCGAGCACGGCCCCGGAGGAATAGCGGAACTCTTCGCCCGGGTTCAAATGCGGTTGCTCACCTACAACACCATCGCCGCTGACCTCCTGGACCTTGCCATTTGCATCGGTGATGATCCAGTGGCGACTGATCAGCCGCGCCGGCACATCGCCGTTATTCGAGATCGTTATCGTGTACGCAAACACGTAGCGATCCGAATCGGGCTCGGACTGCTCATCGACGTAGTCGGTGGCGACCTGAATGTGGATATCGCAGCTCTTGTCGTTCATCGGGCATCGGTGTCCTACGCGTCGGTGCGATCATTCTAACGTATTCGCGAGGCGGACATAGTCGGCGATTGCAATTGCCTCGGGTCGCAGTCCCGGATCGATGCCAACAGACTCGAGCAGTACGGCATCAGCGACGTTGCGCAGCGAATTACGAATGGTCTTGCGCCGCTGGCTAAATGCCTGAGCGACGAGCTTCGACAACCGCGCTTCGTCTTCGATGATATAGGTTCCGGCGGGCAGCGGGGCAAGCCGGACGACAGCCGACGTCACCTCGGGCGGTGGATCAAAGGCAGATTTGTCCACGTCGAACAATGCATCGATCTGAAAGTGGCAGCCGAGCATTATGCTGAGTCGACCGTACGCTTTGCTGCCGGGCGCAGCGGCCATGCGATCGACCACCTCTTTTTGCAGCATGAAATGCATGTCGACGATGTGCCCGCGGTAGTTGAGCAGCTCGAACAGCAACGGTGTCGAGATGTTGTACGGCAGGTTGCCAACGATGCGCAGCGAGGGGCCGAGCGCAGCGTAATCAAAGCTGAGAGCGTCGGCGGCGTATACTGTCACGTTGCAATTGTCGGCAAACTCCCGGACAAGACGCGACGCGAGGTCGCGATCAAGCTCGATAGCATGCAGCGCGCCTGAACGTGCGGCCAGCGACCGCGTGATCGCCCCCTGTCCGGGTCCTATTTCGACAATGACGTCGTCTTTTGCCGGCGCGACCGCGCGTATGATCGCATCGATGACGCTCGGGTCCGTGAGAAAATGCTGACCAAATCGCTTCCGCGGACGATGCCGACTCATTGCTGCGCCATTTTCGCGGCCAGCCGGACAGCTTCAAACAGGCTGCCGGCGTCGGCTTCGCCCGTACCCGCGATGTCGAGCGCCGTACCGTGGTCAACGGATGTGCGGATGATCGGCAGGCCAAGTGTGACGTTCACGGCACGCCCGAATCCGGCGTACTTGAGCACGGGCAGGCCCTGATCGTGATACATGGCAAGCACGGCGTCTTTCTGGCCGGCGGCGGGTGTAAACGCCGTGTCGGCGGGCACAGGGCCGCGAATACTGTAACCGCGTGCGGCAAATTCGTCGACGACCGGTGCGATGATGGCCGCGTCCTCGGCGCCCAGATGTCCGGCCTCGCCGGCATGCGGATTCAGGCCACAGACCACGATTCGGGGTGTTGCGATGCCGAATCTCGATTTCAGATCGTCGAACAGGATCTGCAAGACGTTGCGGATTCGCTCCTGCGTCAGGTAATCCGGCACCTCGCGTAGCGGCAAATGCGTGCTCGCCAGCGCGACGCGCAGATCGCCGGCGACCAGCAGCATCACCGCAAGCTGCGTGCCGGTGCATTCAGCCAGGAACTCAGTGTGACCGGTAAACGCGATCCCGGCATCGTTGATCACGCTTTTGTGCAGCGGCGCCGTGACAAGCCCTGCGAATCTGCCGTTCATGCAGCCATCAACAGCCAGTTTCAGGCCATCGAGGAGGGTTTGCGCGTTTGCCGTTCTGGGCCGGCCACACTCGGGAGGCTCGGGAAAACGCGTGGCGATAACGTGCAGCTCGCCGGATTTTGTCTGCATGCTGGCCGCATCCTCCGCGCTAGTTTCCTTGATACTTACGTCCATGCCCGCCATGCGGGCGCGCGAACGCAGCATCTCGGGATCCGACACGACGACGAACCGGCAGGGCAGAGCCTCACGCGCAAGGGCGAGACAGATTTCGGGACCGATGCCGGCGGGTTCTCCGGCTGTGATGATGAGCGGTTTGTCAGGGGCCACGACAGTTTGTCCTGCCGTCTGCGGTCGCACTCAGATGCGAGTATCGACGAAAGCTTCGTCGCGCAAACGACGCATCCAGACCTGCGTTTCTTCCTCCAATTTGCTGTTCTGGATTCCCATCACGCAGTTGCTCTCTTTGAGGTCCTCGGTGTTGTCATAGACGCGCCGATCGAGGACTTCGATTATGTGCCAGCCGAAGCGACTGCGAAACGGCGACGACAGATCGCCAATTTCCGAGTTATTAACGACCTCTTCGAATTCAGGGACGAAGGTGCCCGGGCCGGCCCAGCCCATGTCACCGCCCGAATTCGCAGAGCCCGGATCGTCTGACAGAAGCTTCGCTATCTCGCCAAATTCCTCACCGTCCTGAATGCGTTTTACGGCATCATCGAGACGCTGTTTCGCTGTTTCATCGTCGATAATCTCGTTGGGCGTTACGAGAATATGCCGGACCTTGACCTGATCGACTTCGCTGCGCTGGTCGGCGCTGCGCATCTCGTTGATTTTTACGATGTGAAAACTACTGGCGCCGCGAAAGGGTTCAGAGAAATCGCCGCCTTTCATTGCTGCAACGATATCCGTGTACAAAGTAGGCAGTTGACTTCCTTTCATCCAGCCAAGCGATCCTCCTTCAAGCGCCGTTTGTGCGTTCGAATATCGCACCGCCATCTCACCGAAGTCCGCACCGTTTTTCAGCTGCTCATAAACGTCGTCGGCTTTGGCCTTGGCTTCGGCAATCTGTGCGGCAGTTGCCGACTCGGGCAACGAGATAAGGATATGCGACAAGTTGAAATCCGAGTTTACGATGACGTTGCCTTCGAGGTCGGCAATGCATTGCTCTATCTCGCGCGGCGATGTGCGGATGTTCCGGCCAACGTCGATTTGCCGCAGCTGCTCCAACGTAAGCTGTTCACGGAGCTCGCGCCTATATTCCGAGTAGTCGATGCCCTCTTGTGCGAGCAGAATCGGCATGTCCTCGAAAGCGACGCCGTTTTGCTGCGCCATTTGACCGATCGCCGCATTGAGCATTTGATCCGATACCTGAATGCCGATTCGCGCTGCGCGCTGCAGCTGAATCTCCGTCATGATCAGACGCTCGAGCAACTGCTCGCGCAAGATGTTGGGCGGCGGCAGCTGCATGGGCGGATTCGCGGTGCTTGCTCGTTCGATGATCAACGCCATCTGATCGCGCACCTGACTTTTCAGAACGACGCCTTCGTTAACGATGGCCGCGACGCCGTCGATGAATTCGCCGGTCTCCGAAAGATCGGCATACGCCGTGGCGGAGCCAACGGACAGTACGGCAATTGCGCAGACGTTTGCGCCTAACTTATTGATTGTTAACACTATTTCTTACCGGAGATTCGCGGAGTAGCCAAGAATACCACGTTCGAGCAGTTTGTCAGCTGCGGTACCCACACTGGAGAATCCTTTCAATACCAGTTCCAGACCGATTGAGGAATCGGGAGTTCCATCACGGGTCGAGATATGCCGGCGCGACACGACCCTGAGCCCCCAACAGCAGCTCTCATACTCGAAACCGAAAAACTCTTCGAGTGCCTTCTTGTCGCGCAACGAGTAATTGTAGCGGCCAACGAAGTTCCATTGAGAACCGATCGGCCATGACCAGGATATGTCACCCTGTTCGAGCGAGTCACGGCGGAATCGATAAGCCAGGTTAAGTATCTTGTTACTAGCCGGGCGATACTGCAGGCGAGCCTCTGATCGCGTCGTGCCGCGATCCTTGCGGCCCCACTGATGACCGAAATCAAAATTGAGGTTTTCATACACCAGGAAGCGCACCTCGGCAATGTAGTCCGACGATTCTTCCGTCACGAACGGCTCGCCGGGCAAGGTCACACCGCTTGAACTCAGGAAACGAGTCTGGCCGACCGTTGCCGTTACCAGTTCGCGGCCGGATGTCGTATCGAGAACGCGCGACGTAATGCCAAGACTGACCTGATCGATGTCCGCGACGCGGTCAACGCCGAGAAATCGATTCGTGCGATACAGCGAAACAAGATTGAGGTCCGGCGTAATTGTGTCGAACACCGGCAGGTCGTCCTGATCCCGATGCGGAACATGCACGTACAGGACCCGTGGTTCGAGCGTCTGAATCCGGTTCGAAGAACCACGCATGTTCCGCTCTAGCACCACGCCCATGTCCAGACTACCGATGGGTACCACTCGATGTGGGTCGGAAATCTGTCCGGGCAAAGTGTTGCTCAGTTCGTATTGCGTGTAATCGAGCGTCGCCGCTGGCGTTATGAACCATCCCGGCCGGCCTATAGGCAGTTCAACTGTCGGAGCCACATTCACGCGCCAGCCTGTGACGCCTTCGTCACGGTCGAAATTGACGAGTTCACCATCCAGTCCGAAGCGCATGCCGAGGAATTTGTCCGGCCACGAACCGCGCACGAGCAATTGTGGCACGCGGCGATACGGCTCGTCTTCCGGTTGGAGTCCCTCGGGATTGGCGTCGACGTCGAACTGATCGATGGTCTGAAAGTCCTGCACCTGGCCAAAAAAGGACAGTGTCCTGGTGTGGTAGTCAAAACTCACGCTGCGATTGAGATGCGTGATACTCGAGATGTTCAGCGTGCCGCCGAGGTCCTCAAAGTATTGACTGTCCGAAACTTTCCGATAATCGATACGATTTCGCCAACCGTTTACGAACATCGTACGGTGCCTGAGCTGCAGCAAGTAACGCGATTCATCGAGCATGCTGTCGCTGGAGAGGTATTCGACTTTGGCACTACCGCCCGATGCATTTGTTAGATAGCGAAACTGCGCGCCCATTTGCAGGCCCCGGTCGCTCAGCAAACGTGGTGTTATCGTTGCGTCGTAGTTGGGGGCAATGTTCCAGTAAAAGGGCGCGGTAATTTCTCGTCCGCCGCGCCGGGTGCTGCCGACCTGCGGCGTAAGGATGCCGGACTTGCGCGCGTCGCCTATCGGGAATGATACGTACGGCGTATAAAGAATCGGCACACCCTGAAAACGCAGCCGAACTCCTTTTGCGGTGCCAACGCCACTACGCGTGTCGAGGTCGATGTCCTTCGCGAGGAGCAGCCAGTCGTTCGACTCGGGCGGACAGGTCGTGTAACTCACGCCGTCCAGTTCGAGCGTTCCCCGCTGGTTGATTTCGATCGCCTCCGCTGCGCCGCGACCACCGTTCGCGTCGAGCATAAAGTTGGCGCCTTCGAACCGGATGCGGCCGAGATCGTAAGCAAACTCCGCAATGTCGGACTCGACTTGCGATCCCGCGTCCTCATAGCGAACGTTGCCCTCGAGCAGAAGGGCCTTGCGTGATACGTCGTAACTGGCGCTATCGGCGCCAGCGAGTTTGTCACCCTGCCGCAGCAGGATGCCACCGGTCATCGATGCGCCCGGGGCATCGCCCATTTGCGCCTGCAGTTCACCGACTTCCAGGACGACGGTATCCGGGTCTGCGGCGTCAACCGTCGGAACAGGGCGCTCCGTCGAGATTCGCTCGAGCGGCACACGGCATGCATCCGGCTCTGCACTGTGCGCATGGGGCATGCCCAGCAGGGCACCGGCGATGATCAGATATTTTACAGACAAGATAGTTGTCGGTTTACAGGGGTATGTTACCTTCGCATAGTTTTGCAGGTGCTTCAACGCGTTACGGAGACCACTGATCAAGCCTTCGAGTTCTGATAGCGACGGCCGGCTGGCCGAATTGAGGGATTGGCTGCGCTGCATTGACGGGCTCTCTGCCGCCGATCCGCAGCCCGCGTCGGGCGATGCCAGCTTTCGCCGGTATTTCCGGCTGCAATCCGCAAGTCAGAGTTACGTTGCGATGGACGCACCGCCGCCAGAGGAGGACTGTCGGCCGTTCATTCGCGTCGCTGGCTATCTGGAGGCGATGCGGCTCAATGCGCCGCGCGTCCTCGAAGCCGATCTCGATAAAGGGTTCCTGTTGCTCACGGATCTCGGTGCTGTTCAATACCTCGAGAAGCTGATCGATGAGCCTGAAGCTGCAGCGCCATTGTACAGAGACGCATTGCGCGCACTGACGTCAATGCAGGGTCGCGGTACTGCATTTCAATCTTTGTTGCCACCCTACGACGAAAGATTGCTGCGCTTCGAGTTGTCGCTATTTCATGATTGGCTATGTAAAAAGCACCTCGGCATCGACTTCAGCGACGGCGACGAGTCGCAGTGGCAAACACTGTGTGATGTGCTCGTTAACAATGCGCTCGACCAACCGCAGGTCTTCGTGCACCGCGACTATCATTCACGAAATCTGATGATTACTGCCGAGAACAATCCGGGTATTCTTGATTTCCAGGATGCTGTCGAGGGGCCGTTAACTTACGATCTGGTCTCACTGCTAAGGGACTGCTACATCCGGTGGCCACAAGAACGAGTCGCTGCCTGGGCACACTCTTTCTATGGCGAGATGGATGCGTCAATGCAGCACCAGGTCGACGAGCATCAGTTCATGCGCTTCTTCGACCTCATGGGCGTGCAGCGCCATCTCAAAGCTGCGGGTATATTTGCGCGTCTCAACCACCGTGACGGCAAGCCCGGTTATATGGCCGATGTACCGCGAACGCTGAGCTACATCGTTGCGCTGGGTCCGCGTTTCGAAGAGCTCGGGTTTCTCGTCGAACTGATCAACGCGCGCTGCCTGCCCGCGCTTGGAAACCCATCGTGATCGCCATGATCCTCGCGGCCGGGCGCGGCGAGCGGCTTCGCCCTCTGACCGACACAGTTCCTAAAGCCCTTGTCGAGGTGCGAGGCGATAGTCTTCTCGAGCGGCATCTCAGAGCCGTCAAAGCGGCCGGCGTGGATTCGGTTGTGATCAACCTGGGTTGGCTTGGCGATCAGATTATCGCGCGCGTCGGGTCCGGGTCCGAATTCGGCCTCAACGTCATTTACAGCCCGGAAGGCGACAACATTCTCGAGACCGGCGGCGGCATTCATCGAGCGTTGCCCATGCTGGGCAATGCGCCGTTTCTCGTGGTCAACGCCGATATTTACACCGACATGCCGTTGCTCATCCCGGAGCTGGCCGATCAGGATACGGGTCACCTTGTACTGGTGCCAACGCCACCGGACAAATCGTCCGGCGATTTCGAACTGAACGATGGACGTATCCAGAACGGGGATAATCCTGATTTAACCTTCAGCGGCGTAGCCGTCTATCGTCCCGAATTCTTCGCAGGGTGCGTGGCCGGACGTTTTTCGGTCGTGCCAATGCTGCGCGCCGCCGCCGATGCCGGGCGACTGGGCGGCAGTGTCTACGCCGGGTTGTGGAGGGATGTCGGCACGCCAGACAAACTGAGAGAGCTCAACGCGTAATCCATACGCAGGTGGCGCAAAAAGTGTGGTAACAGACGATCGCGAACGGCGGCGAGATCGCTTTCGCCACCGAGCCGCGCAAGATCCGTTAGCTCGAGTCCCTTGAAGCCGCAGGGATTGATGCGGGAAAACGGTTCCAGGTCCACGTCGACATTGAGCGCCATGCCATGAAAACTCGATCCACGTCGTATCCTAAGCCCAACGCTCGCGAGTTTGACGCCGTCGACGTATACACCGGGCGCATCGCAGCGGCTCGCGGCCTCGATACCGTAGTCGGCGGCGAGATCGACGACACACTGTTCGAGCGCCGTGACGAGATCGCGAACACCCAGGCCGGCCCGACGCAGGTCAATCAACGGGTAGATCATCAGCTGCCCCGGACCGTGATACGTAACCTGTCCGCCGCGATCGATCTGGATTACGGGAATGTCGCCCGGGGCGAGAAGATGTTCGGGCGAGGTATTGAGGCCGAGTGTGAAGACACTTTGATGCTCGGTGAACCAGATTTCATCGGGTGTGGCGTCAGTGCGCGTGTTGGTGAATTCCTGCATCGAGCGCCATACAGGTTCGTACACCTGCAGGCCCAGCTCGCGTATGACGATTTCGCTCATAGCGCAATCAGCACCTCTTTGTGTGCCGATACCTCACGGTAAATATTGTCCAGCTGCTCCTGACTTTGCGCACTAACGGTTATTGTGATGGAAACGAAACTGCCGTTGCGACTCAGCGCTCGACGGATTGCCGCATCGTCGATTGGGCCCACATGTTTTTCGACCAGCAAGCGCGCCGTTTCGCTAAATGCTGGCGTGTCACGTCCCATCATCTTGATTGGGAACGCGCATGGAAACTTGAGCAGCGTTTCTTCGGTCATCGCGTTCTTCCCCTGCTCATTCGAACCAGAGACTGACGCTATCACGGGTTCGCTGCCAGAATGAACCGCTTGGGTTGTCGGCCAAAGCACGCAAAGGTTGACTGGTAATGTCGGCGCCATTCAATGTGATTTTCAGCTCGGCGAGCGGCTGGCCCTGAGCGACCGGCGCGACCAGAATTGCCGGAATGTTCAGCACAGAATCGAGCGAGTCATAAGCGCCGCGCTGCACGGTGATGTAAAGGTCATCAAGTACACCGAGCGGCGAGAATTCGTTTGCCGACTTCCAGATTCGAGCTTGTGCAATTTCTTCGCCGGCCTTGTAGAGCAAGCGGGTCTCGAAGAACCGGAATGCGTAGTTGAGCAACGCCTGGCTGCCATCGATTCTGGCTTTGGCGCTCGAGGTTCCGAGCACGACGGCAATGATGCGCATTTCGTCACGTTGTGCAGACGAGACGAGGCAGTAACCGGCGGCATCGGTATGCCCGGTCTTCATGCCGTCAACTGAATCGTCACGCCAAAGCAGGTTATTACGGTTAGGCTGTTTAATGCCGTTGAACGTAAATTCCTTGACCGAATACCATTTGTAGAAGTCCGGGAACTCCGTGATGATAGCGCGTGCGAGCGTCGCCAGGTCCCGTGCAGTCGAGTAGTGATCGTCATGCGGCAGACCGGTTGCGTTAACGAAATTGCTAGACAGCATGCCAAGCGCTCGCGCGTACTGATTCATCATCTCGGCGAAAACGGTCTCCGAGCCGGCGACATGTTCGGCCAGAGCTATACTCGCGTCGTTGCCGGACTGAACGATCATGCCGAGCAGCAAATCCCGCACCGACACGCGCTTGCCGACCTCGATGAACATGCGTGAACCTTCGGCGCGCCAGGCTTTTTCGCTCACGGTTACTTCATCGGCCAGCGCAATCTGTTCTTCCCGCAGCGTCTTGAAAACGACATAGGCTGCCATTAGCTTGGTCAAGCTCGCGGGCGCGACCGGACTGTCGGGCTCCAGCGCAGCTATCTCATGAGCGGTGCGTCCGTCAATAACGATATAGCTCGTAGCACCAATAATCGGTGGTGCCGGAAGGGGGAGGAGATCAGCGGCCGGCGAACTAACGGCAACGAACAGCGCAAATAGCGCGAAAAAACGAACTCTCAATGGATTCTCGGAGGTAATCGGTCAGGGCGCGTATTGTAATGGGTTAGTCGGTAACGAGGTAGGGGTCCATGATACCGAGGTTTTCGAGCTCTTCGATGAGGATGTCGTACTGCACCACGCTTTTGATTGGGCCGACGCGCACGCGATAGAGGGCCGCGTTGCTGCTCCTGTCTTCGAGGATGAACCCGGTGCCGATGCCACCTGAGCGTAGTTTGGACAAGCGCCGCTCTGCATTCTCCCGGTCCCCAAAGGCCCCGATCTGAACAAAGATCTTGTGGCTGGAAACGGGCTCCGGCGCAGTCGCGGCGGCCGGCTCCGGATCCGGCTGCGATTCCGGCACGGGTGCCGGTGGCGCGGCCGTGATTGTCCGTCGCGTCGGGCGGTCGCCGCTCGGCGCGTCGAAGCCGATTGCCTCGACCTCGACGAGACTGGTGCCGGTGCCAACCATGTCGAGCTTCAGGGCTGCCGAATACGACAGGTCGATAATACGATTGTGGACAAACGGCCCACGATCGTTGACGCGCACGATTACACTCTTGTCATTACGCAGGTTGCGTACACGAACATAGGTCGGCAATGGCAATGACTTGTGCGCCGCGGTCATTGCGTACATGTCGTACGGTTCCTGCATGGATGTCAGCTTTTTGTGGAATTTTTTTCCATACCATGAGGCGACGCCGCGTTCCTTGTAGCCGTCGCTGCTCGGCATGACGGTGTAGCGTTTTCCGAATACCTCGTAAACAGGGCCATTGCCGTAGCGGCTGCGCGGTTCGCGCCGCGGTACCGCATCATCTGGCAGCTCCGGAATAAACACACTGCCCGAGCGCGGCGGGCCGTCTTTTATTCTGCTCGAACCACACGATGCAAGCGACGCAGCAAGCGCCAGTAGCAGCAGTACTGTATGCGGCTTAAGAGTCAACGCCGACGCACCTCTTCCGCAATTTCCTGCCCGAGCTGGTGAACCGCCAACGCGTACATGACGCTATGGTTGTAACGCGTTATGACGAAGAAGTTATGGAAGCCAACCCAAAGTTCGTCGCCGTATGGCCCTTCGAGAGATAGCAGCTGCCCCGCCGATTCGTTGGGCATGGTCGTGGAGAAAACGACCCCCATGTCGCTGAGCGAGCTAACCGTCTGCTCGGCTTTGAGTTTATTCTTCTTCGGTAACTCACCGTTCCAGCGGGAGCTCAGAGTCGCCCGGGCCGCAACCTCTTCGCCGGACTTCCAGCCGTGCGCATTGAAGTAGTTGGCGATGCTGCCCGCGACGTCAGCCCAGTTGTTCCAGATGTCACGCTTGCCGTCGCCAGTAGAGTCAATTGCGTACGCACGATAACTGGATGGCATAAATTGCGGTCGCCCCATTGCACCGGCATAGGAACCAATCGCGTCGGTGGCCAGCATGTCCTCTTCGCGGACAAGTAACAAGAACTGCTCGAGTTCGCCGCGGAAGAACTTTTGCCGCGGTGGATAGAAGAAGGCCAGCGTCGTGAGAGCATCGATTACGCGATGCCCGCCCGTGATTCGGCCGAAATAAGTTTCGACACCGATGATGCCGACGAGTATCTCAACAGGCACGCCGTTTTTTGCGCTGATCATTTCAAGGGTTTCTCGGTTCTCGCGCCAAAACGCAGCGCCCGCACGAATGCGCGCCTTGGTCATGAAAATCGGTCGGTACTCAGCCCAGGTCAGGGTCTTTTCTGCGGGCTTGCTGATCAGATCGATAATCGAGCTCTGCATCTTGGCCTCACCGAGAATGGTACGAATGGCGTCCTGATCATAGCCATGCTTCGCGACCATCGTTTCAATGAATGCTGCAACGTCAGGCCGGTCGAGGTCGATCGCATAACTCGCAGACACGAACAGCAGCAGTGAGGCGACGAGTAAGTGAGGTCGAACCGAAATTTTTCTCATAACGAAACGATAGACACGAATGAGCACTGAATGTTGCGGTTCGACGCCGTTCTTCATCAGTGTGGTAACAGTTTTCGGTGAGATTGAATGGACATCAGAATACCGAATCCGGCCAGCAGCGTCACCATGGATGTTCCTCCAAAACTGACCAATGGCAATGGAACTCCGACGACTGGCACGATCCCGGTGACCATTGCCGTGTTCACGAACACATATACAAAAAAGGTCAGGCTGATCGAACCGGCAAGCAGACGCGAGTAGGTGTCCGGCGCCTGGATGGCGATGTACAGCCCGCGACCAATGACAAAAACGTACAAAACGATCAGCGCGAGCACACCCAGCAGACCGAGTTCCTCACCCATAACCGCGAAGATGAAGTCGGTGTCGCGCTCGGGGAGGAATTCGAGCTGCGCTTGCGAGCCGTTTGTCCAGCCCTTGCCAAACAAACCGCCCGAGCCGATTGCGATCTTTGACTGAATAATGTTGTAACCGGCACCGAGCGGGTCGGCGTCGGGATCGAGCAACGTCAGCACGCGCTGCTTCTGATAGTCCTGCATGAAGTTCCACAAGACGAGTGCGCCAGGTATCGCGAGAACCGCCAGCGCGACCATTACGCGAATCGGCAGGCCGGCAAGTACAATGACGATGATGCCGGACGCCGCGATCAGCAGAGCCGTACCGAGGTCAGGCTGGCGGGCGATCAGCGCGGTAGGCACGACGATCATCAATGCGAGTAGCAAAAGTTGCCCGGCGCGCGGTGGAATCTGCCGATCGTGGAGGTACCAGGCGGCCATCATTGGCACGGCGAGCTTCATGATTTCCGACGGCTGGAATCGAATACCGAGGTTGAGCCAGCGCTGCGCACCCTGGCTGACCTCTCCGGTCGTGAGCACGAGCACTAGTAGTATTAGCCCGCCGAGAAAGCCCCACGGTGTCCAGCGCCGCAGGAAATCCGGCGACAGCTGCGCCGTGATCAGCATGGCGACCAGCGCAACGCCGAGGCGCAAGATCTGATTGACCAAAAGCCGCATGTTTTCGCCAACGGCGCTGTAGAGTACCACGAGCCCAAGCGCACTTATCAGCAGGATGCCAACAAATAGCGGCGCGTCGATGTTCAGGCGTCGAAACGCGCGCGCGAGGTCGCCGAGTGGCGCCGGTTTGCTGGCAATGAGCCGCTGCGTTTCGCTAAGGCGCATCGCCACCGTACCCGAGGTACTCATCCATGATGGCGCGCGCAATCGGTGCCGCGACCCGGCTCCCGCTCGAGCCATTCTCCACAACTACAGCGACAGCGATGCGTGGATTATCGACAGGCGCAAAAGCGATAAACAGGGCGTGATCCCGCAACCGTTCTTCAATCTCTTCCTCGTCGTATTCCTCTTCCTGGGCGACCGAGAACACCTGCGCCGTGCCGCTCTTGCCAGCCATTTCATACTCGGCGTTACGGCCAGTAGCGTAAGCCGTTCCGCGTACGTTTTGCATGACGTCGTGCATGGCGCCAATAACGATTTCCCAGTACGACTGATCGTTAATCCCGACGTCAGCGAGTCGCGTCGGAGCGGTCAATGTACGCCGCCCCGTTATCGGGTCCTCGACCGCGGCGACGAGATGTGGCTGGAAGCGAGTGCCACGGGTAGCCAAAGCTGCGGCGGCGCCGGCGAGCTGCAGCGGCGTTGTGAGCATGTATCCCTGGCCGATCGAGTTGTTAACGGTCTCGCCATGAAACCAGCGTTGGTCTGCTCTTTCAGTAAACGCAGTGCGTTTCCAGTCGCGCGACGGGTTTACGCCCAGATGTTCACCGCGGACGTCGATGCCTGTAGCTTGCCCGAGCCCGAACTTGTCCAGATAGTCGTGCATGTTGTCGATGCCGATGTCGCCACTGAGCTCATAGAAATAGACGTCGCAAGATTGGGTAATGGCATCGTGCAGATCGACCTCGCCATGTCCTTCGGGTTTCCAGTCGCGGTAGCGGTGAGTTGTGTTCGGCAACATGAAAAATCCGCGGCATATACTCCTTCTCATCGGATTGGTCGCGCCCGTGTCCAGAGCCGCGAGGGCAAGCATTGGCTTTATCGTCGATCCAGGTGGGTAGGCGCCGCGTATGGCGCGATTGAACAACGGTTGCCCGAGGTCGTTCTGTAGCTCCGCATACTGCGCTGTCGACATTCCGACGGCGAACAGGTTGGGATCGAAAGAAGGGGCGCTGACCATTGTCAGGATTTCACCGCTCCAGGGGTCGATCGCAACAACGGCTCCCCGCCGTCCTTCGAGTGCTTTTGTCGCGAGCAGTTGCAGGTCCAGGTCAAGACTCAGATAAACGTTCTGGCCGGGTGCTGATGATTCGTCGTCAGGTAGTGAATCCGCCATGTTTCTGGAGTCAGTCGGAATCTGCCGGCCGAGCGCGTTGGACACGATGTGCCGGTAACCGACGTCGCCATGCAAATAGGGCTCGAAGCTGTTTTCCACGCCTGTCTTGCCGGTGTGCGCCGTCCCTGCGTAGGAGGACGTATCGAGTCGTGCAAGATCGTTCTTTGATAGCGCGCCGACGTAGCCAACCGCGTGCGCAATCGCTTCGCCGTTCGGGTAGTGGCGCACCAGGCGCGGCTTGAAGTCGACCCCTGGGAAACGCGGCCGCTGTATCGCAAAGTTGGCGATCTCCACCTCGCTTAGCCGCAGCTTGAGCGTGACGGGCTTGAATCGTGGTCCGCTCTCGCTGAGTTCCTTGAACCCGACAATGTCGTCGGCGTCGATCAATCCGAGGGTGGCGAGGCGTTGCAAGGTATCGTCGATGTCCGCGACCTGTTCCGGAATTAGTTCCAGTTGATAGGCAGGCAGGTTTTCGGCCAGGACCCGGCCTTCACGGTCGAAGACGAGGCCGCGGATCGGCGGCACGGCCTCGATGCGAACGCGATTACCCTGTGATTGCGCCGCGAAGACTTCATGGTCAAAAATCTGCAGCTGCACCAGTCGTGCAATGACCGTGCTGAGCAACAGAAAACCAATGATCGAGGTCAGGATGACGCGCGCGATAAACAGCCGGCGCTCCGAATGATGGTCCTTGATGGGCGACAACAGATCCAAGTTAATGCCCCAATTGGATTCGAACGCGTACCCCACGCAGCACTATCAGGACGACGGGCCAGAAAAGTGTGCCCGTTATGACCGGACCCCAGTAATCGACCGCAGGCACGTCAATGCCCGCAACGCCGTTGATCCAGAACAGGATGAACTGATACAAAGCGAGGATCGCGAACACCGTTGCGGCAAGCTGCTGCAGCGGAAAAACGCGCATCAGGAGATGAAACCGTACGGTAATAAAGACGATCAGGCACAGCGCCAGCGCGTGCTGGCCAAGAATGGTTCCCTGCGCAACGTCAAGCACAATGCCGACGATCCACGCGGAGCCAACGCTCCAGGTACGCGGCAACATCATCGCCCAGTAAATAAGTGTCAGCGCAACCCAGTCGGGCCTAAACGGTGCCGCCCAGTCCGGCAGCGGCACGACCATCAGCATCAAAGCGACGACGATCGTGATGACCACCGGTAGTCGCTGCGTGCTGCCGCCACTACTCATCGTCGGGCTCCGTTTCAGTCTGCATTTCGGTCTGTGTTTCGGCAGACGACCAGATCAACATGACTTCGCGAACCTGATCGAGGGCGGCCGCGGGCGTTGCCGTAACGTCGGCAAACGGATCCTGAGGAATTCTGTTGACGGTTTCGACGACGGCGACCGGATAGCCTGCGGGAAACGCGCCGCCCAATCCAGACGTGACCAGCAGGTCCCCGGGCTGGATATCGGCGTTGTTCGTAATAAACGGCAGGTCGAGTCGATCGAATTCGCCAGTGCCGTTCGCAATCGTGCGCAGGCCGTTGCGATTGACTTCGACGGGCAGCGAATGGCTCGGATCACTGATGAGCATCGCCTGCGAGGTCGTCAGGCCGGTCTTGATGACCTGACCGATCACACCAACGGCATCGATGATGGCCTGGCCGTCGTACGCACCCTCGCGTTCGCCGATATCGATGACAATGTTGTGCCGGTAGGGGTTCGCGTCCACGGCCATGATCTTGGCGACGCGAATTTCGTCGCGCACCCGACCGCGCGCTTCGAGCAAATCGCGCAACCGGGCATTCTCTGCCTTGAGCGCATTGAGTTGCTGCAATTCGGCTTTGGTAAAAAGCCGCTCGTTCCGCAGATGATTGAGTTCCTGCTGCATTTCGTCCCGAGACTGTGTGCGCTCGCGAATCCACTCCCAGAGCCGGAACGGCGCATCCACGACAAGTTGTACCGGATACACTGCGGCCCCGACGGCCTTGCGAACTGTATTAAGATGGTTCTGCCGGTGATCGAGCACCATGAGCAGGATGCTCGCGAACAACAGCAAAAGGACGCGAACGCCGAGAGCGGGAATGCGTGCCGGATTGGTGTTACTGGTTCGGGAAGCGACCATCGGTGCTTAGCATCCGCAAATCGTCAACCAGGCCCGAATTACGGCTTACTCCAGTCCGAACACAGCGGGCCCGTGTTCATCGATGAGTTCGATGACTCGACCGCCGCCGCGTGCGACGCAAGTCATCGGATCATCCGCAATGACCACCGGCAAGCCGGTTTCTTCCATGAGCAGCTTGTCGATATCTCGTAGCATCGCGCCACCGCCGGTCAGCACTATGCCTCGTTCCGCAACATCGGCGCCAAGTTCCGGTGGTGTTTGCTCGAGCGCCTCTTTTACCGCGCCGACGATGCCCTGCAACGGCTCCTGCAAGGCCTCGAGAATCTCATTGCTATTCAGCGTGAAGGCGCGCGGCACGCCCTCGGAGAGGTTGCGGCCCTTGACCGATATTTCGAGCACTTCTTGTCCCGGGAATGCCGAGCCGATCTCATGCTTGATGCGCTCTGCTGTCGCCTCGCCGATCAATATGCCGTAGTTGCGGCGCACGTAATTCGTTATTGCCTCGTCAAATCGGTCACCGCCGATCCTGACCGATGCGGCGTACACGATGCCGTTCAGAGAGATGACCGCGACTTCGGACGTACCGCCGCCGATATCGAGCACCATCGAGCCGCGCGCTTCGTGCACAGGCATTCCGGCCCCGATCGCTGCGGCCATGGGTTCGTCGATCAGATGCACTTTTCGTGCGCCGGCACCCTCGGCGGATTCGCGAATCGCGCGACGCTCGACTTGTGTGGAGCCGTAGGGAACACAGATCAGCACCCGCGGGCTCGGGCGAAAATACCGGGACGCATGGGCCTTGCGGATGAAATGTTGCAGCATCTTCTCGGTAACCGTGAAATCGGCGATTACGCCGTCTTTCAGGGGCCGAATGGCTGTGATATTCCCCGGGGTCCTGCCCAGCATGTTCTTGGCTTCAGCGCCGACGGCCTCTACCACACGTCCGCCGCGGCCGCTGTCTTCGCGAATCGCGACCACAGACGGCTCGTCGAGCACGATTCCATGGCCCCGCGAGTAGATCAGGGTATTAGCCGTGCCAAGGTCGATCGACAGGTCATTGGAGAAATAACCCAGAATGTTCTTGAACATGTTGGGATAAGGTCCCGAAATAAGAATAACGCGCTAATCTAACAATGCGCACGACATTGCACAAGGCAGCATGTATCATTGCGGGCGCGCCCGCCGGACGGCGAATCACGCACCCGGACAAGCAGGATTTTCCCCGTGTCACTCGATAAAGATCAAGTTCAGCATATCGCGATGCTGGCGAGACTCAGGCTCGCAGATGACGAGTTCAGCGAGACAGTCGACAAACTGTCGCGAATCGTCGATTTCGTCGACCAGTTGAGTCAGGCGGACACGGAAAATGTCGTGCCGATGGCGCATCCCCTCAATGAGTCGCAACGCTTGCGCCCTGATCGGGTCACAGAGCCAAATGATCGAGATCACGTGCAGCAAAATGCGCCGCTGGTCGAGCACGGTCTGTATCTGGTGCCAAAAGTCATCGAGTGACCCATGGCCCTGGATTTGCATGCACAGACTTTGACGCAGCTTGCCGCGGGTCTCGAGCGCGGTGACTTCTCGTCCGTCGAGTTGACCGAGGCACTGCTCGCACGAATCGAAACACACGAGCAGGCGCTCAACGCGTTTATCACTGTCACTGGCGACCAGGCACTCGCGGCCGCGAAGCGCGCCGACGCTGCGCGCGTTGCCGGAGCCGCCGGCGTCCTGAACGGTCTGCCAATCGCCCACAAAGATATTTTTTGCACGCGGGGTGTCCTGACGACCTGCGGTTCGCGCATGCTCGAGAATTTTGTTTCGCCGTACGATGCGACGGTTGTTGAACGGCTGGCAGTAGCTGGTGCCGTTGTGCTCGGCAAGACCAATATGGACGAGTTCGCGATGGGCTCTTCCAACGAGACGAGCTACTTCGGCCCGGTCAAGAATCCGTGGCGTCTCGACTGCTCGCCTGGCGGTTCATCCGGAGGTTCGGCCGCAGCGGTCGCGGCGCGCCTGACCCCGGCGGCGACCGGTACCGACACGGGCGGCTCGATCCGGCAGCCCGCCGCACTCACGGGAACGGTCGGATTGAAGCCTACTTATGGGCGCGTGTCGCGCTACGGAATGATCGCGTTCGCGTCGAGCCTGGATCAGGCGGGCATCATCACTCGGTCAAGCGAGGACGCCGCGCTGTTACTCGGCGTAATGGCGGGCTTTGACGAGCGCGACTCGACCAGCATCGAGCATCCGGTTGCCGATTACACTGCAGCGTTGTCAGGATCACTCAAGGGCCTGCGTGTCGGGATTGTGCGGCAGCACTTCGACGAAGGGCTCGACGAGCAATGCGGTGCCGCGGTCAAAGAGGCATTGGCAGTACTCGAATCGCAAGGCGCAATCCTTACCGAAGTCGATATGCCGAATCTCGATCTGTCGGTACCGACCTACTACGTGGTTGCTCCGGCCGAATGCTCGTCCAATCTGTCACGCTTTGATGGCATGCGCTTTGGGCACCGCGCCGAAAACCCTGAAGATTTGTTGGATCTCTATTGCCGCAGCCGAGGCGAGGGATTCGGTGCGGAGGTCAAACGCCGCATCATGACCGGCACCTACGTTTTGTCTGCCGGCTACTACGATGCTTACTACCTTAAGGCACAGCAGGTACGGCATCTGATTGCGGATGACTTCCACAAGGCATTTGCCGAAGTAGACGTGATTGCGGGTCCGACGTCGCCAACTGCCGCGTTCAGACTAGGTGACAAGATCGACGACCCGATCACGATGTACCTCAACGACATCTACACGATCGGTGCGAACCTTGCCGGCCTGCCCGGCATGTCGACGCCCTGCGGTTTCGTGGACGGCCTGCCGGTCGGCCTGCATCTCGTCGCGCCACACTGGGGCGAGGAAACGCTCTTGCGCTGTGGGCACAACTATGAGCAATTGTCGAGTTGGCATCAGGCCTGCCCGGAGGACTTCCAATGAGTGGCTCCTGGGAAGTTGTTATCGGCCTCGAAATCCATGCGCAGCTGGCGACAAAGAGCAAGATCTTTTCGGGCGCCTCCACAGCTTATGGTGCCGAGCCCAATACACAGGCGTGTCTCGTCGACCTCGGCTACCCCGGCGTACTACCGGTGCTCAACGCGGAAGTCGTGCGCATGGCGACCAAATTCGGGCTGGCCGTGAACGCGACTGTCGCGAAACGTTCGGTATTTGCACGCAAGAACTATTTCTACCCCGATCTTCCCAAGGGCTACCAGATCAGTCAGTACGAGTTGCCGATTGTCGAACATGGCGAGCTGTTTATCGTCGACGCGGATGGCAACCACAAGCGCATCGGCATCACGCGTGCGCATCTCGAAGAAGATGCCGGCAAGTCTATCCACGAGGGCCTCGCGAAGTCGTCGGGCATTGATCTGAACCGGGCGGGCACACCACTGCTCGAGATCGTTTCCGAACCCGATCTGCGCTCGGCCAAAGACGCCGTCGCCTATATGCGCAAGATTCATACGCTCGTGCGCTATCTCGGCATCTCCGACGGCAACATGCAGGAAGGTTCTTTCCGCTGCGATGCGAATGTATCGGTGCGGCCACGCGGGCAGGAGGAGCTCGGCACGCGCACCGAGATCAAGAACCTGAACTCATTCCGCTTTGTCGAGAAAGCCATCAACTTCGAGATCGATCGTCAGATCGAAGTGATCGAGGATGGTGGCAAGGTGGTGCAGGAGACACGACTTTACGATTCGGACAAAGACGAAACGCGGCCGATGCGTTCGAAAGAGGAAGCGAACGACTACCGCTATTTCCCGGACCCGGACCTGTTACCGGTTGAGATAGACGCCGCGTATATCGAGGCAGTCCGCGAGTCGCTGCCCGAACTGCCGGATGCCAAGCAGCAGCGATTCGCCGCCGAATACGGGCTGAAAACCGACGACGCAGCCATTCTGGTTTCAACCCGGGCACTCGCCGATTATTTCGAAGCCGTTGTCGCGGCAACGGACGCCAGCGCGCAGATTGTCGCGAACTGGGTCATCGGCGACCTTATTGGTGCACTGAAGCGCGGCGGCGCAGGAATCGAGGCGAGCAACATTAGCGCGGCAGAGCTCGCGGGGCTCCTGGACCGTATTGCGGATAACACGATCTCGGGCAAGATTGCCAAAGAGGTTTTCGAGGCCATGTGGGCGGGCGAGGGAAGTGCCGCCGAGATCATCGACGCCAAGGGCCTCAAACAGATCACCGACAGCTCGGCGATCGAGGCGATCGTCGACCAGGTCATCGAAGCGAATCCCGGCCAGGTCGCCGAGTACAAATCCGGCAAGGAAAAGCTGATCGGTTTCTTCGTCGGTAAGGTCATGAAAGAGACTGGCGGCAAAGCCAACCCCGGCCAGGTCAATGCCATCCTTAAGGACAAGCTGAAGTAGGCGAGCGTTTTTGGGCGGGATGCCTGGTGGCGGCTGTTTGAAGGGGCCCGCGTATGCTATGCTATTTGAGTTTTAATATAAATAAATATTTATATATTTATCTTATGCAAAATAGTACCCAGCAGCTGATTATCCATTTGAAAGCCTTCGCCGATCCGGTTCGGCTACGCCTGCTGGCGCTGTGTGTTCGTGGCGAATGCACGGTCTCGGAGTTGACCGAGGTGATGGGCCAGAGCCAGCCACGCATTTCGCAGCACCTGAAGCAACTCTGCGATGCCGGACTGCTGGAGCGATTTCGCGACGGACACTTCGTGTATTACCGCGTGCCACTTGATACCGAACAGGCTTCGCAGCGGCGGCGCTTGTTCGCGCTGTTGCCCACCGACGAGCCAGCCTACGAACGTGATTTCAAAAAACTGTGTGGCCTGCGCACCGAGCAAGGGCTCGCACCGCCCGAGAAAGACGACGCAGTGCGTTATCTGCACCGCGCGCTCATCGAACTCACGGTCGCCATGCCGCTCGGAGATCTGATCGATATCGGTAGTGGCCAGGGGCGGATTCTCAAGCTGCTCGGTTCACGTGCGCAGCGGGCCGTTGGCGTGGATACCAATGCCGACGCGCGGCAGCTGGCGCGCGCAGAGTTGCTGCTGGCCGGAATCGAGAACTGCAGTCTTCGCCACGGCGATATGTACGAATTGCCGTTCGCAGACGGAGAGTTCGACACGGTCATTCTCGATGACGTGCTTGCCGACGCCGAGCGCCCGATGACAGCAATCAGGGAAGCACGCCGCATCCTGAAAAATGGCGGTCGTCTGCTGTTGCTCATAAGGTCAGATGTGCGTGACATCACAACGCTGGAAAAACAGCTTGCCGTCTGGTGTGGCGCTGCGGGCCTGCGTCTCGCGCCACCGAAACATATTCCGGTAAATAACCCGCTGTGGCTGCTGGCGGTCGCATCGCCTGCCGACCAGGAAGTGGCAGCCGCCTGAGGTCTTGACCAATAATGACAAGCCGCAACGTTGAAGTCTCATTTGAGTTTTTCCCGCCGCATTCCAAAAAGATGGAGGAAACGCTTTGGAATTCGGTGCAGCGACTCAAACACCTCTCGCCCCGATTCGTGTCGGTAACCTACGGAGCCGACGGCTCGACGCGGGAACGCACGCATGCGGCCGTGGAACGAATCGTGGCGGAAACCGACCTGACGGCGGCACCGCACCTTACCTGCATCGGCGCGAGCCGCGGTGAGGTCGATGACATCGCGAGAGAGTATTGGGACATGGGCATCCAGAACCTGGTGGCACTGCGTGGCGATCCGCCGCAGGACGCCACGGGCTACACGCCGCACCCTGACGGCTATGCGTATGCGGCCGATCTCGTCGCCGGTCTGCGTAAGGTCGCGGATTTTGACATCTCGGTCGCGGCGTACCCGGAGGTGCACCCTGAAGCACCGAGCCCGGAGTTCGACCTCGAGAATCTCAAGCGCAAGCTGGACGCGGGCGCCACTCGCGCAATTACGCAGTTCTTCTTCGATGTCAATGTCTTCTTGCGGTTTCGAGATCGCGCGGCTGCAGCCGGCATCAAGTCGCCGATCGTGCCCGGTATCCTGCCGATCACACGTTTTCCGCAGTTGCAGCGATTCGCCGCGCAGTGCGGTGCGTCGGTTCCCGACTGGCTGCAGGAGCGTTTTGCAGGCCTCGAGGACGATGCGGAAACGCGGCGACTGATCGCGGCGAGTGTTGCGATCGAACTGGTTCGCAAACTGCAGGACGAAGGCATCAGTGAATTCCATTTTTACACCTTGAATCGGTCCGAACTGACCGTCGCCATCTGCCATGCGCTCGGCGTCCGGCCGGACCAGGCTGCAGCTTAAGGTTTTCCTGATGAAACGTAATGATCGAATTGCAACGCTGATGCAGTCACTCGACGAGCGGATCTTGCTGCTCGATGGTGCGATGGGCACGATGATCCAGAGCTACCGTCTCGGCGAGGACGACTATCGTGGCGAGCGGTTCCGCGACTGGCACATGGATCTGAAGGGGAACAACGACCTTCTGTCGATCACGCGGCCCACCGTAATCCAGGAGATTCATCGTCAGTTCCTCGATGCAGGCGCCGACATCATCGAGACCAATACGTTTAATTCGAATTCCCCGTCGATGGCCGACTACGGCCTGCAGGACCTGGTGCCCGAACTCAATCTTGCAGCCGCTCGACTGGCCCGCGAATGCGCCGATGTGCATGCAGCTCGCGCCGGCAGTCCGCGCTACGTTGCCGGTGTACTCGGACCGACGAACCGAACGGCATCGATTTCGCCCGATGTGAACGACCCCGGTTTTCGCAATGTACGTTTTGCCGAACTTGTCGCGACGTATGAGGAAGCGGCATGCGCTTTGATCGAAGGCGGCGTCGACTTTCTCATGGTCGAGACGATATTCGACACGCTCAACGCCAAAGCTGCGATATTTGCAATCAAACGGAGCTTTGCGAAGTCCGGAACGACTTTGCCCGTAATGATCTCCGGGACGATCACGGATGCGTCGGGACGCACGCTATCGGGCCAGACCTGTGAAGCGTTCTGGAATTCGGTTCGCCACGCTAATCCGTTCATGATCGGACTCAACTGTGCACTCGGTGCGCAAGACATGCGGCCGTATGTTGCCGAGCTGTCGCGCGTGGCCGATACGCGCGTTGGTGCTCACCCGAACGCAGGGCTGCCGAATGAGTTCGGCGAGTACGACGAGACGCCCGAAACCATGGCTGATGTGATCGGCGAATTCGCCGCAAGCGGGTTCGTGAATATGGTCGGCGGTTGCTGCGGTACGCGTCCCGATCATATTCGCGCAATCAAAGAAGTCATCGACGGCCGACCGCCACGCACGGTGCCGGAACTGCCTGTGCACTGTCGCCTGTCCGGGCTCGAGCCGCTGAATATCGGGCCTGATGACCTGTTCGTTAATGTCGGTGAGCGCTGCAATGTTACGGGCTCGGCAATTTTCCGGCGCCTGATCGAGGCGGATGACTATACCGCCGCTGTCCAGGTTGCGCGCACTCAGGTCGAGAACGGTGTGCAGATCATCGATGTAAACATGGACGAGGGCATGCTCGACTCCGAAAAAGCGATGGTGACGTTTCTTGATCTGATCGCATCGGAGCCCGACGTCGCACGATTACCAGTCATGATCGACTCATCGAAGTGGTCGGTCATCGAGGCGGGCCTGCAATGTGTGCAAGGCAAGGCCGTCGTCAACTCGATCAGTCTGAAAGAGGGCGAGACGGCTTTTGTCGAGCAAGCCCAACTCGTACGCGACTACGGTGCAGCCGTTATCGTGATGGCGTTCGATGAAAACGGTCAGGCCGATTCGGTCGAACGCAAAGTCGAGATCTGCAAACGTTCCTTTCAGATCCTGACTGATGTTGTCGGCTTCGAACCGGCAGACATCATCTTCGATCCGAACATCTTTGCGATCGCTACCGGAATCGATGAGCACTCGAGCTACGGCCTCGACTTCATCGAAGCGACTCGTCAGATCAAGGCCGTGCTGCCGGGCGTTCTTGTCAGCGGTGGCGTCAGCAATGTTTCGTTCTCGTTCCGCGGCAACAACGTCGTGCGCGAGGCAATTCATTCCGTGTTCCTGTATCACGCAATACGCGCCGGACTGGACATGGGTATCGTCAATGCCGGGCAACTGGCGATCTATGAGGACTTGCCAGCAGATCTGCGCGATGCGGTCGAAGACGTAGTCCTGAATCGGCGTAGCGATGGCACCGAGCGATTGCTGGAGGTCGCCGAAAACTACAAGGGCGTGGCTTCCAGCGCCAAGGCCAAAGCACAGGATCTCTCCTGGCGGCAATTGGCTGTCGACAAGCGTCTGGAATACGCGCTCGTGAATGGCATCGACGAGTATGTCGTTGCCGACACCGAGGAGGCGCGGCTTGTCGCGCCTCGACCGCTTGCTGTCATCGAAGGACCGCTCATGGCCGGCATGAATGTCGTTGGCGACCTGTTCGGTGCTGGCAAGATGTTCCTACCGCAGGTGGTCAAGTCCGCGCGGGTTATGAAAAAGGCCGTTGGTCACCTCGTGCCGTACATCGAAGAAGAGAAGGACGGCGTCGCAAGCTCTAATGGCAAGATCGTGATGGCGACGGTCAAGGGCGACGTACACGACATCGGCAAGAATATCGTTGGTGTGGTTCTGCAATGCAATAATTTCGAGGTAATCGACCTTGGCGTCATGGTGTCTTGCGAGAAAATACTTGACGCGGCGAGTCGCGAAGGCGCCAGCATTATTGGCCTGTCGGGTCTGATCACCCCGTCGCTCGATGAAATGGTGCACGTCGCGAGCGAAATGCAGCGCCAGAAATTCGACTTGCCGCTATTGATCGGCGGCGCTACGACGTCGCCGGCGCACACTGCTGTCAAAATCGAGCCGAACTACGAGGGCCCGGTGGTGTACGTCAAGGATGCCTCCCGCGCCGTAGGCGTGGCGCAGGCGCTGATCGAACCCGGAACTCGTGATGCGTTTATCGAGAAAACGCGCGACGACAACACGCGTCGCCGCGAGCGGCACGCGAACAAATCACGTCTTGCACCGCAGGTCTCGTTAACAGAAGCGCGCGAGCGTCGCCATCGTTGCGACTGGGACAACTACGTACCGCCAGTGCCGACGTTTACGGGCACAAAGAGGTACGAAGAGATCGGTCTCGACGTGCTGCGAAATTACATCGACTGGATGCCGTTTTTCAACGCGTGGGAATTCCACGGCAAGTTCCCCGGTATTCTGAGCGACGCGATAGTTGGCGAGGCGGCAACGAGCCTTTTCGCCGACGCGACTGCAATGCTCGACCGAATTGTCAGCGAGCGATGGCTGCAGGCCAAAGCCGTAGTCGGTTTTTTCCCCGCGAATTGCGACAACCATGATGACCTGCTGGTTTACGGAGACGAGTCGCGCGCCAGTGCGACTATGCGCCTGTGTCATCTGCGCCAGCAGCGACTCAAACCCGAGGGACAGCGGCAGAACTGCCTCGCCGATTTCGTTGCGCCGGCCGAGACGGGTCTCGCTGACTTCATTGGGGCATTCGCAGTGACGGCCGGAATCGGCATCGAGGAACATGTTGAGCGTTTCGAAAAAGATCACGACGACTACAGCGCAATCATACTCAAAGCGCTTGCGGATCGTCTCGCCGAAGCAGCGGCCGAGTATTTGCACGAACGCGTGCGCCGCGACTTGTGGGCCTATGCCGGTGACGAGCAGCTATCGAACGACGAGTTGATCTCCGAGAAGTACCGGGGAATTCGCCCGGCGCCCGGCTATCCCGCTTGTCCGGACCACACTGAGAAAGCAAAACTCTGGGAACTGCTGGACGTCGAGGCCAGCATCGGATTGCGGCTGACTGAGTCATTTGCGATGTACCCGACCGCAGCAGTAAGCGGCTTCTACTTTTCGCATCCGGATGCGGTTTATTTCTCGGTGGGCAAGATCGATCGGGACCAGGTCGAATCGTATGCCGCAAGAAAGGGCCTCACCGTGTCGGAGGCAGAAAAGTGGCTTGGGCCGAATCTCGGCTATGCGCCACGGACTGCGGATGCGGCCTGATCCATTTACCGCGTGACCGCCTGACAGCGCGTATGCAAAAAAGCCGGTAATGCTGCCGGATTAGCCTATTATTGAGGTCCCGCAACGGAGGACTTTGATCGATGTCGGCGACTGGCACACTCTTGCTTGGTTTTGTCCTGCTAATCGGCGGCGGCACGTTGCTCGTGCGTGGGGCATCAGAAATCGCAACCCACTTCGGCGTATCGCCGATGATCGTCGGCCTGACCATCGTTGGATTCGGCACCAGTGCTCCCGAGCTCATCGTTAATACGTTGAGTGCGAGCAAAGGTGTTACCGCCCTCGCGTTCGGTAATGTCGTCGGTTCCAATATCAGCAACCTGGCCCTGGTGCTGGGAACGGCGGCTCTCGTGATGCCAATTACGATTCAAGGTCAGCTCGTCAAACGCGAAGTGCCGCTACTATTGCTCGCTACGGCAGTAGTGACTGCGATGGCGGCCGACAGTCTGTTCGAAGGCGGATCCGCGACTATCAGCCGCTCGGAGGCCGTGGTCCTGCTGCTTCTTTTTTGCATTTTTGTGTACACGAATGTCCTCGAAATATACCAGCGGAGTACGACGGACCAGTTCTTCCTGGATGTCGATGACAGTCCGCTGGTTATAGCACCGACGCCTAGCCGTGCCCGCTGGCTGTTCGTCATAGCAGGTTGTGCTCTGCTGTTCATCGGCGGTGATCTGGCTGTCGAGGGTGCGGTCGATCTTGCAGCCTATGTCGATGTGCCTCCAGTCCTAATAGGCCTTTTCGTCGTAGCGGTGGGCACGAGCATGCCAGAGCTCGCGACCTCCATAATTGCCGCATTGCGACATGAGTCCGACCTTGCACTTGGCAACGTAGTGGGATCGAATCTGTTCAACACGCTGGTTGTGATGCCCGTTACCGCATTGGTTGGGCCGGTCAAAGTACCAGCCGGCGGCATCACAGATCTGATGTTGTCATTGAGCCTGACGGTTGCGCTGATTCCGCTTTTTTTTTATGGGGAAGCGCGGCTGGGCCGACGTGCTGGCGGCTTTCTGCTCCTCGTTTACGCGGGCTATGCGGTTGCGCGCATATCCACGGCTGAAAATTAGGCCGAAAAACGATTCCGCTTCTTCAAATTCTCGTTTGCTACTGAAAGGAATTTCGTCGCATGACATCTACGTCAATGAGTGTTGCCGCAATTGTCGCCTTGCTGCTGGCAAACGCGTTTTTCGTTGCCGCTGAATTCGCGCTGGTCAAAGCAAAACCGTTTCGGCTTAATGCTAAGGCGGATGCGGGTAGCAAGGCTGCAGGTATAACCGTGAAAATGCAGCAGAGCCTCGAGCCCTACCTTGCTGCGTGCCAGCTCGGCATTACGATGGCATCGCTTGGGCTCGGCTGGATTGGCGAGCCGGCAGTCGCCGCATTGCTGAAACCTCTTTTTGAACTTTGGTCTTTGCCTGACGAATTCATCCATCAGGTCTCGTTCCTTGTCGGATTTCTGATGTTTTCATCGTTACATATCGTGCTCGGCGAGCAGGTGCCGAAGTCCTTCGGGATTCGGCAATCCGAGCGCGTATCCATCTGGATCGCGTACCCGTTGCTCCTGTTTTTCATCGTTTCGTTTCCGCTGACCTGGTTGCTCGATCGGGCCTCTCGAGCTGTTCTGAGCCTTTTCGGTGTAGAGGAGGGAACGCACGCCGACATCCTGACGCTCGCCGAGCTCAAAGATGTCGTTGCCACGTCGAGCGAGCACGGGAAAATATCGAACCGGCGCGCGTTGATGCTCAAGAATCTGATCGAACTGGATGATCGTCCCGTCGCGTGGGTGATGATTCCGCGCAAAGACGTCAATATTTTGAAACTGGGTGATTCGGAGGAGCGCAACCTTGCTGTCATCTCGGAAACGAAGCACTCGCGGTTTCCGCTGCTGGATGGAGACAATAACGAAAACGTTGTTGGCATCGTCGTTGTCAAATTGTTGCACCAGGCGATGATGCAAGGTGACGCTCATCCAGCAAGCCATTTGGCGGATTTCACCCGGGATACGCTCGTCATTCCCGAAAGGCAAACGGTATCCCGCGCGTTCGAGACGCTTCGATCACGCGCTGAACACATGGCGGTGGTTGCGGATGAGTACGGGGAATTTGCCGGCATTATCACGATCGAAGATCTTCTCGAGGAGGTTGTCGGAGATATCTCGGATGAGAAGGATGTATCGAAGCCGCACGCGTTCCTGGAGCAACTGGGCGAACATGCGTGGATCGCAGACGGCGGCATGACTGTGGCTGACGCACAACGGGAGTTCGGCCTCGAGATAGAGCGCACTACCGAAGTGAACACGCTGTCGGGACTGTTTATGGAGAAGCTGGGCAGAATCCCCGAGGTCGGTGACGTCATGGACATTGAACAACTGCGCCTGACAATCGAGTCTGTTGAAGACCGTCATGCGACGAGGATTCTGGTGTCTCGCGCTCAGTCCTTTTCAACGGAATAGAGAACATCGATGGACTGCGTCTCACCGGCCCCGGCCTCGAGCGCCACTCTGCGTGACAATTTGTAACGCAGCACAAGCGTGCCGAGGCGGCTGAATACACCGTAGGCATAGCGTGCGTAGAGGCGCGAATTGATCTGTTTGCCGGCAACCAGCGCCGTTGTTTCACCGCCGTCGCCGGTCAACGAAAGCTGATCAAGACCGACCGCCTGGCCGATCTGTTCGGTCAGCCGTGTTGCCTGTCTGAGTCCGAGTGCGACCGCCGCACCGGAGAGTTCCCCGCCCTCGGATTCGGTCGCCTGATTCAGGGGCCGCCCGATGACCAGATACGATAGCGCATCAGCGTCAGCCATTTTGGGCTCGGAAAAAACAGTGGACGTCAGATTCTGCGCTCGTCCCCGGAGATGAATGCCGGCCGTCACCGTGCCCTCGAAAGTCTCGATGACCCGCACAGCCCGTACATCGACAATCGGATCATCGGGTGGGCCGGTAAACGTGAGAGTGCCCGCGGCAATCGTGAGTTTTTGACCGTACGCGGCGAAAATGCCATCGACCAGCGATACCTGACCCTCCGCTCTTAACGGACGGTCCTCGGGCATGCGCAGCAACAAATCTCCTGATAGCCCGGTATCCAGTCCCATCGCGTTGAAGCGGACGCGCTCGCCCAGTAACAGACGTGCTTGACCCGAATAGCGCGTTGCCGTCACGGCAACGTCCTCTTCGCCCAGAACAACGACGTCCGGCGAAATCGTTACGGCCTCGACAGGAATTTCCCGGAAAGCGATATCCGCACGCGGTACCGTGACCTCGCCGTTGATTTGCCAGCCCGCGGTGCTGCCGATAATGACAAGATCCGGTGTCGCCCAAAGGTGATACTCGGGCCAGTTGATCATTTCTGCGCTGTTGCCGGTTAGATTCAGGGTCACTGACCTGGCGGGGCGCATCAGGTCGTCGAACTGTCCGGTGACACCCAGAGTCCCGTCACCGGCTTTGGCTGACGCGGTCAACGTCGCGGTTCCTTGCGATGCGCCCGAGATGACGAGGTCAACGTTGTCGAGCGGCACGTTTAACGCGGGCAGGAGCAAGCGGCCGTTGCGCCAGGCAATGCTGCCGCTGAACTCCGGGGCGGTGAGTGGACCTGCCGCGCTGACGGACGCGTCGACAGACCCTTCGAAGCCGT
>JAOTUB010000024.1 GCA_029864095.1 Gammaproteobacteria bacterium | reverse complement strand
CGGACACTCGGAAAACTGGCGGTGGATGGGCGTGGTGCTCGGCGGTGGTGGCGCCATTATCGCGCTTGCGTTTTATGGCGTTGTTGGCGGCTGGACGATGGCTTATGCCTACAAGATGGCTGCCGGGCAGTTGCAGCAGATCGATGCACAGCAGTCGCAGCTGATCTTCGATCGCCTGAACAGCGAGCCTGGATCTTTGCTGCCCTGGTTTACGGCTTTTTTTGCGGCGACGGTGCTGATATCGGCACGCGGTCTGCAGGCTGGCATTGAAAAAGCCGTTAAGTTCATGATGCCCACCCTCTTTCTGATGCTCGTCGCGATGGTCATCTACGCGGCCGTTGTCGGCGACTTCGCGCGTGCTGTCAGTTTTCTATTCGCACCCGATTTCAGCAAGGTCGACAGTCAGGTCGTGCTCCGGGCCTTTGGCCAGGCGTTTTTCTCAGTCAGCGTCGGCATCACCAACATGATGGCGTATGGCGCTTATATCGAGCGCAGCACCAAATTGCCAAGCGCCTCTGCGATCGTCGTCGGGGCCGATACGGCCGTGGCGCTGCTTGCGGGCCTGGCGATTTTCCCGATTATCTTTGCTTACGGCCTCGAGCCGGGCGCCGGCGAAGGCCTCGTGTTTATGACCTTGCCTTTCGCTTTCGGTCAGATTCCGGGCGGCCTTGTCTTCGGTACCGTGTTTTTCGTGCTGCTGTTCTTTGCGGCACTCACTTCGTCGATCGGCATGCTCGAGGCGCCGGTTTCCTGGCTCAGGGACGCGACGAAATTGTCGCGGCGCTCCGCAGCGCTGCTCGCAGGGTCGATCAGTTTCGTGCTCGGCCTTTTCGCTGCGCTGTCTTTTAGCGTGCTATCCGATTTTCATCCGCTGGGCGCAATCTCGATATTCGAGGGCAAGCGTTTCTTCGAGGTGTTCATTTACCTCGTCACGAGCGTATTGATGCCGATCGGTGGCATTCTGGTTGCCGTCTTCGCCGGCTGGCTGATGCAGAGGCAGTTCAGCCGCGACGAACTGTTCGAAGGCAAGAATTCACTCATGTACCGGGCCTGGCTGATCATCGTTCGCTTTATCGCGCCCGCGATACTGGCATTCGTTCTGATCGATGTCGCTAGGGGTTGATCGTCTGCCAGATCATCCGGGTTGATATCAATAACAGGAACAGTCCGAACAACAGGCTCAGGTGACGCCGACTCAGCGCATGGGCGAGTCGTGCGCCGAGCGGTGCTGCCAGGACCGTGGTGGGCGCGATAAACGCAAACCCGATCATGTTGACGAAGCCAAGACTTCCAGCCGGCAAGAATTCATTCCCCCAACCCGCGTAGACAAAACCGACCGCTCCGGGAATGGCGATCACCAGTCCAAAAAGCGCCGATGTTCCGACCGCCTTGTGAATTGGCTCGCTCATCAATGTCAGGGCCGGAACGGTCATCGAGCCACCACCAATTCCCATCATCGTGGAAATCGTACCGATCGTCGTCGGAATGAGCGCCGTTACCGGACCGCGCGGCACTTTTGTTGCGAGTGTCTTCTGATCCAGTGGCAATACCATCTTGATTGCCACGAGTAGCGCAACGGCGCCGAATACGCCCGTCAACACCTGCCCGCCCACGCGGCTCGCGATCACGATGCCGATTGCTGCGCCGATGACGACGAACGGCGTCCAGCGTCTCGCCAGATCGATATCGACCGCGCCGCGCCTGTGATGCGCGCGTGCTGACGATATCGACGTCGGAATGATGACGGCGAGCGAGGTGGCGACCGCCACGTGCATGCGAATATCGGCAGAGACACCGAGCAGTTCGAGCACGAACTCGAGGACGGGAACAATGACGATGCCGCCGCCCACCCCGAGCAAACCGGCGATCACGCCACCGGCGATACCAGTAGCCAACATTGCGATCGCGAGTATCGCGAGCTCAGACATATCGCCCATGAGAATCCGGCCAACAACGATCAGGAATTGTACTATGATCGCGAAATGGCAAAGAAACTAAAGAACGAGAAGGCGCTCCTGAAAGCTGCCCTCGACATGATCATGGACGATGCGGTCAAGCGCGGCATCGTCGAATTCGAGTCGACCGATTCGCACGACCTCAAGATCGAATACGCCTATCGATTGCTGATCCATGACAAGAAAATCAGCCCGCTACCGACCGGCCAGGCCACGCTGCCAAAGATCCGGCATCGCCTGGCGATGTGGGTTACTCACGAACTGCCTGCGGATCACGAACTGCTGAAGTAATGACTCGTTGCAGCACTGAGGAAAGTTCGCCTGGCCGTTCAAATGACAACAGTCGTCGAATCAGCAAGCATCTAACCCGGAGAAGATAAGTGAATCTGAACACCGTTGTGATCTACGGCAGCGCCCGACGTGGCCGCCAGGGCATCAAAGCTGCACGCTTCATTACGCGCAAACTCGAAGAACGGCGGCACGATGTGACGTTCGTCGATACCGCCGAATATGAACTGCCCTTCCTTGATCTGATGTACAAGGAATATGACACCGGCACCGCGCCCGAAGCGATGCAGGCCGTAGCCAGGATCCTTGCGGCCGCAGACGGATTTGTCATCCTCTCCGGCGAATACAATCACAGCATCCCACCGGCACTCAAGAATCTTCTCGACCATTATCAAAGCGAGTACTTGTACAAGCCGAGCGCGATCGTCACGTACTCCGCGGGTCCGTTTGCAGGCGTCCGTGGGCTGGTCAATATGCGCGGCATCATGGCCGAGCTCGGGTCGCCGGCCATTCCGAGCGCGTTTCCGGTGTCGCAGGTTTGGAAAGCGTTCGACGAAGACGGCAACGCCGTGGACGACGCCTATAATGAGCGCGTGACGAAATTTCTCGACGAATACGAATGGTATGCGCGTGCACTGAAAACCGAGCGCGACCGCGGCAAGTGCGCCCGCCAAACGCCAGGGCAGCAGCAGCTCTGCCGCGGTTAGTCCTCGCGTAGCAACGAGCGAAAGAACTCAGCATCGCGGTCAGCCGCCCGTTCCCGCGTTTCGCCCTCGAAATAGTGATCGGCACCCCGGTAGCTGTGGAAAGTGTAGGGATGGTCTACCGACCGTAGTGCTTCGGCCAGGCCTTTCGAGTTTGAGACTGGTGCCCTCTGGTCGCCAACCGAATGCTGGATCATCAACGGTGGCTCGAGATCGCCAAAGTATTCCCGCAGATCATCGACATTCATCGTGGACCAGAAGGTTGCGCCTTTGATCACATCGGTGGCCAGCAGAACACGCATCGAAACCGGACCGCCCATTGAGTGACTCCACATGAACACGTTATCGAGATCCGCTTGTTCAACATCGGTCAACGCGGCGATTAGAGCAAGAACGTCTTCGGCATAGTAGGCCACCGCGCCCCTGCCGTTTGTATATTCGATGCCGTCGGAATCGTTGTGCCCGCGATAGTCGGGCATTACGACCAGAAAACCCCGAGCGGTATACAGCTCGGGAACCGAGCTGTAGTAGTCACCGGGCCGGGAATCGGTTCCGTCCGCCGCGATGCCGTAGCGCGCCGGGTCCGGAACATCGCCATGATTCGCGATAACGACCGGGAATCCAGCTCTCGGTACAGGAAAGTCGGGGACGGCGATCATCACGTGCACATTTAGTCCCGCCGTTTGATAGGACATCAGATAGGCGCTAAATGCGGCACCATCGTCAAGATCACGTACGAATTCGAGTGAGGAAACGTGGTTCCTCGATCGGAGTTGTTCGATCGACAACGGCGCAGGTTTCGAGCAACTGCTAGCGAGTATCGCGATGGCTACCACTAACGACAGGAGTTTGTAGTGCGGTTCAGCCACGATCCAGATCCTCGAAAAAAGGGCAGGCATGTTTCGCTCCCCAATTGTGCATCTAAATATGGACGTTGGATAGTCATATCAGAAATTGCACTTGAATCTTGAACCCCGTGTGCGTGTCGTTCCAATTAACCTGTATTGAGTTCGCCGACAGGCGATCATTGATATACTCAAGCAGATGGGCGTTGACGTGTTCGCGCGCTTGCCTCATTTCTAGGGCAAGCCTCGAACAGCACTCTAAAGTCTCCGCGGAACTGGATTGGGCGATGAAGCGACATAAAACCGTAGACGACTACATCAGCAACAACACGCTGTGGCCTGACGAACTCAAGCGACTGCGAGAGATTCTGCTCTCGACGGGCCTGAACGAAGAAGTTAAATGGGGCATGCCCTGTTACACGCATGACGGCCAGAACATCGTCGGCATTGGTGCGTTCAAGTTCTACTTCGGGCTTTGGTTTTTCAAGGGCGCGGCGATCAAGGACGAACAGCGCGTGCTTATCAACGCGCAACCGGGTAAGACCAAAGACCTGCGGCAATGGCGTATGACCTCACCCAGAGACATCAAGCCATCGGTCATAAAACGCTACGTTAAAGAAGCGATGCAGCTCTAGCAGGTCAATTGACACGCCATGCAACCGACCATTACCAGCAAGTTGCCCGACGTTGGCACGACCATCTTCACGGTCATGAGCGAGCTTGCGGCGGACTGTGGAGCTATCAACCTGGCGCAGGGTTTCCCGAGCTTCGATCCGCCAGATGCACTGACGGACCGTATCCACTGGCACCTCAAGCACGGCGGCAATCAGTATGCGCCGATGGCCGGTATCGCAGGTTTACGCGACGCGATCGCTGCGAAAACCGCACGGCTGCAGAACAGGCATGTCGACGCGACTACCGAGGTCACGATCTGCACCGGCGCCACCGAAGGTTTGTTCAGCACGATTCAGGCGATGGTGAAGCCAGGCGACGAGGTAATCGTCTTCGACCCGGCGTACGACTCGTACGAACCGTCAGTTACCCTTGCTGGCGGAATCACGATACACGTGCCACTGAGCATTGCAGCGAACGGGGCGGACTTCGGCATCGACTGGCAGCGGTTCGAAGACGCAGTCAACCACAAAACGCGCCTCGTCATCATCAACTTTCCGCACAACCCCACCGGGGCCATCCTGTCGGCCGCGGATCTCGATCGTCTCGCCGACGTTATTCGTGATTCACGAGCCTACATCCTGTCCGACGAGGTCTACGAACACATTGTGTTTGATGGTGAGACGCATCGCAGTCTTGCCCGTCACGACGAGCTTTGGCAGCGCAGCTTCGTGGTGTGTTCGTTTGGCAAGACGTTTCATGCCACCGGCTGGAAAATTGGCTACTGCCTGGCACCCGCGGACTTGACCGCCGAGTTTCGTAAAGTGCACCAATTCACGACCTTCGCGGTCAGCACGCCGATGCAACTCGGACTGGCCGATTATTTGCAGAGTGACGCCGGGTTCTGCGAGCAACTATCGGCTTTTTACCAGCAGAAGCGCGACCACTTTTGCGGACAACTCGAAGACACGAGGTTTCGCTTCGAGCCATCCCGAAGCACGTTTTTTCAGATCGTCGATTACGGTGAAATCAGTGACGAGTCCGACGTGGACCTGGCGAAACGATGGACGCGAGAAATCGGCGTGGCGTCGATTCCACTATCGGTGTTCTGTGAACAAGCATTTACGGGCACGCGCCTGCGTTTTTGTTTCGCCAAGGACGACGCCACGTTGACTGAAGCCGTGAAGAGATTCGCCGCTTTATAACAGCTGATAAGCCAGCAGCGCCCCGACATAGCCAATCGACGTCATATACAGCCACGCGAAAGCTGGCCATCGCCAGGTGTTTGTTTCGCGCCTAATCACCGCGAGCGTCGCGGCGCATTGTAGACAGCACGCATAAAAAATCAGCAGCCCGATAACCATAGGAAACGTGAAGACCAGTCTGCCGTCGGGCCAGGTCGCGGATTTCAATCGCTGCGATAACGTGGCCTCATCCGCCTCGTCGCCGACCGCATAGACCGTGCCGAGGACTGCGATGACGACTTCACGTGCCGGAAAACCGGCAATTACAGCCGACGACACCCGCCAGTCCCAGCCCAGCGGCTCGAACGCCGGCTCAACAAACTTGCCTGCGCGCCCAAGCCAGCTCTGCTCGAGTTGCGCGGCGGATGCCTGATTCTCGGTCAATGTCGGATCGATATCGGTGGCACGCGGATAATACGCCAGCGCCCAGACGACCACCGCAACCGAAAAAATCACGGTGCCGGCCCGGTATAGGAACACTTTGGCGCGTCCAAGCAGTTGAATCATTACAGTCTGAATATTGGGCCGTCTAAATTCGGGCAGCATCAGTGCGAACGGCGGCTTCGGTCCGCGCAGCGCGGTCTTGCGAAGCAGTAACGCGGTCAGGATGCCAGCGATGATGCCGAACATGTAAAGGGCAAATAGGACGAGGCCCTGCAGATTGAGAAAGCCGATGGCCTGTGCGGGTACGAACGCGGCAATCAACAATGCATAAACCGGGAGTCTCGCCGAACAGGTCATGAATGGGGCGGCGATAATCGTCGCGATGCGATCGCGGCGGTTGGGTATAACACGCGTTGCCATGATGCCGGGCACTGCACACGCGAAACTCGAAATCATCGGGATAATCGACTGCCCGGAGAGCCCGACCAACCGCATCGCGCGATCCATCAGATAGGCGGCCCGCGCCAGGTAGCCCGAGTCTTCCAACAAGATAATAAACAGGAACAAGATCAGAATCTGCGGCAGGAAGATAATGACGCTGCCGACGCCGGCGATGATGCCATCGGAGACCAGACTCGCCAACGCACCATCACCGAGCCCTGCCGCGACCACGGATCCGAGGACCGCGGTGCCGTCATCGATCAAGTCCATTATCGGTGTCGCCCAGGCAAAGACCGCCTGAAAAACAATCGCCATTACCAGAAACAGCCCGATTGTCCCGGGCACAGGCCGGTTGATCCATTCCGTGAGTCGCGTGCGCCAGGAGTAGAACGGTGGGACTGTCTGTTGTACTTCGTCGAGAACTTTGCGGACCCAGCCATAGCGCACACGTGCTTCTTTTGCGAGTGGCGGATCGAAGCCGAATAACTTCTCCCGGTGCCGCTCGATCTCAGCCGCAGCATTGGCGCCTAGGCATTCGAGCACGTGCTGATTGGCGCCGGCCGCTCCATCGATCAACAGGCGCTCGATTTCGGCGCGGCGCAGTGGCACGGTCGCGAAGCGCGCCAGCTGCTCAGCGGCCGCGGACAACTCCGGCCAGGACTCAGCCGGTGCCGGGGCCGGCTGGTCGGCGAGATCGACGAGCACGTTGCGGAGCTCGTTAATCCCTTTGCCGGTCGTCGCAACCACCGGACAGACCGGAATGCCGCTCAGGTGCGCCGACAAAGCCGCGACATCGATGTTCAATCCGCTCGTATCCGCAACGTCGAACATCGTAAGCGCGACAACTACCGGCCGCTCGAGCTCGAGCAGTTGTTGCACCAGAAAAAGCCCCTGATAAAGGTTGGTCGCGTCGACGACTGCGAGTATCGCGTCCGGAGGCTGCGTTCCTTCCATACGGCCGAAGATCACGTTGATCGCAATTTGTTCCTCGAAGGAATGTGCGCTCAGGCCGTGGGTGCCCGGCAGATCGACCAGCTCGATCGTCTTGCCATCGGTTTTTAGCGTACCGACGTGTCGCTCGACCGTGACCCCTGGGTAATTGCCGATACGCTGCCGCAGGCCGGTCAGGCGATTAAAGAGCGTGCTCTTGCCTGAATTCGGACCACCGACAACCGCAATGCTGGCGTTGGGCTGCCGGCTTACGGAAATGTCTGATAAGGGTATGCGGGTTTCGGCTGCTTTAGACACCGGACCCGTGAGACGAGACGGAAAAGCTCAGGGCCTGCTCGCGCCGGAGCGAAATGCCGCAACCGAAAAAACGGAACTCCATCGGATCGCCGCCGAGGGCGCAGCCCGCGTGTTCGACTTCTGCGCCTTCGACAAGGCCGAGTACCATCAGGCGCTGCACCTGCGGGTCGGTCGCATCAACGGATGAAATGACCCCTTTCTGGCCCCGTTTCAAAGATGCGAGCGTTTTTCCATTTGCGTCCATTTCGTGCCTGCTCTTGCCGCGCCGAATCGCCGATTTTTGACTAACTGTCGGTTTTTCCGGCACTTTCCTGATAATGGACTAAATGATAATGATTCGCATTAGTAGTTGCAATAGTGGATTCTACGCATATGTCAAAAGCGTGACGTGCCCCGCAACTAGCACGCGGGCCGACCGATCTCGTCTGGCAGAACGGCCTCGATACGCTGCATCACATCGAGGCGATGAACGAGGTCATGGATATAGTCGAGGTTGTCGGTCTCGAGCACCAGCACATCGCTCATCTGATACGAGTCGATCCAGCTTTGGTACAGGCGCTCCAACCGTTTGAGGTACGCCAGCGGCACGTCCCGCTCCATCTTTCGGCCGCGCAGCCGAATTCGCTGGCGCAGAGTTCGCATCGAGCAACTCAGATAGATCATCAGATCAGGCGGACGGATCGCGTCCAGGATCGCACTGTAGAAACTCTGGTACGTTTCCCAGTCGCGCTTGGAGATCTTGCGCATCTGATGCAGGGCTGTTGCAAAGATTTCCGCATCCTCAAAAATCGTCCGGTCCAAAGCAACCACGCCGGGCTGCCGGTCGAGCTCCTGATGCAGACGAAACTTGTTGCTCAGGAAGTAGAGCTGCGATTGAAACGCCCAGCGCTTCATGTCCTTATAAAAATCGGCAAGATAGGGGTTCTCGTCATTGGGCTCATAGAATGGCGTGACTCCATAGGTCTGGCACAGAAAATCAACTAGCGTGGACTTGCCCGAACCCATGTTGCCAGCTATTGCGATGGAACGTTTCATTAAGGGCGTACCTTACCGCATTCGCGTCTGGCATCCACCTGCCGGATCACCTATGCTCCGGAGCATAGTCATCCTCCGAGAAGCAATAGTGAGCCTGCCGCCCGTACTGATCTCAGAAACCGACATTCAAAAGCGCGTCAGCGAACTTGCCGAACAGATATCCAGTGACTACAGCGACAAGGGCGACATTGTTCTTATTGGTGTGCTCAAGGGTGCGTTCATTTTTCTCGCGGACCTGTCACGGCAACTGACTATCCCGCGCACAATTGAATTTATCGCCGTATCGAGTTACGACAGCGGCAGCGTGCAAAGTGGCGCCGTGCGCCTCGTCATGGATGTTCGCGGCAATATTGAAGATCGGCATGTGCTCATCGTCGAAGACATCGTCGATACCGGCCACACGTTGAACTATCTAATTCGAATTCTGAAGTCCCACGGCCCGGCCTCGATCCGCACCTGCACCCTGTTACACAAGGCCGAACGCGTCCAGGTTGATCTGGCAGTCGATTACATCGGCTTCGCCATTGGCGATGAGTGGGTCGTTGGCTACGGCCTTGATTACGCGGAGCACGACCGGACGCTGCCGTATATCGGCTATGTGAAACCGACCGATCAATGATCCGCGCAGTCTTCGGTCTCCAATTCGATCGTTGAGTGACCGATACCGTACTCGTCCTGCATCAATGACTTAATCTTGCGTATCAAGGTCGTCGGATTATCAATCTCGCAATTTACCCGCACGTGCATCGTCATCATCAGATCTTGCGGGGTCAGTCCCCAGATATGCACGTGATGCACGCTGGCCACCTCAGGAACCTGTGACACAATGCTGGCCTGCATCGTATCCACATTGAGCCACTCGGGCGCGCCCTCTAGCAGCACATGTGCGCTGCGCTTAACAAGCGTCCACGCACTCTTGAGAATCAGAATCGCAACAGCGACAGACAGGATCGGGTCGATCGTCATCCAGCCCGTGAAAATGATCACGACTGCCGCAACGATCGCAGCGACCGAGCCGAGCAAATCGCCCGCGACGTGCAAGGCTGCACCGCGAATGTTCAGGTTTTCTCTGTCGCCGCCATGCAATACTACGAAAGCAAAAATATTGACGACCAGCCCGGCCGATGCGACGAGCAGCATTGTCTGCCCCATGACATCCGACGGCGTGATGAATCGCTGCACGGCCTCGAACAGAATCCAGCCCACGATCAACAACAGACTCAATCCGTTGACAAAAGCGGCGAGGATTTGAAAGCGCTGGTAGCCGTAAGTTAGTTTTCGGTCGCCAGGGCGTTTGCTGACACGAAAGGCGACCGCTGCAAGCGCCAGTGCCATTGTGTCGGTCAGCATGTGGCCCGCATCGGCAAGCAGTGCGAGTGACCCGGATATGATGCCGCCAATCACCTCCACGACCATGAAGGTGCCCGTCAGCACGAGGGCGATCATGACCCGGCGCATATTGCTGTTGTTGTCGTGTGCGTGACTCATCGCCCGCGTACTGTACTACGGTTGCGTCTCCGCTCCGAGCCTGTAGATCAGAATTGCCGCACGCTTGATGGCTAGCGGCAATGAGGTAAGGTCTACCCATTCGTCCGGCGTATGTCCGCCCTCGCCGATCGCGCCGAGGCCTGCGAGTCCATCCGTGTAAGGCGCCACAAATGATACGTCGGCAGCGCCGCGCTGCAGCGGATCGAGTGTGCGCATCGGTCCGCGACCAAGTGCTTCGTTGACCTCGGACAACACCTTTTCCAGCCGGCGATTGCCAATCGTCGGCGCCATTGGCGGATAGCCGTCGCGGAATTCTATTTTCGCCGACGTCTGCGGGTGGTTGTTAGCGACAATCGCTCGCATTTTCTCCTGAGTGCGCTCGAGCTGCTCGACCGATATCGTACGCATGCCGCCGTGCACGATGACCTTGCGGGGCACGATATTGGTCTTGCCGAATGTCGTACCGCGGTTCTGCTGCGAGTCGTATTCGACGTTGGTCCCGCCCAGAATCGTCCCTGCGTTAAAGGTCAGGAATTCCTCGCCGCGAACCTCGTTATAGAACGCGTCAAGTATGCGTGCCGCTTCGAAGATGGCACCAGCACCGACGTCTTCGCTGAAGACTCCCGAAGAGTGCGCCTGTTTACCGGTTACTTCGAGAGTCCAGCCGCTCGAGCTGCGTCTCGATATCGTAGACCAGTCAAAACCATCACGCGTGATGGCGGCTTCAAATCCAAACGCGACGTCGGCCCACTGCCCTGCCTCGATCAAATCTTTGCGCGATATCGACAGCGGTGCGCCGGTTTTTTCCTCGTCTCCTGTGTACGCAACGACGACAGGAATGTCGTCGAGCGCGCCTATTTCCCGCAGTGCTTTTAATGCGTAGACGATCACGACATTGCCGGATTTCATGTCCTCCACGCCCGGCCCGCGAGCAATATCGCCTTCGCGTACGAAAGACCGGAACTCATCATCCGCTTCGAAGACCGTATCCAGGTGCCCGATCAGCAGAAACTTCGTGCCCTTGCCGCCTTTACGACCGAACAGGTGCCCTGCCCGATTCATCTCGGGCGGCATATCGATCCACTCGGTCTCGAGCCCCAACGCATCGAGCTCGCGCCGCATGACGCGGCCAACTTCGCGCACGCCTTCGTGACTCATCGTGCCACTGCCGATGTTCACGGTCTCGGCCAGCAACTCGACGGCGTCTTCCGCATGTGCGTCAATCCAGTCGGCCATGCGCTGTTCGTCGGGCGAAAGCTCTGCTGTTGCGATGCCCGCCGAGAAGCACAATGCAACAGCCGTAAGAAAAACGGATTGCCGAATTATCATGCGTGATCCTCGTCGAAATGCCGCGGCACACGAATGTGCTCGATCATGTGCTGAATGCGCTCGGGCGGCGGCGCTGTGAAATGGCTGACCGTGATCGCTACGATAAAGTTCAGGCACATGCCGACAACACCGATGCCCTCGGGCGATATGCCGAATAACCAATATTCTGCGATGTTTTCACCCCATGGCGAACCCGCCCATTTCAGGAAGAGGCCTTTGAAGTACTCGATATAGCCGTAGGTAAACAGCAAACCCGTCAGCATGCCGGCGATCGCACCCTGCTTGTTGACGCGTTTGAAAAAGATGCCGAGTAGTATGACCGGAAACAACGAAGCAGCCGCGAGACCGAACGCGAAAGCAACGACCTGCGCAACCCAGCCCGGCGGGTCGAAGCCGAGATATCCCGCGACCATGATCGCGAACGCCGCGGCGATGCGCCCAGCCAACAGTTCGCGCTTTTCTGAGATATGCGGCACGAAAATGCCCTTAATCAGATCATGCGACACAGCCGCAGAGATTACGAGCAGCAAGCCCGCCGCTGTTGACAGCGCCGCGGCGATACCGCCGGCCGCGACGAGCGCGATCACCCAATTCGGCAGGCCGGCGATCTCGGGATTCGCGAGCACCATGATGTCGCGATCGACGCTGAGCTCATTGCCCTGCCAGCCATACTCGGCTGCCTGCGCTGCGAAGCCTGCATTGGCGTCGTTGTAATACTGAATACGCCCATCACCGTTCTTGTCGTCAAACCTGACAAGTCCCGTCTGCTCCCAGGTTTCGAACCAGTCGGGCCGATCATCGTAGGCCATATTACCCGCGGCGCTGCCTATCGCGCCGGGCTGGATCGTCTCAATCAGGTTGTAGCGCGCCATCGAGCCGACAGCGGGAGCGGTCGTGTAGAGGATCGCGATAAACAGTAGCGCATAGCCGGCTGATAATCGCGCATCACGAACTTTCGGTACCGTGAAAAATCGTACGATCACGTGCGGCAAGCCCGCCGTGCCAGCCATGAGAGCCAGCGTGATGCAAAACACGTCAATTCTGCTCTTTGTCCCCGATGTGTACTGATTGAAGCCGAGCGACGTGACAATGTCGTCGAGTTTGTCGAGCAAGGCAGTGCCGCTGCCAGCTACCTCGCTGCCGAAGGCGAGTTGCGGAATCGGATTACCCGTGATCTGAATCGCAATAAAAACCGCTGGCACTGTGTACGCAAAAATCAAAACACAGTATTGCGCGACCTGTGTGTAAGTAATGCCCTTCATGCCGCCGAGCACTGCGTAGACGAAGACGATGCCCATGCCTATCAGCAGGCCGACCGTCACTTCAACCTCGAGAAAGCGGGAAAACACGATACCGACACCACGCATCTGGCCGGCAACATAGGTAAATGAAATGAATATCAAACATATAACCGCGACGATGCGCGCCGTCCTGGAGTAATAGCGCTCGGCGATAAATTCCGGCACCGTGAATTTGCCGAACTTCCTCAGATAGGGTGCGAGCAGCAAAGCCAGCAGCACGTAGCCGCCGGTCCAGCCCATCAGGTACACGGATCCGTCGTAGCCGAGAAACGCGATCAATCCGGCCATAGAAATAAACGATGCGGCACTCATCCAGTCTGCCGCTGTCGCCATGCCGTTCGCGACCGGGGACACTCCCCTCCCTGCTATGTAGAAGTCACCGGTATTATGTGCGCGCGACCAGATCGCGATGCCGATGTACAACGCGAAGCTGAGCCCGACAACGAAATACGTAAGACCCTGGAGACTCATCGTCTCTGCTCAGTCTTCGTGCACATCAAATTTCCTGTCGATGCGGTTCATGCGCCAGGCGTAGAAGAAGATCAGCGCGACGAAGATGTAAATAGAACCCTGCTGCGCGAACCAGAAACCGAGCTGGAATCCGCCGACCCTAATGTGATTCATCTGATCGACAAATAACACGCCAAAGCCAAAGGAACAGACAAACCAGATCGCAAGGCATACTCCGACGAGGTTCAGATTGGCGCGCCAGTAGGCCATTCGCTTGTCGAGATGCATGACATCACCCGAAAGTCATTCTTGTTGTGAATTACTAATCTATCAGAGCATACTCGTTTCCAATAGCCCCGAGGACCAACATGCATTCAACAGACGAACACGCGAAGCAATTTGTCGAGGTTCACGGCCATCGCATGGCCTATGTCGAGATCGGGGAAGGCGATCCCATTGTTTTTCAGCACGGCAATCCGACGTCGTCTTATCTGTGGCGAAATATCATGCCCGATCTTGCCGATTACGGCCGCTGCATCGCCGTCGATCTGATCGGTATGGGTGACTCCGACAAGCTCGAACCTTCGGGACCGGAACGCTACCGGTACACCGAGCACCGCGACTACCTGTTCGCGGCTTGGGACGCACTCGGTATTCGCGACAATGTGACTTTCGTGATTCATGACTGGGGGTCGGCGCTCGGTTTCGATTGGGCCTACCAGCATGCCGACAAGGTCAAAGGCATTGCGTTTATGGAAGCTATTGTTCGACCGGTGACATGGGCCTCCTGGCCAGACGCCGCCAGAGACATATTTCAGGCATTCCGCTCCGCAAACGGCGAGCAGATAATTCTTGAGAAAAATCTCTTCGTCGAGCGCGTATTGCCGGGATCCGTTATTCGCAAGCTCAGCGATGCGGAGATGGATGTGTACCGGCGGCCGTTCGTGCGAGCTGGTGAGGACCGACGGCCGACACTGACGTGGCCACGACAGATTCCGATCGATGGCAAACCGGAAGACGTTCACGACATCGTCGCCGCCTACAGCGAATGGCTGACAAACTCACCGATTCCGAAGTTGTTCGTTAATGCCGAGCCCGGTGCCATTTTGACGGGGTTGCAGCGAGATTTCTGCCGCAGATTTCCCAATCAGACCGAGGTCACGGTAGCTGGCATTCATTTCATACAGGAAGACTCGGCCGCAGAAATTTCAGCGGCTCTGGTCGGCTGGATGACGAACCTGCAGGACACCAACAAATAGGGCACCAACAAAAAAGGCGGTCTCTTTCGAAACCGCCTTTGTAACCAACGTTAGCACGTGGTTCCTGGCCCCCTGAGTCCCCCGCCAAGCCGTACCTGAAGGTGTCTTACTGTTCCCAGCGTCGCCTGCTTGTTGCTCAAAGGCTACGCTTTACAGGCCAGAAGTTCGCAGAAATACCATGATTTGTCAATTCTTTAGGCCGTTTCTCGCCGGACATCGTGGATTTTCACCCTGGTAGTTGTGATTAAGCAACAAATGTATCGGGCGATATGCGGGCCGAGAAGCCCATTATTGGTGGCTCCAGTTGTCGGGGTTGCTCGAGTCGCCCGGCGAGAGGCCAATGATATCGCCATCCGTGTCGACACCGATACCGAGCACGGTCCGGTTTGCATAGGCGAAATACGCGGCGACCTGGTTCAGCTCGAGGATTTCGCCATCCTCGAATCCTGCACGACGAAGACCCGCAATGTCCTCGGCAGACATTTCGGCTGCGCGCGTCGTCAGCCGCTCGGCGTACTCCAATCCTGCCAGCTCGCGTCCCGAAAAAGCGGCGGCAGGATCTCTGTCCTCGAATGCGCGCCTGATCGCCGCGGCGCGCTCATCATCGGCGAGCAGGCGCATCAAGCCGGCAAAATGATGCTCGACGCAGTATTGGCACTGGTTCAACAGGCTGACATAGACGCCGATCGTCTCCAGATACGACTTCGACAACGTGTTGCGCGGATGGTGTAGCACGGACTTGTACAACGTCATGTGTCCTTGCATCGTATGCGGCCGGAGGCTGTGGGCAAGCATGATGTTGTCGACGTTATTGTCCGGGCCCTTGATGCGGTCGTACAAGCGCCTGAGTGCCCCGCTCGCCTCGTCATATGAGATAGTTGAAATCCAGGTCATTGCGTTGGCCACTGAGTGCATATAAGAGGGATAGAAAATAACAGCATGGACCCGGCGCGGCGTAATCGGATCTTTGGCCTGGCCCTGCCAATCATTGGTGGCATGGTATCGCAGAATCTGCTCAATATTGTCGACACGGCGATGGTGGGTTTCCTCGGCGATGCCGCGCTGGCCGCGGTCGGACTTGGCGGCTTCGTCGTGTTCATGTGCCAGGCATTGATTTTGGGGATTTCGACCGGCGTGCAATCCAGCGCTGCGCGCCGCAAAGGCGAAGGCAACCCAGCGCGCGCCGCCGCAATTCTCAACGCGGCGCTAGTGCTTGTCCTGATTGTCGCGCCTGTATTTTCACTGGTGCTTATCCAACTCGCCGCACCGGTGTACCCGTTCCTGAATTCCGATCCGGCTGTCATCGAGCGCGGCGTGCCGTACATCGAATGGCGTCTTGCGGCGATCGTATTCGTCGGTATGAATTTCGCGTTTCGTGGCTACTGGAACGCGCTGGACCTGTCGCGCGTCTACATGACGACGCTGATATGCATGCACGCCACGAATATCTTGCTGAACTACGTTCTGATTTTCGGCAACTTCGGCGCGCCGGCGCTGGGTGTCACGGGCGCCGGCATGGCGAGCGCCATATCGATGGCCGTCGGCACAGTGATCTATTTCTATCTTGGCGTGAAACACGTGCGCAAGGACGGCTTCCTGCGGTGCATGGCCACACGCTCGGAAACGGCATCGCTGGTCAGAGTCTCGATCCCGGCCGGCCTGCAGCAGCTGTTCTTTGCCGCCGGCCTGGTCGCGATGTTCTGGATCATTGGCAAAATCGGCACCCCGGAACTCGCCGCCGCGAACGTGCTTGTAACGGTATTGTTGTTCGCTATTCTGCCGGGTCTCGGTATGGGCCTCGCATGCGCAACCCTGGTAGGACAGGCGCTTGGCAAACGCGAGCCCGAGGATGCGTATCGATGGGCGTTTGACGTGGCCAAGGTCACGGTCGTCCTGTTGACGATATTGGGTCTGCCGATGTGGCTCGTGCCCGACCTCGTCTCATCCGTATTCATTCACGAGGATTCGACGCGCGAACTGGCGCGCTGGCCGATGCGCATTATGGGTCTCACAATGCCGATAGAAGCGATCGGATTTGCGTTCATGCACGGTATGCTGGGTGCGGGAGACGCCCACCGGGTCATGTCCGTCAGTATCGGCACGCAATGGCTCTTGTTCCTGCCGCTCGCATTCGTTATCGGACCTGTGGTTGGCTACGGTCTTCTGGGCGTCTGGGTCTGGCAGGGAGTTACGCGAACGCTGCAATCGTGGCTGTTTTTCACGATGTGGCGCGGCCGCAAATGGCAGCGAATCGAGGTATGAATTTGAGAACGGCAGATTGGGTAAAACACGTCGGGATCGTGCTGCTAACGGCCATGGCTGCCGCAAGAGCGGACATCGCGCTGGTCAACATCAATGGCTATACGCCGACGGGCGCCGGCCTGCGTGAATTCAACATGCTCGTCATTTCGGATAACGGCAGAGTTTTGGCCGTCGGTGACCAAGCCCTACTCAACGCTCATCCTGACGCTGTGCGAATCGATGGCAGGGGCCGGACCGTGCTGCCTGGCCTGACCGATGCGCACGCGCATGTTTATGGACTCGGGTTTCTGGCGGTCAGCCTCGATCTGACAGGATCACCTTCACTGCGTGAGGCTCTCCGACAAATAGCCGAGTATTCCGCGTCTGTGCCACACTCAAGTTGGATACAGGGCCGGGGCTGGAACCAGGTCCTGTGGCCGGTACAGGAATTTCCACGGGCGGCTGACATTGACGACGTGGTCAGCGAACGTCCGGTGTGGCTGCGGCGCATCGACGGCCATGCGGGCTGGGCAAACAGCAAGGCCATCGAGATAGCGGGCATAGACAATGACACGCCCGACCCGATCGGCGGCAATATCGTGCGCGACGCATCGGGCAAGGCCACAGGAATCCTGATTGACAAGGCAATGGCGCTGGTCGCACAGCATATTCCGGCACCCGACAAAGACGATATCCGTGCGGCGTATCTCGAAGCGTCCAGGTACTTGCTGTCGCTCGGGATGACCAGCGTGCATGACGCTGGCATCAATATTCGCGAGGCTGAGGTTTACATGTCCATGGCCGACGACGGTGAACTCGGCATGCGCATTTACGCAATGCTCAGCGACGCGGGCGAGAACCTCGACGCTATGGGGGCGCCACTCCAGGGCTACGGCGATGACCGGCTCGAAATCGCCGCCGTAAAAATTTACGCCGACGGCGCACTCGGCAGTCGCGGTGCAGCGCTGATCGAGCCGTACTCCGACGATGTCGAAAATCGCGGTCTGCCTTTTTTCACAGCTGATGAGTTGACCGGCTTCACCCGGAAAGCGAACGGCATGGGCTTCCAGGCCGCAATTCATGCGATTGGCGACCTCGGCAACCGCATGGCGCTGGATGCGTTCGACGCGGTGCAGGGTGGCAAGCCTTCGCCGCTGCGCAATCGAATTGAACACGCGCAAATCATCGCACTTGCCGATTTACCGAGATTTGCCAAGCTCGGCGTCATCGCATCGATGCAACCGACGCACGCGACCAGTGACATGAATATGGCTGAGGATCGCGTTGGCGCCGAACGCATCAAAGGTGGATACGCGTGGCGTCGACTGCTCGAGTCGGGCGCCGTTATTGCCAGCGGCTCGGATTTTCCGGTTGAGCTGGCCAACCCGTGGCACGGCCTCTACGCTGCCGTGACCCGCCAGAGCCGTGACGGTGAGCCTGAAGGGGGTTGGTACGCCGACCAGGCATTGACCCGGGCCGAGGCGCTGCACACGTTCACGCTGGCTGCCGCGTATGCCGCGCATCAGGAAGACCGCCTCGGCAGTCTCGAGCCCGGTAAATGGGCAGATTTCGTTATGATTGACCGCGACTATTTCGACATCCCGGCGTCTGAGATCGACGACATTCAGGTCCTCGAGACCTGGGTCGGGGGCAAACGCGTATTCCAAGCGGGAGGTACACAATGATTGTTGAACAGGTCTGGACCGGCAACGCCTATCGTAATTTCAACTATTTGATCGCGTGTCCGGAAACGGGCGACGCGCTGGCGATTGATCCGCTCGACTACGGCAAGTGTCTCGCTGCTGCCGAAAAGCACGGTTGGACGATCACCCAGATTCTCAATACGCACGAACACGGCGACCACACCGGCGGCAACAAGGGCATGGTCGAGGCCACCGGCGCGACGATTATTGCGCACGCCAACGCCAAGAACCGGATTCCGAATATGAGCCGCGGTGTTGGCGCGGGAGATGTCATCAAAGTGGGCAAGACGGTCGATCTGGAGTGTCTCGATACGCCAGGCCACACGATGAGCCATATTTGCCTGCTGTCGAAAACCGATCAGCCAGCCCTGTTCAGCGGCGACACGCTATTCAATGCCGGCGCGGGCAATTGCCACCACGGTGGCCACCCGAGCGAGCTCTATAACACGTTCCATGAACAGTTGGAGAAGCTGCCCGACGATACGTTGATCTATCCCGGCCATGACTATCTGATAAACAATCTGAATTTCACGATGGATCGGGAGCCAGATAACAAAGCGGCACAGCAGATGTTGTCCAGGTTCGAGAATCAGGACCCGAACGACGCGCTCGTGACGACCTTGGCTCAGGAGCGCCAGGTCAATACGTTTTTCCGGCTCGACAGCCCGTCGCTGATAGGACGGTTGCACGAAGAATTCCCGGAGATCGGCGACAGTCCAGACGCGCGAACCGTATTCCTGAAGCTGCGAGAACTTCGTAATTCCTGGTAGGCCCACGGCCCTTTATCGCGATCGCGACTTTAGCCATAACCATAGCAATGCGTTGTAGAAACGCACCATGGTATCCAAATGCTCCTGCCAACGGCGGCCGTCACCGTCAAAGTAAGCATCCAGCAGAATTGTCGCGCGCTCAGGTGACATCCGATGGTGCGCCACAACCGTTGCCAGATCAAAAAACGGATCATTGTCGCAGGCGTACTCCCAGTCGAGGAAGCGAATGTCTGGCGCCGCAATGATATTGCCAACCACCAGATCGTTGTGGCAGCAACAGACGTTTCGCAGACGCGGCATTGAGTCAATAAGCTGCAGGCAATCACGTGTCACGTCGGCATCAGCCGACTCTATTCTCTTCGCATAGCTTCGAGCTGCGGTTCTTGCGTCGAAGCTGCGGCCTGTCAGCGGTAATGCGTGCAGCTTGCGGATTGCCCGTGCAAGCTGACGCAAATTCTTGTTGTCGCGCAATGAGTCATCCGTCCAGACTCTGCCCTCCAGGTATTCGGTCATGTAGATATTGTCGCGCGCAACCAGCACCGGGTTGGCAAGCCCGCTGTTCGCGGCCATGGACTGCACCTGCGCCTCCTGGTCACGGCTGTTGTACGGCTCGGCCCTGGGGCCATCATCGATTTTGAGTACGGCGCGCATGTCGCCACGGTCGACGAGGTATGCTCGGTTTGTCAAACCACCCGCTAGCTGTTGCCAGGTCGCTTTCTCCCAGCCGGGAATGCCCATCAAGACAGACTCGGGTGTGTTGCGCACGCTCATGCCTTGGCCTCTCGTCGCGAACGTGCCCAGCTGATGAGGCCGAACGGAATCATGACAACGTAGACGGCATACAGCATAGACGTTAGTTCCAGGTCACGCGACCAGTAAATGAAAATTGACGCAATATCGATTACTAGCCAGTACCACCAGTTCTCGAGCACCTTTCTCGCAACGAGAAAGGTAGTCCAGACTGCTGCCCACGCGATTAGTGCATCGACGTAAGCGTGCTCTGCATCGGTCTGTGACTTCAGCAAATAGCCATTTATGAGCGCAACGAGGACTATCACCAGGATTGCGTAGCCGTGCGTCGCAATTGGCCAGCTCACGACTGGTAGCTGCTTGTCCTGCGTATGACCGGCGCGCCATACGGTCCAGCCGTAGATTGCCATTGCGAGGTAAAAAGCATTGAGCACGGACTGCATGTAGAGCCTGGCATCCAGGGCCAGGTACACGTAGATCACGGTGCTGATGCCGGCACACAGCCAGCACCAGATGTTCTGCCGGATTGCCAAGACCAAGTACATCAGAGCCATCACAACGGCAACGACTTCAAGTGGCGAGAACGCCTGGGCCTGCTCTAACAGGATGCTGGGGATGTCTTGCGTCAAGGGCCCGATCAGAAGTCCATCGCGAAGGTCACGCCGAGCTGACGGGGGTCGCCGGGCCGTGTGTAAAGCGTGTCCGGAAAGTCCGGTGGCTCATTGCCGAAGTAGAAACCGCGAACTGCATAGTCTTCATCGAGTACGTTGCGCGCCCACAAATTCACCCCCCATGTGTCGGCCTCATAGCCGACACGCGCATTGACGAGTTGGTAGGCCTCCGATTTCTGGTCGTGGCTGACATCGAAGAAGAACTCGTCCTTTGCGACGACATCGATTCGCGCAAACACGCGACTCGCATGGCGATAGCTGCCACCAAGTGCAAGCGAGTAATCCGGCGCGTGCGCCTGACCACGGCCACTGTCGAGCGTTGCGTCCAGCAGCCCGATATTCGCATACAACATCCAGGCCTCATCGGGGCGCCAGCTCAGATCCGCCTCAAAACCCAGCGACTCGCCTTCGCCCACGTTATCAGTAAGAAACACGAACGACGCGGGGTCCCCGGGAATCAGCTGTAGCGATGTTCTGACCTGCTGTTCATTTCGGCGACTCGCGAAAACGGACGCATTGAGATGCAAGCGACTGCCCAGCAATTCTGCCTTGATGCCGGCCTCGAGGCTCCGCAGTTCCTCCGCACCGAACACACGGCGGTCATCAGGTACGACCCCCAGATTGAAACCACCTGCTTTATATCCCTTCGACAAGCTGACAAAACCGGTTAGCCAATCCGAGAACTCATGGCTGAAACTGAGTTCGCCGCCCCACATCGACTCCGCAGGATTTGCGGACAGCCCGGCCGTGTCGTTATAGCTCGATGTGCGGCGTTCAAGCCGCAGGCCGAGACTGACTGAGTTCGTATCGCCGACCCTGTAGTCATACTGCCCGAACGTAGCGACATTCGTCGCTTCGAAGTCGCTCCCAAACAGATCGTCGAGGCTGTCCGCAAAATCGAAGAATGGATCGTAGTAGTCGCCTTGGTTCAACGTCACGAGGTCCTCATTGAGGTTCAACGCATAAACGCCGAACAACCAATTGTCTGCCACCAGCCGGAATTCCTGACTCAGCGTCGCGCGCTTGCGATCATTGACAGATATGTAGTCGTAAACAAACGGCGCCCAGCTATCTTCATTGCCCCAGTCTGCGTCGTAGCTGAATTCAATAGCCGAGTCTGCGAATGCTGTGATTGAAGTCAATGTCGCGTTTGTCAGACCTGCGTACTCGACCCTCAGTGACGCTCCGACGCTTTGCTGCGCGTCCTTGCCCGGCTTGTCTGATAGCATCGTATAACTGTTATCGAGTGCGAACGCGTCATAGCCGTTGTTTACGTCGGCGAAAACGGCGGCGAAGTCGACCTGCCAGTCGCGGTTGGCGAGCCAGCGCAAGCGACCGCGAACCGTGGTCTCCTCGCGCCCGTTCGTATCGTCGCGACCGAGATACACATTGTCACGAAAACCGTTACTTCGATGATGGTGTGCGCTCAGCCGATACATCACGCTCTCGTCGGCGCTGAGTCCACCGCCAACCGCGAAACCTGCCGCCAGAGCATCGTCGTTGCCAACGGTGATCTCCGCGCGACCATCGAATTCCGCAGTGGGCTCGGCACTTCGCATGTAGATCAGCCCGGCCAGCGCATTCGCGCCATAGCGGGTCCCTTGCGGCCCGCGCAGCACCTCGACCTGCTGCATATCGAACAGCGTCGCGATCGTGCCAATGCCGCTGAAGTCGATATCGTCGATCAAAAAACCGACTGACGGGTTCGGCGCACCCTGATATTGCTCGAGCTCGCCGACACCACGAATCTGAAAGTACCGTGCACGATGGCCGTCGCCGGACCAGTTGAGATTTGGAATGGCGTTTATGAGTTCTTCGAAGTGCTGCACGGCCATGCTTTCGATTTCGTCGGCATCGAGTACCGTAATACTCGCGGGCATTTCGCTGGCGCTGCGCCCGCGAAAGTCCGCCGTGACGACGATCTCGTTAAGCGTCTCCGCCGACCAGCATGAGATTGGCAACAGGAAAATCATGGATACTGCGGCGGTATGCCGCAACTTTCTGATTCGACTCATCATTCTCTTCCTACGCCGGCATTACCCGGTTCAGGTTCTAAGAGTTCCCGTCTGGATCTCAGGCCTTGTGGCCACCCCTGTGAGAATTGAATTATAACAGCACTCGGATTTCCTCGTCGCTCAGGCCCCATCGTGCCAGCACCTCATGGTCGTCGGCGCCTGCATCAACGGGGCCGTGCTGAATCTCGGACCGTGTTCTTGAAAACCTCGGCGCGGGACCCGGTTGCCGTATGCCATCCACATCGACAAATATCTTGCGCGCGACATTGTGCGCATGTGCCGGCGCCTCGGTCAGCGACAGTACGGGTGCCGCGCAGGTATCGGCCTTATCCAGAAGCTCACACCACTCATCGCGAGTTCTGGTCTTGAACGCCGCCTCGAAAATCGCCTCGTGCGCGGGCCAGTTTTCCGTGGCGTACTGATCGCCAGGTTCAATTTCGGTTATCGTCATTGACTCGAGCAAGGCCGAAAAAAAGCGCGGTTCGATTGCACAGATCGCGACATGCTTGTTGTCGCGAGTCTCATAGGATCTGACAAATGGCGCACCACCATCGAGCAAGTTGGCCTGCCGTCGATCCGCCCACATGCCGCACGCCATCAACCCGTAGAACAACGTGAGCATCGACGCGACGCCGTCGACCATCGCAGCATCGACGACCTGACCTTGACCAGACTTTCCGGCTTCCAACATCGCCGCAAGCATGCCCACGGCGAGATACAATGCCCCGCCACCGAAATCACCGATCAGGTTCAAGGGCACCGGCGGTGGACGGTCATGGTCACCGATGCAGTTGAGCGCCCCGGCCAGCGCGATGTAATTGGTGTCATGTCCGGCCGAACTGGCAAGCGGTCCGTCCTGGCCCCAACCCGTCACGCGGCCGTAGACGATGTGCTCGTTGCGCGCCGCACATTCGGCAGGTCCGAGCCCGAGCCTTTCCATAACACCGGGCCGGAATCCTTCGAAGATCGCGTCGGCATCCTCGCAAAGGCGCAGGACCAGGTCGACGCCTCGCCGCTTCTTCAGGTCCACGACAATGGCGGGACGACCGCGATTCATCAGGTTGTACCTGGTCGGTACATCGACCCCCGCATCAATGTCGGCAGGCCGAATTATCCGGATCAGTTGAGCGCCCATGTCGGCCAGCAGCATGCCGCAAAACTGTCCAGGGCCGATCCCCGCGATTTCGATTATTTTGAACCCCTGCAGCGGACCCATCAGGACCGCTCGAGCCGAGCGATCAGACTGGACGTATCCCAGCGCTTGCCGCCGAGTTCCTGAACTTCCGCATAAAAACGATCGACGAGTTCGGTCATCTCAAGATTCGCGCCATTCTGTTTAGCCTCCTCGAGGGCGATCGCGAGATCCTTGCGCATCCAGTCAACCGCAAAACCGAACTCGAACTCATGCTTGATCATCGTTTCCCAGCGGTTTTCCATCTGCCAGCTTTGCGCGGCACCTTTCGAGATCGCATCGATTACTTTCGCTGCGTCAAGGCCGGCTCGTTTGGCAAAATGCAGGCCTTCGGATAAGCCCTGCACAATACCGGCGATGCAGATCTGATTGACCATCTTTGCCAACTGACCGCTGCCGACGGGCCCGATCAACGTGATCGCTTTCGCGTAGCAATCCATTACGGGAACGGCCCGCTCAAAGAACTCTTCGTCGCCGCCGACCATGATCGTCAGCAGACCGTTCTCTGCGCCGGCCTGCCCTCCCGATAGCGGCGCGTCGAGAAAGCCGATACTCTTTGCGGCGGCAATGGCGTGGATTTCCCGAGCCAGTGTCGCTGAGGCGGTGGTATGGTCGACGACTAACGATCCCGCGGGAGCTCCAGCCAGCACCCCGTCATCACCGAGAACGACGTCGCGAACATCGTCATCATTACCGACGCAGGTGAAAACGAAATCGGTCCCGGTTGCCGCCTCTGCGGGCGTTGCAGCTGACGAGCCATTGAACGCATTGCACCATGAATCCGCTTTTGCCGCGGTACGGTTGAACACAACGACGTCGTAGCCGTTTTTTGCGAGAAAGCCGGCCATGGGATAACCCATAACGCCGAGCCCGATGAAAGCGACACGCATGCTCAGGCTGCATTCTGCTGCGACTTTTTTTGCCGCTGGCGTGGGTCGAGGCCGATTGACCGGGCAATGATCTCGCGCATGATTTCGGAGCTGCCGGCATAGATTCGCGAGACCCTCGCAGCCGTATACATGCGGCTGACAGGATATTCATCCATGTAACCATTGCCGCCATGTAACTGCACACAATGATCCGTTACGCGGTCCTCGAGTTCCGTGGCATAGAGTTTGGCCTTCGCCGCATCCTCGGCGCTCAGCTTGCCTTCGTTGTGCACCATAACGCAGCGATCGATGAAGGCCTGGCAGACGTCCATTTCCGTGCGCATGTCGGCGAACTTGAATCGATTTACCTGAAAATCGGCAATCTTGCGGCCGAACACCTGGCGCTCATTCGCGTATTCCAGTGTGACGGCGAATGCCGCCTCCGACGTTGCCAGCGAACCCACCGCACTCAGCAGGCGCTCCTCGGCAAGGAAATGCATCAGGTGATAGAAGCCGCGATTAAGTTCGCCGAGCAGATTCTGCTTGGGAACCTTGACGTTATTAAAGAACAGCTCGGCTGTGTCCTGGCTGTGCATGCCCATCTTTTTCAGGTTCCTGCCACGCTCGAAGCCTTCCATGCCGCGCTCGACGACGAAAAGGCTCAGTCCATGACCGCTGTTCGGATCCGTCCTTGCAGCGACGATGACGAGGTCGGCCAGAATGCCATTCGATATAAATGTCTTCGAGCCATTCAGCAGGTAATAATCTCCCTTGTCCTGCGCTTTCGTACGGATCCCCGAAAGATCGCTGCCAACTCCGGGCTCGGTCATCGCTATTGCGAGAACATTCTCGCCCGATACGCACTTCGGCAGCCAGCGCGCCTTCTGTTCTTCGGTACCCAGCGCGCCGATATAAGGTCCGACAAGCCGACTGTGCAGGAACATGAAGAAACCGACATCTCCATACCTGGCGTTTTCCTCGATCAAAATCTGCTCATAACGGAAATCGGAGATTCCGGCGCCACCGTACTTCTCATCCGCCCACATACACAGCAAACCGTTCTCGCCGGCTTTGAGAAACGCTTCGCGATCGACAATTTCCTGCTCGGCCCAGCGGTCGGCGTGCGGTTGCACCTCGTTGATAAAGAAACGCCGCGCTGAATCGCGGAACATCTCATGCTCTTCGTCAAAAATATTTCTATCCATCGTCACTCACCTTTGAATTCAGGTTCGCGTTTGTCGAAAAAGGCCCGCACGCCTTCCTTGTTGTCTTCGCTGCCTGCCAATTTCTGCTGTAACTCGGCCTCGAGGTCGAACGCGCTGGCCCAGCTGTTGTCCATGGCGAAGCGCATGACTTTCTTCGTCGCTGCGAGCGAGCCCGGTGCGCGCTTCGCGAGCTCTGCTGCCCATGCGAGTGCCGCACCGTGCAGCTCGTCTGCCGGGACCGCCTTGTTTGCGAGGCCCAGTTCGACACAGCGAGCGGCCGGAATGCGCTCGGACTCGACGCTGAGCTGGTACGCACGGTGATAGCCGAGGTGGCGGACGAGAATCCAGTTCAGGCCACCATCCGGCACCAGTGAAATCGTCGTGAACGGCGACAGCAGGAATGCATTGTCTGCCATGATCACGAGATCACAATACAGCGCCGTCGACATGCCGATTCCGGCCGCGGAGCCAGGAATAGCCGCGATCACAGGCTTCGGCATTGAGGCGATCGCCTGCAATATCGGCCGGTATTCGTATTGGAGTTTTCCGAAAACGGGCCGGCCCTCGAATCCGCTTTTGAGATCGGCGCCCGCGCTAAAGCTGCGGCCCTCGCCCGTCAGAACGACAACCCTCACGGAATCATCATTGTGCGCTTTTTCGAGTGCCAGCTGCAGGGCAAGCGACAGGTCTGTCGTGAACGCGTTCATCGCATCGGGCCGATTGATCGTGATCAGCGCAACCGCTTCCTCCTGTTCATATTTGACGAGATCGCTCATCAAGGGCTCCTTTTCCTACATATTGCGGCGGTACTCACCGCCGACCTGATACAGCGCGTGCGATATCTGCCCCAGTGAATTGGACTTGACTGTCTCCATGAGTTCCGCAAAAACGTTGCTCCGCTCGCGTGCGACGGCCTGCAGACTTGCAAGTGCCGCTGCGCTTTCGTCGGCATGTGTCTTTTGAAATGCCCTGACGTGGCGAATCTGATCGTTCTTTTCGGCTTCGCTCGAGCGAATCAGCTCCTGCTCATGGACTTGGTCCTCCTGTCCTTTTTTCGGCAAGAAGGTATTGACGCCGATCAAGGGCAGCGAACCGTCGTGCTTCTTGCTTTCATAGTAAAGGCTCTCTTCCTGGATCTTGCCGCGCTGATACATCGTATCCATCGCGCCCAGTACGCCGCCGCGATCCGAAATTCGCTCGAACTCCTGGTACACGGCTTCTTCGACGAGATCGGTCAGCTCGTCGACGATGAACGAGCCCTGCCAGGGGTTCTCACAGAAATTCAGGCCGAGCTCGCGCGATATGATCATCTGAATCGCCACGGCGCGGCGCACCGACTGTTCGGTCGGCGTCGTGATGGCCTCATCAAACGCGTTGGTGTGCAGGCTATTGCAATTGTCGAACAGCGCGTACAGTGCCTGCAAAGTCGTGCGAATGTCGTTGAAACTGATTTCCTGCGCATGCAGGCTGCGGCCCGAGGTTTGTATGTGGTATTTGAGCATTTGCGATCGCGCACTCGCGCCGTAGCGCTCGCGCATCGCACGTGCCCAGATACGGCGGGCAACACGTCCGATGACCGTGTATTCGGGGTCCATGCCATTTGAGAAAAAGAAACTCAGGTTCGGTGCGAAGTCATCGATGTCCATGCCTCGCGCAAGATAGTATTCGACGATTGTGAAGCCATTGGCCAGCGTAAACGCGAGCTGGCTGATCGGATTCGCACCCGCTTCGGCGATGTGATAGCCGCTGATCGAAATGCTGTAGTAGTTGCGAACGTTGTTGTCGATGAAGTACTGCTGCACATCGCCCATCATTTTCATCGCGAATTCGGTGGAGAAAATACAGGTGTTTTGAGCCTGATCTTCCTTGAGGATGTCGGCCTGGACCGTGCCGCGAACATTCGCGAGCGTCTCCTTGCGGATGCGGGCATAGGTCTTGCCATCGACGACCTTGTCGCCCGAAATCCCGAGCAGGCCCAAGCCGAGACCATCGTTGCCGGGGGGTAATTCGCCGACGTATCGTGGACGCTCGCGCCCTTCGAAATACTTGTCGATTTTCTTCTGTGCCGCTTCCCATTCACCGGTCTCGCGCAAATGCTTTTCGATTTGCTGATCGATCGCGCTGTTCATGAAAAAAGCGAGAATCATCGGCGCCGGACCGTTGATCGTCATCGACACCGATGTCGTCGGCGCACACAGATCGAAACCCGAGTACAGTTTCTTCATGTCGTCGACGGACGCAATCGAGACGCCGGAGTTGCCGACCTTGCCGTAGATGTCGGGCCGCTCGTGCGGGTTTTCACCGTACAAGGTCACCGAATCGAATGCCGTCGACAGGCGCGCAGCATCCTGGCCGAGCGAGAGATAGTGAAATCGACGGTTGGTGCGCTCGGGCGTGCCCTCGCCCGCGAACATGCGCGTCGGGTCCTCGCCGAGACGGCGATACGGATACACCCCACCCGTATAGGGATACCCACCGGGCAGGTTTTCTTTCGACAGAAATTTGAGCAGCTCACCCCAGTCCCTGAAATGGGGTGCTGCGATCTTGGGAATCCTTTGGTGACTCAGGCTCTCGCGATAGTTGTTGCCGGTGATATCGCGGCCGCGCACTGTGTAGCTGTACGTTGCCGCGCGGACGCTTTCCCTGCGTGCGGGCCATTCCTCGAGCAACCGGACCGACTCTGGTGTCAATTCAGCCAGTGCTTCCTGGTAGCGCTGTCGTAACGCAAGCAGACTGCGATCCTCGCCTTCTGTCAGCGCGTCGGATTGGTATGCGACCAGTTTCTCCGGAAGTCGCGGGTCCTCTATCGACCTGAGCGCCTCGTAAAGGTGTTGCAAACCGCTCGCGATCTCGGCCTGCGCGTCGATGCCGCTGTTGATCGCACGCCCCTGCTCGGCAATTTCCGCGAGATAGCGGACACGCGCGCCCGGGATCATGGCCGTGGCGCGCGGCTCCCTGATCGAGGTGTCGATATCCGGCGTCCACCTGTCTTTCTCGAGACCGACTTTATCAACGACGCGCCGACACAGCTCGGAGAACATGTAGCTGATCCCCGGATCGTTGAACTGGCTCGCGATGCTCGGGTAAACGGGAACGTTATCAACGGCCGTCTCGAAGGCGGCGTGATTACGCATCCACTGCTTGCGGATATCTCTGAGCGCGTCTTCGGCGCCGCGCTTGTCGTATTTGTTGAGTACGATCAAATCAGCGAAGTCGAGCATGTCGATTTTCTCGAGCTGACTCGCCGCGCCGTACTCGCTCGTCATGACATAGACCGAAAAATTCACGAGGTCGACAATCTCGCTGTCGCTCTGGCCGATGCCTGCCGTCTCGACGATGACGAGATCGTAGCCGAGCGACTTGAGGAACAGGATGTGGTCCCCGAGCATTTCACTTGTAGCCAGATGCTGGCGGCGTGTTGCGATCGAGCGCATGAATATCTGCTCCGAGCGCAACGTGTTCATACGAATTCGGTCGCCGAGCAGTGCACCGCCCGTGCGACGGCGCGTCGGGTCGACCGCCAGCACGGCGATGCGTATATCGGGGAACGATGTCAGGAAACGGTTCAGCACCTCATCGGTCACGCTGCTCTTACCCGCACCACCGGTACCCGTAATGCCAATGACTGGCACCTTACCCGCTTTCACCTGCCATTCCTTGCGCAGCGTCACGAGCTCTGCGTCATCGAATGCACCCTCTTCGATCGCGGAGATCATCCCGGCAATGCCGGTGATATTCGTGGGGCTTGTCGATGTCGGCGATACCGTATCGCGACGTGCGGTTGCGGTCTTCTCTACGAGATCCCGGATCATGTTTTCGAGCCCGAGCTTCATACCATCGTTTGGGTGGTAGATGCGCTCGACGCCATATTCCATGAGGTCTTCGATTTCCTCCGGGGTAATCGTGCCGCCCCCGCCACCGAACACTTTGATGTGCGGCGCTCCCAGATCGCGCAGGCGATCGACCATGTAGCGGAAGAACTCGATATGACCGCCCTGGTACGAGCTCACGGCGATGCCATCGGCATCCTCCTGGATAGCCGCACGCACGATATCGTCGACACTGCGATTGTGGCCAAGGTGAATGACCTCGGCGCCCTGTGCCTGGATCAGACGTCGCATGATGTTGATTGCGGCATCGTGGCCGTCGAACAGCGAGGCAGCCGTTACGAAACGCAATGGCGCCTGTGCGCGGGCCTTGGGTTTACGCGGCAGATCGCTGGCTGCGGTACTCATCGAATCTGGTTCTCCGAGCAAAACACGGCGGAAAGAGCCACCTCTCGAGCGGGATTTCCTTATAAATCAAGCACTTTTGCACTTGAAAAAATTTTAATCTAGATTAAAATAATGCAGAATGAAGCAAATCTCAAGTGCAAAGTGCGCATTTGGCGCCCGCGAGAATGGACACATTATGGCCCGCAATTCGGACGAAACGCGATTTCAGCAACAGCGTGATCGTGTGCTCAAGGCCGCCGCCCATTGCTTCAACCGCAAGGGATACAGCGGCACGTCACTGAAAGACGTCGCCGACATGCTCGGGCTTACCGACCCTGCCCTTTACTACTACGTGCGCAACAAGGAAGAACTCGTATATCTGTGTTATGTGCGTGCCGCCGACGTCGGCCGTGAGGCGATGTATCGGGCAATTGCCGAAGGCGGCAGCGGTCTCGAACAGGTGCGACGCTACCTGCGCTACCACATAGAAATCATGGTTGGCGAACAGGGGCCGATCGCAATCATGAGTGAAATTCCGTCTCTGAAGCCTGAGCACCGTGACGAGGTTCTGGAACTCTCGAGGCGACATAGCCTGGATTTCGAAAAGCTGCTCGAGCGCGGCATCGCCGACGGCAGCATTCAGACCTGTGACGTGCGCATGACGGGCAACGCGATCATGGGCTCGATCAACTGGATTCCGAAGTGGTATCACGGCGACGATGCGATCGCGCAGAAGACGGTTGCCGAGTTCCCGGAAATCCTGTCATGCGGCCTCGCGGCCAATACTGGCTAATCGAGTTCGTTCAGGTGTTCGCTGACCTGCTGTTCGATTGAGTCCAGGTCGAGCGTCATGACATTGGCGTCACTGATCTCGATTCGCGTGCGGCTTTGGATGAAATCGAGACGGGCCTGCATGCGTCTCTCGATCCGGCCGTAATAGTCCGCCCCCGTCGTTGTCCTGCTGCCGCTGCGATCAGTACTAATGACAGTCATCGGCATCACGTCGGAGGAGGAAGCACGAGACCCTGTGCGTGCGTCCAGTAATTTCCGCTCGTGGCGCAACGCCCTTACCATCAGGACCAGGTCACCGTATTGCTTGCGCAGTTCGAGGAACAGGCTGTCCGAGAGAGCCTTCTCCTCGGCATCCAGGGTCGCCATCAGCCCGTCCCGGGCACCCACAAATTCCTTTGTGCCGCGCTCTGCGGCCAGACGATACCAGGCTGAGCCGGCAACGCGATCCTCTTCGACGCCCTTGCCCGTCAGGTACATGAAACCAACCATGTATTGGCCGTATTTGTCCCCGATAGGCGCCAGCTCATTGCGGTAGATAAAAAATGCGCGCTTGTAATCGGTACGCTCGTAAACTTCCTCGGCCTGGTCCTGAACGCGCAGTGTCTTCGCATCAACCGGCATCCTGGGGAAAGCATTGTCTTCTTCGGCACCAGCAGCCCACGGATGCAGGCACGTCAAAAACGCCAAAATGACCGTTAGTTTGTCAATCGGATTGTTCACATCGGACATCGACTACCATTATTCCCTTCGACTCCGGTCCGGGCGGCATAGTTCCGGCTGCCAAAAGACAATTCAGTCTTTGAAATCGGGCGCGCGCTTTTCAACGTTCGCCATCACAGCCTCCAGCTGGTTTGGCCTGCCGAAGACGCTGCACTGCAGCTGCGCCTCCAGTGCGAGGGCGTCCGCCTCGGCGAGTTGCCAGGCCGAATTGAACAGCCGTTTCATGGCACGGATTGCGTCGGGAGACTTGCCGCAGATCTCTTGCGCCGTTTGCCTTGCCGCGGTAAGGGGATCCTCGTGCAGCGCAGTAACGAGGCCCAAGCCGAGCGCCTCCGCCCCTGCCACGGGCCTCCCCGACCAGGCGAGTTCCTTGACGCGATCAACCGGCAAAATGTCCCGCAAAGTGGTGCTGATGGCCATGTCCGGAATCAGACCCCACTTGATTTCCATGATCGACAGGCGCGCATCAGCGGTCGCATAGCGCAGGTCGGCACCGAGTGCAATCTGCAGGCCCCCGCCGTAGGCGACCCCTGTGATAGCGCAAATGACAGGAATCGGCAGCTCGCGCCAGACATAGGCCGCGCGCTGAAATCGGTTAGCCGGTGACGGCCCGGCAGGCGCCATTGCCTGCGCGTCCACGATTGGTTCGCGCTGCCGAAAAATGTCGAAATCGAGGCCGGCGCAAAAATTCTCGCCAGCGCCATGCAGGATCACGGCGCGGACGGATCGATCGGATGCCAGTTGCTCCCCGGCCTCACCGATAGAGTCGAACATCTCGAGACTGAGTGCATTAGCCTTGTCAGGTCGGTTCAGCGTAACCTGCGCAATGTGATGATTGATCGACATTTTTACCGGTTTGCTCATAAGCCATACCCAACTAGGTCGCCAAAGTACATTTGCCATTGCGCAATACGATCGTATCGCGCTCCGTCGCCGTGCATCGAAACGACACGATATTGCCGTCCTGCCACATATCCGTCCTGATCGTGTCTCCCGGCATAACCGGCGACGAGAAGCGCGCGTCGAATTCCTTGATCAAGGTATAATCATAGTCGCATATGGTCTGCAGGATCGCGTGGCACGCAATGCCATAGGTACACAGGCCGTGCAGTATAGGGGCCTGAAATCCTGCCTCGACTGCTATTGCGGGATCAGCGTGCAGCGGATTGCGATCGCCGTTCAATCGAAACAGCAAGGCCTGGTCGACGCGCGTTTTGCTAATACAACGCAGATCCGGATCGCGGCGCGGAGCTCGGTGCGGTGCCGGCCCGGATCCGGCATGGCCGCCGAAGCCGCCATCACCCCGCGCGATGACGGTCATGCCCAGGGAAAACAGCGCCGAATCGTCCTTTGTGAGCCGCCCCTCAGCCTCGAACAGGATCATTGCGCCGCGTTTCGGCCCGCGATCGAATATGTCAACGATACGTTTGTTCACTGCAAGCTCGGCCGCGGCCGGCAAGGGGCGATGCAAATGCAGCCGCTGTTCGGCGTGCAGCACTTGCGTGAAGTCCCAGCCGAGGTCCGGCGGAAACATGTCCGGCACGAGAACGCTGGCCATTGACGGAACCGTGCGTAATGGTTGCCCCTGCTCGTAGACATAGGGCAGTTCTTTGGCATTCGATGGATCGCGTCCGAGGCCTATGCTCTGGGCATAGAGCATTGTCTCGACATCAGCGTAGCTTAGCCGTATGTCGTCGTCCGACCTTGCCATCAGCTCATCGTAATTCAGTGCCATGAGTTCCTTCTTGCGCTGCAGATCATTGGCGCACCGCGTACTGCCAGCCGATGTCCGCCAGCGGTGAAACCGCTTTCACGGCATGCTCGGCATGAGCACTCGCGGCCGTGCCATCGCGGACCCGTCCCGCGATGCCTTGCAAGATAGCGGCCAGGCGGAAGAAGTTGAAAGCGGAGTAGAAATTGCGGTTGGCGATCCCTTGGGCACGTCCTGTGCGCTCACAATACAGTTCGGTGTAGGTTTCTTCGTCCGGTATGCCCAGCGCTGCCAGATCCTTGTGCAAAAGACCGGTTGAACCGATTCCGATCTCCGGCATCTGCCAAGCCATCAGGTGATACGTGAAATCGGCGAGCGGATGACCGATGGTCGAGAGTTCCCAGTCGAGTACCGCGATGACCCTGGGTTCGCTCGGGTGCACGATCATGTTGTCGAGACGAAAGTCTCCGTGCACGATGGCCGACGAATCGTCATCCGGGATATTGGCCGGCAACCATTCGATCAGGGCATCCATCGACTTGACTGCCGCCGTCTCTGACGCACGATACTGGCCGGTCCAGCGCGAAATTTGCCGCGCGAAGTAATTGCCTGGCTTGCCGTAGTCGCCCAGACCGAGCGCTTCGTAGTCGAAGCTGTGCAGCCTGGCGATCGTCTCGTTGATGTTGTCATACAGCGCCGCCCGGCCTGCCGCATTTGCGTTGGGTAAGTCGAGATCCCAGAAGATTCGGCCATCGACAAACTCCATGATGAAAAACATCGTACCGATGACCTCGTCGTCATCGCATAGCACATACGGGCGCGGCACCGGAAAATCGGCGGCGTACAGCGCGCTGATAATGCGGTACTCGCGATCGACCGCGTGAGCGGATTTGAGCAGCTTTCCGGGCGGTTTGCGACGCAGCACGTATTTTCCCGATTCTGCTTCCAGCAGGTAGGTCGGATTCGACTGACCCCCTTTGAACTGACTGACCTCTAGCGGCCCGCGAAAGCCCTCCACATGCGAGGACATGTATGCCTCGAGTCGCGCAACATCGAACAGATGCGCCTTGCGCACGTCACGTGTGCCCGTGTTTTGTTCTTGCCGATCAACCACCGCGGTTAGTCCTGTTGCATTCTCGGTCCGACAAAAAAAATCGGACATGCATCATACCGCATGCCTGGTCGGGAGCAGGACGTTACATTCTGAAAATACCGAAGGGCGTTTCCTGGTCGCGCGGCCGATTCATTGCGGCCGCAAGTCCCACCGACAGCACCTGGCGCGTATCGGCCGGGTCGATGACGCCATCGTCCCAGAGCCGCGCGCTCGCGTAGTAAGGATGCCCCTGCGCCTCGTACTTGTCCCGAATGGCGGACTCGAACTCCTCTTGCTCTTCTGCGGACCATTCGTCGCCGCGAGCTTCGAGTCCTTCACGCTTGACCGTCGACAAGACGATGGCCGCCTGCTCTCCGCCCATAACCGAGATGCGTGCGTTTGGCCACATCCAGAGCATGCGCGGATTATAGGCGCGACCGCACATCGCGTAATTACCGGCACCGAAAGAACCGCCGATAACGACGGTGAACTTCGGCACGGTGGCGGTCGCCACAGCATTGACCATTTTGGCGCCTTCTTTCGCGATGCCGGCGTGTTCGACGCGTTTGCCGACCATGAATCCTGTTATATTCTGCATGAATACGAGTGGTATCCCGCGGCGATTGCACAGCTGTATGAAGTGCGCGCCCTTTTGCGCCGACTCCATGAACAGAATGCCGTTGTTGGCGACGATGCCGACCGGGTAGCCGTCAATATGCGCGAATCCACACACGAGTGTCGAACCATAGAGCTTCTTGAACTCCTGAAACTCGGAGCCG
>JAOTUB010000248.1 GCA_029864095.1 Gammaproteobacteria bacterium | reverse complement strand
TCCGGCAACTCCCTAAAGCGCATTATTCAATGAAGCAGATTGGAGTGAGGCTGTAACCGATCGGCAGGCTCGTAAGCGGCGTTATTCCGTGGAAATGCCGGTGAGCAAGCGTCCAAGCTCACAACGACTGCTCGCAATTGCTTCTTAGCCTGCCTTTTGACGATATCTACGGAGCTTGTTATGGCAGACCGAAAATTACCTACCCGACGTTCCCTGCTGCAGCGCTCGGCCAGAAGATGCATTACCGCGTCACTATGGTCGATCTGAACGACCACAAACTGGTCAGCGAACCGACCGCCGGCACCTTCTGGACGGCACCCGGTACCAAACAGGATGTCCGCTTCGTCTGGTCCGGCGATACCGCTGGCCAGGGCTGGGGCATCAATCTCGATTGGGGCGGCATGAAATGCTACGAGACTATGCGCCAGGTCGAGCCCGCTTTCTTCATCCATTCCGGCGACACCGTCTATGCCGATGGCGTGATCGAGGCTGAAAAGGAAATGCCGAACGGCGGGATGTGGAAAAACGTTGTGACCGAAGAAAAGTCCAAAGTCGCCGAGACGCTCCGCGAGTTCCATGGGCAGTATGCCTACAATCTTATGGACGAGAACCTCAGACGCTTTAACGCTGAGGTGCCGATGTTAGCTCAATGGGACGATCACGAGGTGACCAACAACTGGTTCCCTACCGAAAATCTGGCCGCCGATCCTGAGAAAGCCACTTATAAGGTAACCAGCGTCGATCTTCTGGCCGCGCGTGCAAGTCAGGCATTTTTCGACTACCTGCCGATCCGACGTCACCCGGCAGAGCCGGAGCGTGTCTACAGTGCTTTCAGCTACGGCCCTTCGCTCGACATGTTCCGCATCGATAAGCGCACCTATCGCGGCGTCAATTCGGCCAACGATCAGGCTGAGCCTGGACCCGAGACCGCCTTCCTCGGCGAACAGCAAAAGCGTTGGCTGAAGCAGTCGCTGCTTGGGTCCAATGCCACCTGGAAGGTGATCGCCTCCGATATGCCGATCGGTCTCGTGGTTCGCGACGGCGAGCACTTTGAGAATGGCGCCAATGGCGACGGTCCGGTCAGGGGTCGCGAATTCGATCTTGCCGAAATCCTTCGCTTCATCCGCGACAACGGCATCAAGAACGTCGTCTGGCTCACTGCCGACGTTCACTACTGTGCGGCACACTACTACGATCCAAATCGGGCGCAATTCCAGGAATTCGCGCCGTTTTGGGAGTTCGTCAGCGGGCCGATAAACGCCGGCTCGTATGGGCCAAGCAGGCTCGACAACACCTTCGGTCCCGAGGTCAGGTTTGTGAAAGCGCCGCCGGAGGGTCAGACCAACCTGCCGCCCTCAGATGGCCTGCAGTTCTTCGGTCAGGTTGATATCGACGGCGCGAGCGAGGTGATGACGGTCCGGCTTAAGGATGTCAGCGGCGCCACCCTGTTTACGCAGGAACTGGCAGCCGAAACTTGAGTCCAGTATCCACATGTCAAAGTGTCTGTTTCGATCAACACGCTATGACCAATTCCGCCAAAAGCGGTCGTTCAAACATCGCGGAAATCGGCAAGACGACACGCAGCTAACGGCCACACGCGAACGTACATTGACTACACGTGGTCAGCCACCACATTCAATTCAACGCCATACTCGATGAGAGCCTTGGCAGCGATTATGACCTGATTGAAGCCTCCCGTAGAGTCCAAAGCCCGCGCGACTATCGCGTCGCTACTGCCGGTAAAGCCGGACTCCTCGATAGTCAAGATCGTATCGCCTTCTTCGGTTTCCTCAAATAACCAAGTGACTTGCGTAGGTTTGCCATCGTGTCCTACCCACTCAATAACTATTTTGTCGGGCTCGCTGAGCTCCTTTACACGCACATCAAATGAAATTGCATCTTCGCCACTACCAATAAACCACGAGACAGATTCGCCCTTTTTCAAGCCATCATCGCGTCGAGTAAACCAAAATTTACTCATCGCACTAGCACTCGCAAACGCGGCAAATACACTCGCCGGTGGTCTGCGTATTCGTGTTTTGGCAATAGCTGATAGATTATCGGTGTTCATCTTTCCAGCCTCACATTCAGTGTCTTAGCGGTATAGAAACGTCTGCTTTGGGTTATGACATCAATCGGTCAATGCAGCATCTAGACTCTCACTATAGAGGGGAGGATGTTGAAAATGAAGTATCCGACGAGGATCTATTGCAGCGAGACTGACAAGGCCGAGATGTGGGATCGCTGGCAGAAAGGTGAGTCGTTAAATGCGATAGCACGTCAGTTCGGAACCAGTCATTCTTCGATACAAGGTGTTTTTGCACCGACCGGTGGGA
>JAOTUB010000132.1 GCA_029864095.1 Gammaproteobacteria bacterium | reverse complement strand
CGATATTACAGGCGACAAATGACGCCGCCATCACAAGCAGAGTCAATGTCGTTCGAATAGACAGAATAGATGGTACTTTCATAATGCACTTCGCTGTCAGGAATGCTGCAATGCCGACGTCTGAGAAGATTCTTGATGGTATCGCCTGCGGCCATACAAATCGCGACATCGATCACAGTACTGTATTCCGCGTCGCCCGTGCAATGTCGCAAATCGGCTACAGCATCGTGGCGATGGTTTTCGGTGCCGCACATGTCATGGCCGCACCGCTATTCGATGACAGTGCCGTACTCGACGTCACGCTGATAGGTCCCATCGGGAGGTTGTCCGACGATAAAGAAAATAATGGTGAACTTGCGTTCGTTCTCGAGGCGGACGGCGTAAGGCATCAGATTGACGTCAGATTGCGCGGCCAGAGCCGTTTGAGAACTTGCGACTTTGCGCCATTGCGACTCGACTTTCGCACGTCCGAAACAGCCGAAACGATATTTGCTGGGCAAGACAAACTCAAGCTTGTAACCCACTGTCGTCATAACGATCAGGGCGAACAGGACCTGCTGGAGGAATACGCAGCATATCGGATATTCAATGTGCTGACCGACGCGAGCTATCGAGTGCGTTTGCTACGTATCAACTACGCGGACACCGACGGCCAACTTAACGCGAAGTCAGAGTTGCGATATGCCTTCCTGGTCGAACCCGCCAAACAACTGGCCGGGAGAATCGGCGCAACCCAGGTCAATCTGCGAGGTTTGCCCAAACGGCGACACGATGTTGCAGGCGCAGCGCTGATCTATGTATTTCAGTATCTGATTGGGAATACCGACTGGGGTTTTGTCCGGGCCGACTCCGACGATTCGTGCTGCCACAATGGCGATTTGTACGAACGCGATTCCCGTGTGCTGGTCGTGCCGTACGATTTCGATTTGTCCGGACTGGTGAATGCCCGGTATGCGTTTCCGGACCCATCGCTTCGGATCGACAGGGTCAGGCAGCGCTTGTATCGCGGCCTGTGCACCGACCGTGAGGTACTGCAGACAGCGCTGCGCAAGATCAAGTCGAACGAGGCCGGGATCTTGGCCGTGCTGCAGGATATTCCGGGACTCTCAGCAGACAGTATCGAGACTGCCGAGGCTTTTCTGATTTCTTTTTTCAAGGCGGCGGAAGACGAGGACAAGCTACTAAGTTCATTCGAACGGCGGTGCAGCTAGCCGCAATCTCGTTAGTTAACCCGACATCGTCGACTTGTCGGCGTCCGTTTCAAGTTCATTGGGCGATACTTCCGCATAGTGGCTGAAATCCATCGAGAAACTCCCATCACCGCCCGTCAGCGACTTCAATCGCGAATGGTAATGCTGCAGTTCTTTGAGTGGCGCCTGGCCCGTGACCACGATGCGATCGTCGGGACGCGCCTCGGTGCCGGTCACCATGCCGCGCATGGACGAGAGATCCCCAGTTACGCCGCCGGCACATCGGCTTGGCACTGTAATTGTGACATCAACAATCGGTTCCAGGACGATCGGCGACGCTTTCGCGATTGCATCGAGAAACGCCTTTTTGCCGGCCTGCACAAACGCGATTTCTTTGGAGTCGACAGCGTGATGTTTGCCGTCATATACCGTCACTTTGATGTCCTGCATCGGGTAGCCGTGGATCGCTCCGGAGCCCATAACCTGTCGCACGCCGGTTTCAACAGCCGGAATATATTGTGACGGTATCGAGCCGCCGACAACGGCGCTTGCGAACTCGAAGCCTTGCCCGGATGGCAAAGGCTCCACTCTCAGATAAACCTCACCGAACTGACCGGCGCCCCCGGTCTGCTTCTTATGCCTGTGGTGGCCTTCCGCGGGAGCCGTGATCGTTTCGCGATAGGCGATCGAGGGCAATGAGGTCAGAACTTCCAAATTGTATCGATCGGCTATTTGCTCGAGCACGGTTCGCAGGTGGAGTTCACCATGTCCACGAAGCACAATCTCATTCAACGAGGCAATATGCTCCAAAGTCAGTGATGGGTCCTCGGCCTCAACCGCATGCAGCGCGTCCGACGTTCTTTGCGCATCCGAGTCTTTCGCCGGTTTGATCGCAAGTCCATACATCGGTCTCGGCAATTGTATGGACTTCAGATGAAAATGATCCTCATCATGCGAATCGTGAAGCACGGCATCGTAGTGCACTTCGTCAACGCGCGGGATTGCACAGATGTCGCCCGGCACCCCAACCTGCACCTTATGATGCTCGGCGCCATTGAGCTTCAGTAACTGGTTAACCTTGATCGGCTTCCGCGCGTCGCCGACGAATAGTTGATTGCCGGGTCTGATCGTACCCTGATGGATGCGAAAAACGCCAAGACGGCCTTTGAACGGGTCGATGTTCACCATGAACACATGAGCGATCGCGTGGGCATCCGGATCGGGATTGATGACGACTTCTTCGGCGTCCTCACCCTCGCCCTTGAGAAACAGTGGCGGATTACCTTCCATCGGGTTCGGCATCAGGCGTTCGAATACCTCAAGCAGCTCCGGTATCCCGGCGCCAGTCCTGGCCGACACAAAACAGATAGGCACGAGGTGGCCTTCACGCAGTGACTGCTCGAACGGGTCGTGCAGCTGCTCTGGTTCGAGTTCCTGCCCCTGTTCGAGATAGACTTCCATCAACTCCTCATCGACTTCGACGACCTGGTCGACGATCTCTACGTGAGCAGTATCAGCCGATGAAAATGCGGTTTCGGCGCCGTCCGGCTGGAAGAAGCAGTCCACGACGCCTTCACCGTCGGCGCTGGGCAGGTTCATGGGTAAGCACTCTTGCCCGAATGTGGAGCGAATCTCATTCAACAGTGATCGGAGATCTACGTCCTCAGCATCGATTTTGTTGACGATGATCATGCGGCACAGTCGCTGCTTTTGCGCAGCGTCCATCATGCGACGCGCGACCATCTCGATCCCTTCCTGCGCGTTGATTACAACGGCAGCCGTTTCTGCGGCAGGAATTACCGACAAAGCGCGGCCATAGAAATCCCGGTACCCAGGCGTGTCTATCAGATTGACGTGGATACCTTTGTGGTCGAAATGGCAAACTGAAGAGAATTGCGAGTGGCCCAGTTCCCGCTCGCGTTTGGTGAAATCCGATACGGTATCGCCCTTGTCAACGGAGCCGCATTCGGCAATAGCGCCGCCTGCGTGAAGAAGGGCCTCCACGAGCTGGGTCTTTCCGGCATTGCTCGGCCCGACCAGACATACGTTGCGAATGTCAGCAGAACTATAGGCCATCTGTTCGTCCCTCAAGATTATTGTTTCTTGCAAGGATAGCGCAACCGGTGCGATCGGTCACACTTCGGGCGCATCGGATCCGCAAGGCTTGCCCGAAGCGCGTCTGTAAGGCCGGATGCCGGTCAGGCATAGTGTGGGTACACGGGCTGGTACATATATTCGTGAATTTCCGCAAGTATGTCGTCGGGGCGCTTTTTATCAGTCAGGCCCTGGTCATACACAAGTTGCGCGACGTCACGTGCGATCCGTGCCGAAACTTTGCGAATGTCTGTCAGCGGCGGATAGACGCGGCCCCGTTCGAGATCTGCCTCCGTAACCTGATTGGCCAATGAATGTGCCGCAACCAGGAACATCTCGTCGGTTACTGTCCGGGCGCCGCTGATAATCGCGCCTAACCCGACCCCTGGGAAGATGTACGCATTATTGCCTTGTCCGGGCACAAACGTCTGATTGCCGAGCTTGACGGGATCGAACGGACTGCCGCTGGCAAAGATCGCCCGACCGTTGCTCCAGGTATAGGCTTGCTCCGCCGTGCACTCCGCTTTGGAAGTCGGGTTGGACAGGGCAAATACGATCGGCCGCTCGTTGATGGCCGTCATGGCCACTACTACCTCTTTTGTGAACCGTGCCGGCTGACCCGAAAGGCCGAGCAGGGCTGTCGGTTTCAGTGTATTGACCGCTTCAAGCAAGTCATCGATGCGCGGATGGTCATGTGCGTAGGGTTTCTTATGGGCAGCCATTGACGGCCGAGCCGACACCAACAGGCCCTGACTGTCCATGAACCAGCATCGTTTTCGAGCCTGCTCTGCAGAAACGCCTTGTTCTGCCAATGCTGCGACAAACGTATCGGCAATGCCGATTCCCGCCTCGCCGGCGCCGAGAAACAGAATCTTCTGTTCAGACAGCTTGCCGCCAGTGATTTGCAGCGCCCCGAAGATTCCGGATACGGCCACGGCTCCCGTTCCCTGAATATCGTCATCGAACAGGCACACTTCGTCCCGATACTGCTCCAGCAGCCGGAAGGCATTGAGGTTGCCGAAGTCCTCGAGTTGAATGAGAACCCCGGGAAACATTTCTTTTGCGGCCTCGATAAACTCCGCAAACAGCTCATCGTATTTGTCGCCGCGAACGCGACGGCACTCGAGCCCGTTGTATAGAGGATCGTTCAGCAACGCCTCGTTATCGGTGCCCACGTCGATCATTACCGGCATGCAGTGGGTCGGATGAATGCCCGCGCAGGCGGTGTAAAGAGCCAGCTTGCCGATCGGAATTCCCATGCCGTCGGCGCCGAGGTCGCCGAGCCCCAGAATCCGTTCGCCGTCTGTAGCAACGATAATCTTGACCTGTTTGTGCGGCCAGTTCTGCATGTACTCTTTGATGTGACCGCGGTCCTGCAATGACACGTAAAAACCCCTTGGGGTCCGAAAGATGTGTTGAAATTTTTGGCACGCCTTGCCCACCGTCGGCGTATAGATCAACGGCATCATTTCTTCGATGTTGTGCATCACGACGCGATAGAAGAGGGTCTCATTGCGGTCCTGCAGCGCGACCAGGTAGAGGTAGCGCTCCAGGTCGGTTGACTTGGCGCGGATATTCCCCAGGACGCGCAGTTCCTGTTCGGCTGGCGAGTGCACACGTGGTGGCAGAAGCCCGCGTAGTTTCAAATGGTCACGCTCGGCGTCCGTATAGGCGGTGCCTTTGTTGCGGACCGGATCATGGAGGATTTTTACGCCGCGGTATAACTCAGATGGCGCATGATCGTTCAACGACTTTTCCTTGGTTTCTGGGACCATACAGATGAAAATACGGTTGTTTCGATCGGGTTCATATGCCGGAATTCACCTAGTTTGAAAGGGACTGGCGGGGCGGGGTCCGAGCCGGTTGGATTGAACATTGCGAGGGGCTAGGCGGGATAATCGGCGATCTCGGATGCCAGCTCTGTCTTGAGGGTGCCGAGGTATGGCTCGAAGTTGCGCCACTGTTCGAGCGCGCCTTTGTATATCGGCTGTCTTACCTGCTCGGAACTCGGCGTGCGTACCGAGCGATCGGTCCTGTAAAAGTTCAGACACGCCTCCTCGAAAGGAACCTCCAGAAACTCGAGAATTCGCCGTACCTGGCGTTCGGCATCGTCAACGACATGTTCGTAATGCACATTCAGCACCTTGCCTGGCAAGACCGTGTCCCAATGCTGCATGAGTGCTACGTAGGATTTGTAATAACGGGCGATGTCTTCAAGGCCGTAAGTAAACTCCTGACCGTCGGCGAACAGCTGCTTGAATCCGCTGAAACAGCAGGCCATCGGATGCCGCCGCGCGTCGATGACTTTGGCGTTGGGAAACATCAGGTGGATCAGGCCGATATGCATGAAATTGTTTGGCATCTTGTCAACGAATTTCGGCGCGCCCTTGCGATGAATCGCCGTGTCTTTGATATACGCATCGGCCAGCTTCTGGTAATGCTCATCGTTCAGGTCGGTCAGAATCCTAGGATAATTCGGCTCCTCCGCGACGCGGCGCCGGCCGTTCAGGCGATGCGCGGTTGCGATGATGTTGGGTAACTCCATCGTGCCGTCGATCTCTGAGTGCGACGCCAGAATCTGTTCGAGCAAGGTCGAGCCCGCCCGGGGCAAACCGACGATGAAGATCGGGTCTCGATAGTCCCCACCGCAGCCGGCCTTGTCGCGAAACAGTTCCTTGGTACAGAATTCCATCTGCCGCTGCATTGCGAGTTCGAGTCTCTCCGGGTCGTAGCGCAGGCCGCTTTTTCTGAGTTCGTTGCCACGCTTATACCAGGCAAACGACTCTTCATACTGCTCACAATCCTCGAGCGCTTTTCCAAGCGCGAAACACAAGTGAAATTGATCGTCGACGGGAGTGTCGCCTCGTTCCACCTGGGTTCGCATTTGCGCCATTTCGTCGTCCGTGAATCGATAGGTCTTGAGGTTCGCAAGGCTCCAGTACGCATCGCCGAAGTTCTTCCTGACCCGATAAGCGCCACGGTACGATTCGATGCCTTCGTCGAGGCGTCCGACGGTTTTTAACGCGTGGCCGCGGGCCAGGAAGGTTTGCGAAAATTCAGGATGTGCCTCAATGACTCCGTCATAAACCTTGAGCGCTTCGTCAAAGTGCCCGATGGCGACGCTCTGATTCGCAAACGTCAGGTCAAACACGTAATTGCCGGGAAACATATCCCTGAGAATGACGGCTTGCTCGAGAGCTTTCTCGAACTTCTGGCGCTTGTGCAGGATGGCCACGTAGTCGAGCCTGGCAAGCCAGTAATCGGGCTCGAGTTCGACGCAACTTTCCAGCAGGAACTCTGCGTCGTCGTAGACGAGCAGCTTCATGCCCAGTAGCGCGAGCAGCCGCATCGCCTCGACGTGATGCGGCGTCTTCTGCAGGAATTCCCGGCAGAGTTTCTCGGCCGGGTATAGCTTGTTTTCCTCGATGAGGCTGGTGACTGTGACCAGCTCCGGCGGGAGTTTCGAGAGCCGTTCGAACTCCGAGTTCGCCATGGCGAAGTTCTTAAGGTCGTGCTGCTGTTTGTGGATCGCAGCCAATTCGCGCCACGACGCTACCAGCGCCCGATTGAGTTCGACCGCGTGTTGGTACGACCGTCGGGCACTTTCCAGGTCGCCGAGCTCTCTCTGGTTATGGCCTTCTTCCTGCCAGGCCCTGGCATAGTTCGGGCTTACGGCCTTGAGCTGCTGCAGCGTCCGCAACGCATCGTTTGCCTGATGGAGATAGCGCTGCGATACCGCTTTGCAGTAGAGCGCGTCGACGTCTTGTGGATCGTCGACGAGCTCCTTTTGCGCCGCCTCGAGCGCCTCCTGAAGTTTTCCGGCCTGCAGCAGCTGCTGCGCGCTCATTGCGCCTTTAGGCACTAGAAATCATAGGAAACACGCACACCCCAGGTGCGCGGTCTGTTCGTCGTTATACGCAGATCGGTGTCCAGGGCATTGATAAACAACTCCGCTCGCTCGTCCGTGAGGTTCTCGGCAAATAGCTCCAAGCCCCAGCTGTCCGCGCTCACGCCGATCGCGCCGTCCAACGTGTCGTAAGAGTCCTGCTCGAAACGATTGGCGGTTACAACTGAACTGAACTGCTTGTCCGTATGCGCGACGACCAGCTGCGCATGAGCGTTTTTTTCGCCCACTTCCCACCGGTATCTTGCACTGACGTTGTATTGCAGCTCCGGTGCCAGCGCCAGGTCGGATCCCGCAGGGGCAAGGTTTGATACATTGGGCGGCACCTGCAGCAACTCGGTATTATTTATTGACCATGCGGCGGCCAGCGTCAGATTGTCCGTCGGCAGCCAGGTCAGATCACCTTCGAAGCCCTTGATTTCGGCGTTGCCGACGTTCAGGACGAAAGTAAGGACACCACAACATGCAAAATCGGTAACGCCGACTTGCAGTTTGTCCCAATCGATTTGATAGATCGAGCCGTTGAAGCGCACGGTGCCGTTCGCCAACGTCGTTTTCCAGCCGAGCTCAATGTTGGTGACCTCGTCACTGACATAAGTCGTCGGCACGTCCTCATTGCGGTTGAAGCCACCCGGGCGGAATCCCTCCGAGTAGGTTGCGAAAAACAGCAGGTCATCGTTGGGCGTGTAGGAAACGCTGCCCTTGAAGATGGTGTCGTCTTCCTTGAGTGGCAGATCGTCCGCAAATATGACGTCATAGCTGCGTCCGCCGTCGCCGTCATCGGCTGCGGTACACGGCGCCGGTGCGGCTGGACACAGCGTCGCAAAATTGGACGAGCCCACGAGGCTCGTCTCGATGTCGTAGTTTCTCGCTCCGATGGTGAGCGCGAACGCGTCACTTACATTGAACGTGACCTCGCCGAACAACGCGATTTGTTCCTCATCGCGAATCGCATCGTTCATGAACGTAATGCCCTCGGCCCTGGGATTGGGGTTAAATATCGTTGATTGCGAATGTGGCGAATTGGGTGCGAAGAAACCGACAGATCCGGCGACATAGAAGTTGGTATCGACCTTGGTCTGAATGTCGTCGAGGAACACGCCCGCGACGAATTCGACTGTCTCACCTTCGGCGTACGACACGCGGAGCTCGTGCGTGGTCCGCTCATTCTCGATATGCGCGATCATGCCCTGCGTCGGGTCGCCACAGGTCCCGTAAAAACCGGTCGCGACGTAATTGGCATAGTCGCAAATATAATAGGCTCCGAACTCGCCAACCTGGGTATAGCCGCTGTAGTCGAAGCTGTTGTTGACTTCGCGATCGAGGAACGAGCCCGCGTAGACGACATCCAGGGCGCCCAGCCGGCCAGTCAGCGTCAGTGAAAACTGGTCGAATTGATCGTCGAGCCAGTCCGGGAAGAATCGCTCTACCTCGAGGTCACCGACCACACGGCTGCCCGCCGCCGAGCCAGGATCGAGGTTGGCGATGGACGGCGGCGAATGATCGAACACCCCGTCGACATCGAGAGACTGTGTCATGAACTGCGGAATCAGCTCCCAATCGTCGCTGAGCGCGATCTTGGCGCTGATGCGCGCACCGCGGTACACCGCGTCATTAAAATCCTCTTCAACAAAAGCGATGTTGTTGACGACCGTGTTCGGTGACCCGGCCGGATATCCCACATCAGTCGGTTCGTACGCATTTTCGCCGAAGACGTTGTCGATGTAGCCGCCCTCGACCGCGTTATAGAACACGCCGCGGATGGCGAACTTGTCATCGATTATCGGGATGTTGACGAAAGCTTCGACGCTATTGCTATCGTCACCGCCACTGGTGCTCGAGTAACTCGCATCGAATCCGGCCTGGAATTCGTTGTACACGGGTTTGTTGGTAATCAGGCGGACTGTGCCGGCCTGCGAACTGGCGCCAAACAGCGTGCCCTGCGGGCCAGGCAGTACTTCGACGCGCGCGATATCCGCTACGTATAGGTCAAGATTGCGGCCACCCGAGCTGACCGGCTGTTCGTCGAGATAGAGCGCGACGTTGGGGACGGGCGCACCGATTTCGACCGAGGTTTGATCCGACGAGTCCGTGGCCATGCCGCGAATGAATATCGACGACTGGCCGGGACCTCGACCGGCGGCATTCACGTTGGGCAGATAGCGAATGTAGTCGTCGAAGTTGCCAATGTTCAATTCGTCGAGCTTTTCCTCGC
>JAOTUB010000247.1 GCA_029864095.1 Gammaproteobacteria bacterium | reverse complement strand
TCAAAGATGGAATTTGATGGCCATCGTGCACACAGCAAAACGGAAAACACCCTGTTTAACGGCAGACTTACGTATGCCTTCGACGACGAATCCGAGCTGGGTATTATCTTCAATTCGACTGATCAGCCCGTGGCTCAGGACCCGGGCGGCATCGACCTGGCGCAAGCACAAGCAGATCCTACGTCTGCACGTCAGCAAAACGTTGACTTCGACGCGAGTGAGGTGCTGGAGCAGCAACGCCTCGGGCTGACGTATATCAAGTCGTCTGGCGAGCATCATGAGCTGCGGCTGCGGAATCACTTTGTGTGGCGAGATTTCGCCAACAAGTTGCCATTCGTCGGTGGCGGGGCTACCCAGTTTGAGCGTTTCTATGTCGGTGGTGGCGCGACCTACGCCTATAACAGCGAACTATGGGGGCGGCCGAACAGTCTGATCGTTGGCGTGGATCTCGATCGTCAGGACGACGATCGGCAACGCTTCGACAACGTTTCGGGCGTTGTCGGGCCGATGATTGCGGACCAGACTGAACTCGTTTCGAATGTAGGCCTTTTTGTGCAGAATGAAATGACGCTAAGCGACGATTTCGTACTGACACTCGGCCTGCGTTACGACGAGATCGAATACCAGGTCAAGGACAAGTTCCTTTCCGATGGTGATGATTCAGCGAAACGGACACTGGATGAAGTGAGCCCGATGATCGCTGTCCTGTATTCGCCATTCGAAACCGCGGCTTTTTATGCCACGATTTCCACAGCGTTCGAGTCGCCAACAACGGTGGAATTATCAAACCCGAGCGGTACGGGTGGTTTCAACCCGAACATTGACCCGCAATTTGCAACGAATTATGAAGTTGGTATCCGGGGAACTATCGCCGAGCGCAATCGATACGAGGCGGCGGTCTATTACATAGATGTCGAAGACGAACTGATACCGTTCGAGATCGGTGGCCGCGATATTTTTGTGAATGCCGGAAAGTCGACTCGCGAGGGTGTTGAGCTGTCGTTCACAAGCGAGCCCGTTGATGGCTTGATAGCAAATGTCGCTTACACCTATTCGGAGTTCAAATTCGACACGTTTGTAACCGGCGGTGGCGACGACTTTTCGGGTAACAAGATTCCCGGGATCCCCGAAAATGTGTTGTATGGCGAAGTCGCTTACACGCATCCGTCGGGTTTCTACGGTGTCATCGATGCGCGTAACGTTGGCAAGCTATATGCCAATAACAGCAATTCGGTCGACGTTGACTCCTATACCGTGGTCAATCTCCGGGCCGGGCTTGCCGACTGGCGACTGGGCAACTGGGTGCTGGGGCCTTTTGTCGGCGTCAACAACCTGACGGACGAAGATTACTTTGCGGAAATTCGCATCAATTCGTTTGGCGGCCGCTACTATGAACCCGCACCGGAGCGGCATTTCTACGGTGGCCTGTCGATCCGCTATAATTTCGCTAGGTAGCGACAATAAACCAAGCGCGAACCTGAATGGAGGGAAGACCAATGCAGTCAAAAGCAGCTGTCGCCTGGGAGCCGGGGAAACCACTTTCTATTGAAACCGTCGAAGTCGACCCGCCGAAAAAGGGCGAAGTCCTGTTGAGAGTTGTCGCCAGCGGCGTTTGCCACACAGACGCATACACGCTGTCAGGTGACGATCCCGAGGGGCTGTTCCCGACTATTCTCGGGCATGAGGGCGGCGCCGTCGTTGAAGAACTCGGCGCAGGCGTCAGCAGCGTCGCCGTTGGCGACCACGTTATCCCGCTGTATACGCCCGAGTGTGGTGAATGCAGCTTCTGCACATCGGGCAAGACCAACTTGTGTCAGGCGATCCGTGCGACGCAGGGGCAAGGGCTAATGCCCGACGGTACGTCTAGATTTTCCCATAACGGAAAAATGATTCACCACTATATGGGTACATCGACGTTCTCCGAGTATACGGTTGTGCCGGAGATAGCCGTTGCGAAAATCAATAAAAAGGCGCCTTTGGATAAGGTATGCCTGCTCGGTTGCGGCATTACGACCGGCGTAGGAGCCGTTTTGAATACCGCAAAGGTCGAGCCGGGGTCGACAGTCGCAGTGTTCGGACTCGGTGGAATCGGTCTGAGTGTCGTACAGGGTGCGGTCATGGCCAAAGCGAGTCGCATTCTCGCGATTGACATCAATCCCGCCAAGTGGGAGATGGCTGAGTCACTCGGCGCGACTGACTTCGTCAATCCGAAAGATTATGACGCTCCGATTCAGGATGTCATCGTCGATCTGACCGACGGCGGTGTCGACTATTCTTTCGAATGTATTGGAAATACCGATCTTATGCGCGCAGCGCTTGAGTGCTGTCACAAGGGATGGGGTGAATCGACAATCATCGGTGTAGCTGGTGCCGGTCA
>JAOTUB010000131.1 GCA_029864095.1 Gammaproteobacteria bacterium | reverse complement strand
AGTGGCTGACTCGACGCCTCAACCAGGTCTTTTGTAAGCGCATCGCGAAATTCCTGAATCTCGCGCTTTGATGCACCCGCAATGCCACCGGCAATCATGCCAGGTATTGTCAGGACCGGTATCGGCAGACTGACGCTTACGGGGCCAACGTCTTTTGAAACCGTACCCGCGGTCGATCCGGATACCATTCCGCCATAAAGGCCAGCGGTTGATTTTTCGTAGCTACCGGTGACCGCCCGGTTAGCGGGACTTTCCCCCGGCATTATGACGACCTTCCTGATGGATGCCCTGAGGGCCTCGGACATCGGCATGCCTGCAGCGTGCGTTGGCGAACCGGTTGTCGGCTTCATGGTGGTCGATGGTGGATCTGGCACACCCTGAGCTTGAATAGCCAAGTTCGGCGACACTGAAACTGCCGCGCAGAGCACAAGCAGCGTTGCCCTGCCAATCAACGTACGGCTCAAATCGCGGTGGTGTTCACGAATATTCATACCACGCCCTTTGCGAGACCAGAAAACCATGGTTGCTGACTATTTTGGTTCTTCAGCGTCTTCCTCAGCACCGTGCTCAACAACTTCCTCGATATTGGCCGCCTCTATCTTGTCGCCGGTCCGTTGCGGAATCAGGGGTGCGAAGCGCATCGACAGGTCCTCCATTGTCACTGGCTGAAACATGCCCAACGTGCATGACCTGCCCAGCGGACGAACCACACTGCCTTCCTCGATCACCGTAATTCTCTCGAGCTCGCACAGGCTTCTTGTTTGGATGGTATAGGCGAACCGGCCATATCGGGCCAACCCGTTGCAGCGGCTGCGCAGCGTATTCAGATACATTTCGTCGCGGCGCATCATGAAAAGGATATTGGCATCGTTGATGACTTTCGTCCGCAGGACAGCGCCGGTATTGATGCAGCGCCTGGCGCCGTCGTCGTCGCGACCCTCTTGCGGCTCGGCGGTAACGATTGGTGCAACCAACACCAGCAGCGCTGGCAATAATCGGTGCAGTCGAATGGTCATACGTCGCCCGTCGTCACGAATCCTCTGGCTGGGATAAAGGGCACCTGCAAACAGCCCGACACTCTTCAGCATTTGACCAGTGTTTCCTCAAAATTATCCCTTCGGCGAACCAACTGGCATTGCCTGCCCAAGCTGGCCGTGGAGACGGCATGAGCTGCCAAATGCGGGCGGACACTACCCCAACGGAGAAAATGTACATGCTCCAGAAGTCCCGCGACGATAATTACGAGCGCGCGGGTATTGATACACTGCAATTACCTGACCGAGATGGAGACCTCCTAGTCATGAAGCACTTCCTGCCATTCGCCACCCTGCTCGCCGTCAGCCCACTCCTCGTGTGCTGCACGGTCCCCTCCGAAGACAGCTCGGCCGATACCAACGTTGCAAGCCAGAAATCAGGCAAGTATTGGAGCCATCACGTCGCGGTAGGGCACGATGTGTCCTATGGCGACGATCCGCAGCAAACGCTCGACTTGTTTCTTCAGGGCGACTGGGTCGGCGAACCGACATTTTTCGATCGCGCCGCCGAGCCCCGGCCAACGCTGCTGTTCATCCACGGCGGTGGCTGGGTCGTCGCCGACAGGCGGCCTGAGACCTGGGCGTATCCCTTCCTCGAACGCGGCTGGCATGTCGTCAGCATCCAGTACCGGCTTGGCCCCGGCACGGCGCCCGTGGCTGTCGATGACGCGGTGTGCGCTCTCAACTGGGTCGTCAAGAACGCGGACGCATTGGGCTTCGATCGCGAGAAGATCGTCGTTGCGGGCGCGTCCGCCGGCGGACATCTCGCGCTGACGACGGGCACGCTCGGGTCACGTCCAGGCCACGACTGCTATCCCGGAAATGAATTCCGCGTTCACTCCGTCATTAACTGGTTCGGCATTACGGATATCGAGGCCGTCGCGAATTTCCTGGACACGCTGGGCCACGATTTCGGCAACTACGCGCGAATCTGGATCGGCGACCAGTCCGTGGCCGAGATTTCGGCCGCGTACTCGCCGCTGCACCTGGTCCACGCCGACTCGCCACCGGTCCTAACGATTCACGGCACCGACGATACCGTGGTGCCGCACGACCAGGCCGTCGTGCTGCACGAGCGGCTCGACGAGCTCGGGGTTCGTAACGAGCTTTTGTCGTTGCAAGGCGGCAAGCACGCGGGCTTTACCGACGCGCAGTTTCAGCAGGCGTTCGGCACGATAATTTCGTTCGTCGAGACGCAGGGCTGAGCGTCATCTCATAGCGAAGGCGTAACTTGAGATACTACGCCTCTACCATCAGGGCCGCGGCTTATTCAGAATGCGCAGCTCGACGCGACGGTTACGAGCTTTGCCTTGCGCCGTCGCATTGTCAGCAACGGGCTGTGCCTCGCCGTACCCTCTTACGGTCAGGTTGGCCGGATTCGCGCCGTTGTTGATCAGATAATCGTGCACCGTAATCGCCCGACGCTCTGACAAACCCTCGTTATAGGCGGCGCTACCATCACTGTCCGTGTGTCCGGCAACTTCCACCACCAGATCCCTGTTCATACGCAGCGTCGCAGCAGCATCGGCGAGAACCTGTTCTGCGCCGGGCAGCAGCCGATCCGAATTTGTCTGGAAATTTACGCCGGGCAGGTTGATCACCTCACGGATCTCGCAGCCCTTGACGTCAACGCGCGCACCGGCCCTCGTATTCGGACACTCGTCGCGACGGTCGACAACGCTGTCGCTATCGCTGTCGAGTTCACAGCCGCGGGCATCGACGGACACACCGGCGACGGTATCCGGGCACTGGTCCTGATCGTCGATCACGCCGTCGCCGTCGCTATCACGCGGGCAGCCGCGTGCGTCAACGCGCTGGCCGGCTGGTGTGTCTGGGCATGCATCGCGACTGTCCGGTACGCCGTCGTCATCAGCGTCGCCGTCCCGCTCAACCGGCGGCGGCGGCATTGGTTTTTCCCGACCGAATGCGAATTGCAAGCCGAGCGAGGTTATTCGATCGTCATTCGTCAGTGTATTGTCTAATTCGGAACGTAAACGGTGCTCTAGCCTTAAAGAAACCGGGCTGTCACCGAAGCGATACATGACGCCTATACCCAAAGTACCCACCGCCGAGTTTTCGGTATCCATGACTTTCGAATCGGTATTTGTCATACCCACGCCGCCTATCACATAGGGAGACAAACGCGAATCGGGACTCAGCGAGAGCAACACATTTAGCGATGCGTCCCAGATTTTGAGGTCATTGACACCGCTCAACCGCGAGTAACCGCCCATACCCTCAATCGATACCCGATCTGTTAGGACCCACCCAAAACTGATTTGACCGCCGCCAACCGTGTCGTCCACCTGTCGATTCTTATCGTCATCGGTATAGACAACCGCCGGCGTAAAATACATCTCACCGGCATTTGCGGTGGTACCTGCTACACACAGGATCCCGAGCATAAGCAATGCCCGTATTGATGCGCTCCGCCCCATCAGAATTCCCTCGCAATGAGTCAATAATCGCGTGCTGTTCGCCCAAGTGTGAACAGGCGCGTATCTCGACCCGGATTATGTACAGTTGCTGATCGGTTGGTCAATGGCGTCTCGGCAACGACATACAGGTAATCAGTCGCGATTGGCTTCGGCGCCAAGCGGTCGCGCAATCAGCTGATTGTATTTTCCGATTGACGCCAAACGCAGACAGTCTGTTGCTGCCATAAAATGCCTTAAATACAACAAGCTAGCCTGTCTTTGGGGAGGCGGTCACGAGTTCCGTGAAATGAAGTGGACACGACGGTGACGCCATGGCTAACATCCGCGCCGAATCATGACCAATCCGGATCCTCCGGAGATTCTCGGCCAACTTCAGGAGCATTCAATGAAGGTTCTAATTGTATTGACGGGCCTGCTCTTACAGGGCATTGCCATCGCCCAAACGTCAGGGCAACAGCCCATGAATCGCAACTATAATTACGCGGAGTTGCGATTCGTCGACGTCGACCGCAATGGCGGAGACGGGATTCGTTTCAACGGCTCGTTTGACTTGGGCAATCACTGGTTAATCGTCGGTGGCTTGACGGCACTTGACTTCAACAACAGCGTCGATACGACCACGTTGGAAATTGGTGTTGGTTACGTCTGGCCCTACTCGGACGACTTTGACCTCTTTAGTACGCTGCGATTTGCGAGGGCCGAGATCGATACGCCGGGCAACAATTTCGACGACAATGGTTTGGCTTTCTCGGCGGGCACGCGCGGATTCCTAACACCGGAAATTGAGATGCGTGGATCGGTCAACCACGTGAAATTCGACAATAGCGATACGTATCTCGAACTGGCAGGCGACTATTATTTTACGCGACGATTCGCTGCCGGACTGACCCTTGAATTCGCGGGAGACACCGACGTCATCACGATTGGAGCGCGCTGGTTCTTCAGGTAAGGTGCAATAATGTCCGCGGCCGCGTTTGGATCTAAACGTATCCGGCACCGGTAGCGGTCCCTGACGACCGGCGTTGCCGGTCTCCGCTCCACCGACTCGGAGTTCCTTATGGCAGGCGGATTCGCAAAAGACGGGGCGGTGCAGGATCAGATTGACGCGACCGTCGCGGATGCCATCAAGCGCGCCCGTGACCAGCTGCCGCGTGGCGAAAGCCCGAGCCACTGCGAAGACTGCGGCAAAGAGATTCCTCCCGCCCGCCGCGAGGCCGTCCCGGGCGTGCGCCTGTGTGTCGCCTGTCAGGCGGAACGCGACGCCGGAGCGAAGACGGTCAGCGGCTACAACCGCCGTGGCAGCAAGGACAGCCAGTTGCGGTGATGCTTAACCGCTAGTGATCAATTCGAATATGCGGATCGTAGGTGTTAGCCAGATTGGGAGCGCATCCTTCACGCACGATCGAATACTTGTAAGTCGCAATCGGTGCGTTCGCATCGATCGGCCTGACGATGATCCCGTTATGCCCGGCTTTCAAACGCGCGCCATAAATCGGATCAAAGAATATTTCATACTTTACATTTGGCGGGCTTTTGCTGCGCCAGACGATGAAGTCCCCGCGCCCGACGCAAAGGCCAATGCCAGGAATTATGCAGGTCGTGGGTTCTTCCTCCAATAGGACGACCTTGCAGGTTTCGGTCGCACTCCAGGTAATGTCCACAGTGTAGGGATTCAAATTAAGACCTTTAGGCCCGGTAAACGGAGGAATGGGGGTCGCGCAGCCCGCAAGTAAACCAGCCAGCATGACAACGGCAATTGTCTTCATTTTTCGCTCTCCTCGTTGTTGTTCTTGTCTTAACCAGACTTGTCAGGCGCCGTCTTCCTCGATCAGCGCTGCGACCCGCCGGTCATCAATGATGGACGCAAGTCCGGCATCCGGTTTTAGAAGGTCAGCCGGATAGCCCAGCCCGACAGCTTTTTCGATCGCCGCAACCGCCGCGTCATTGTTGCCGAGGCTGGCATGCGTAATAGCCGAAAAGTACTGTACGTACATGTGTTGCGGCGCTAGCTTCTCCGCCGCCGCAATCAGGGCGGCCGCGCGTTCTGCGTTACCGTAATGCGCGTGATACTGCGCGAGTGATGCGATAATCAGCGCATCGGACTCGTTAATCTCCAGGAGTTTCTCGCCGAGCTCGATGGCCTTCTCATACGCGGCCGCGGCGAGCGCCGTGTTGTTCTTGGTGTGGCGATACGCATCGCCGAGTGAACCCCAGACTTCAAAATCCTCGGGCGACAGCTCACTGGCCTTTTGATACATCTCCGCGGCTTCATCAAACCGCCCGAGAAAGTAGTAGCTGGAACCTACGTTCATGTAAGCGCTCGTGGACGGCTTGAGTTCTATCGACTTGCGCCAAGCTCTCGCGGCATTCTCGAAATCACCGAGCAGATAGTAGGAAGAACCCAGGTTCAGGTGGCCGGTGGCGTTATCCGGTGCGAGATTCACGACTTTTGCAAAAAACTGGATCGCTTCCGCAACGCGCCCCACATAGTAAAGGAAGTGCCCCATCTCCAGGTGCCCGCGCCAGTAGCCGGGCTGAATTTCGATCGCTCGCTGATAGGTAATTTCCGCCAGCTCATTATCACTGCGCTCCTTGTATGTGTCAGCGAGGCCGAAGTAGGCATCGACGTTGCGGCTGTTCATGGAGATCGCTTGCTCGAACGCAGTTGCTGCCTTGCCTAACTGACCCGAAGCACGGTAAAGGTTGCCGAGCGCCGTGAATACGTCACCGGCTGCCGCGTCCAACGTCAAACCGCGGTGACAGGCGCGGTCGGCCTGCTCGAAAAACTCCGTCGAGCGGCTACGCTCATACAGAGCCAAATAGGTGTCACAAAGGCCTGCATATGCGTCGGCGAAGTCGCGGTCGAGTCGAATAGCGTTATCGAACAGGGTGCGCGCGCTCTGGAGTTGTGTCTCGGTGTATTCTCCGCGCAGGTAGGCGCGCCCTTGCAGGTAATACTGGTACGCCTCCAGGCTGTCTGTCGGCACGCGACTCAGCACAGCCTCGGAGTCGCTGGAAATCATCTGTTCAAGCGAACCGACGACCTGGCGGGCAATGTCATCCTGAATGTTGAAGATGTCCTCCAGCTCTCTGTCATACGTGTTGGACCAAATGTGAAAGCCGGACGCCGCCTCGATGAGCTGTGCCGTAACCCGTATTCTGTTGTTCTGTCGCCTGACGCTCCCCTCCAAGACATTGCTCACACCCAGATTTTGCGCAATCGTCTTGATGTCGACATCTTTGCCCTTGAAATAGAATGACGACGTTCTGGATGCGACATCAATTTCGCGAACCCGCACCAGCAGGTTCAGAATCTCCTCGGCGAGGCCGTCGGCGAAATACTCGTTCTGGCGATCATCACTCAAATTGACAAATGGCAGCACGCCGATGGACGGACGACTCGGAGCTTTCGCGCTGATGCTTGTTGCTACGGTTTCCTGGGATTCAGCAGCGACTTGTGGTTCGGGCGGTGCTTCCCTGACGTACAGTTCGTAGGCCAGGATCACGACGATAAGGGCGAGCGCAGTGATAATGACGAAATCGAGTTTCCGATGTTCGTCGACGACATAGCGCACCGATGTTGCGGCAGGGCCAGAGTGTTCGGACTCCACCTGGAATGCCCAGGCAAGAATGATCGCGATTGGAAAGCCGACCGCAACGAAAACGACAACCAGCGTGACGGCCCAGTCCGGCAGCAGCAGTGCGGGGAACGTCGCCTCCACCACCTGAATGATCGCCCAGGCGGCCACGAGGTAAACCAGCGCCACGCGAATGACCCGCCGCCGCCGCAGTTCCTCGAGGAATTCCGCTATGGAACCCTTCGCCGGTGGCGCGGTGTCAGGAGCACGATCTGCCGGTTGCTCGCTCATCCTGGCGTTATTTCCTTTTTTTCCCAGGGACTTGCGATGTTACTCCAAAGCGCGGGCTTTCCATACCGCGCGTGCAATAATATCAGTGACTTACACGACCTTTCTGCCTACATCGACAGCGAACCTTCGCGAAAATCGGTCTGATCGAGCCAGGCGTTGACGAGCACGGGCACGCCCTCGCTTGCGGCGGCCCGCGCTTCTTGCAAACAGGCTGCGGTTTGTTCTGGGTATTGCAGTAGCACGCCCTGCCCGCCCAGCGCGGCGGCCACCTCGTGATAATTGCTGCGCGCCAGCACGGTGCCGACATCGTCATCAAGCATCTTGACCTGCTCGCGCGCGATCTGCGCCCAGCTCGCATCATTACCGACGACCGCAATGACCGGAATCCTGTGACGCACGAAGGTATCGAACTCGGCGAGTGCATAGCCGACCGCGCCGTCACCGAACAGGATCCAGACGTCATGATCCGGGCGGCACAGGCTCGCACCGAGTGCGAAACCCGCGCCGCAACCCAGCGTGCCAAATACACCCGGGTCGAGCCACCCCAAGGGCTTCCTCGGTTTGACGATGTACGATGCGGTGCCGACAAAATCACCGCCGTCGGCAACGATCACGCTGTTGTCGGGTAACTCGGCATCGAGACATCGACACAGCCCGACTGGATTGATAAAGCCGCCGGACCTGGCTGCACTGTCGTCGATCTCGGCTTCGCGTTCGGTATCGCGTGCGAGCAGTAACGCGCGCCATTCGACCCAGTTGCCGCCGCTCCTTGCGTCGAGTTGGTCCGCCAGCGCAAGCAGGAAAAGTCCGGCGTCGGCGAGCGCGGCTATGTCGGGCCGGCGGTTGCGCTTGAGATCGATGCGACTGCGGTTCGCCGATATCAGGCACGCGCTGCGCCGCACATGACGGCCGTAGTCCAGACGGAAGTCCGACGGCACGCCCGCGAGCAACACGAGATCGGCTTCGCGCAGCGCGTTGCGCCGTTGATGCCGGCGATGCAAGGGATGCGCTGCACCCATGAGTCCGCGGGCCATGCCCGATAGGTAGACCGGAATGCCAATGCTTTCGACCGCTGCGGCGACGGCATCGGCCCGCCTGGAATCGACGAGCGCCTGGCTGCCGACAACGAGCAGCGGTCGCTCCGCTTTGGCGATGCGTCTGGCCGCGCGTGCGACGACGCCTGGCGAGGGAGACAGCGCTTTTACCGCAGCGACGGAATCATCAACAGGGGCATCGGAGCCGGCGAAGATCCGGCGCGCCTGACGATTCAAGTAAGCGCGCACGACCCGGTCGGTCAGTGCATTGCCCCTGGGTGTGCTGGCTGCGTACCACTCGCGTATCACGGCTTCGTCGTAGAGCAGATCGACTGGACATTCCACGAACACCGGGCCCGGCACGCCGGCCTTCGCTGTCTGAAACGCCTGCCGTAGCGCCGGTGCGAGATCGCGCACGCGCTTGGCGGCGTGCGCCCACTTCACGTGCGGCTCGAACAATGCCATCTGATCGATATCCTGCAGGGCGCCCCGGCCTGCCAATACGGTCGCGGCCGCGCCACCCAGCAACACGACGGGCGACTGTGCAAGCTGTGCGTTTTTGACGGCCGTGATCGTGTTCGTGACACCCGGCCCGGCCGTGACCGCCGCAACACCAGGTATGCCCGTTAGCCGGGCGACTGCGTCGGCGGCAAAAACTGCCGTCGCCTCGTGACGCACATCGATGACGCGGATGCCGATATCTTTCGCGCCTTTGAGAATTGGCGAGATGTGTCCGCCGCACAACGTGAACAGAAACTCCACGCCGTGAGCGCGCAACACTTGTGCAATGTTGTCGCCGCCGTTCATGTGCGCTCCGTTGCCCAGTCGAGCTGAAAACCTTTGCCGGTCACGATCGATGCCGGCACGGTTTCGGGCGCAGGATCGTCGGCTACGACGATGTCCGCGCCACTGTTCGCAAGCAGATCGCGTTCAATATCGATACCCGGCATGACGGCGCGCAATGTGAGTCCGGCCTCGGTCAGCTCGAGCAACGCGAGATCAGTGACGTAGAAGATTTTCTTGCCACGCTCCAAGCCGACACGGCCGTTGAACGTGATCTCGTCGACCT
>JAOTUB010000246.1 GCA_029864095.1 Gammaproteobacteria bacterium | reverse complement strand
CGGGGTAGGCCCGGTAAGGCGAAGGGTAAAATGGGCCGTGTCTTTCGAGGGCGTACCACTGAAGAGCGGGCCGTCCACGCCCTCGATGAACCCTATATAGCCGACCAGTTCCGGTGGTCCTGGCACGACTGTTAGGTCGAGCACGAAATGAAAGGCTACGGCGCCCGCCGGAACGCGTTTCACAACCGCCTCTCCGGCCAGTGCAGGCATGCAGATCGCTGACATTATGATAAGTAAGAGTGGAAGCTTGAATTTCGACATTTTTGGCTCCTTATGCTTGTTGGGTTTTCAACTGGGTATCCTGCGCATTCAATGTAGTCCCGGCAGGAAAGTCATCGGATACTGGATACGACTTCGTACCGCTTCCGCGCATCCAGCCCACATTACATTCGGCTCCTGAATTAAGAGCTCGTCAATACCGAAAACTACTTAATCTACGCGGCCACTTCGGAGCCAAGCTCACGAGTCGCCCGCTATCATGGAGTGCGAGGCGCATAGTCGCAGCAGATTGACCGGGGCAGTATCCGCTTCTGGCCGATCTGAGTCGGCCGCCTGGTCCAAGCTATAATTTCTCCTACTAACCCATAGCTGCCATCGGCATCTACGACAAATAAATTACTAGTCCCATGAGCAAAACCAATCCCAAAAAGCTTAACGTGGTCAAGCGCAATGACCTTACGCCCCTCTGTTGTCACTGCAACAATGAACTGACAGAGGTCTACTCAAAGACGCAGGGCGCAGGGTTCGTTGTCGGCAAAGACGTCATGTATTTTTGCCCGCACTGTTTGAAAGTCCTCGGCTTTGCACAAAGTCGAATGATCTAGTCGCGTCGTGCGACCGGCCGCTAGTGGCCGGAAGCAGCCCCTGGCCTGTTAAACTAGCGACGGACTGCTACTGACCCATACCGGCCGTTCGCAAAGGACCTTTTGAAGTAGCGCTGACTCCCGCAATCTACGTAATTCTCCGAATTGACGACTGGCCGCATCTGATCGGATTCTTTTCGAGATAATGGCAAACCTGACGAAAGTCAGTGACGCAAAGCCACGGGTCCTCGCTTCCTACGCGACGTTCGTCCGAAGGACCCCAAGACATCCGGGCTGCCGGATTTTCGTTGCTGCCTTTAGTTAACGACGAGATTCCGCCTGGCTCGAACGCCAGACAAGCATAAGAGCACCAGGCCGATTCTCCGCAACAAGGTCCGACATCGTCGGACGACAAGCGCCGCTTTGGCGGCGAGGGAGGGGAAATGATTGACGCCATACAATTGATCGTGACGAGGGCGATTCGGTTTGGAGTGACATTATGTCTAATCGCCATCGGCGCAAGCGGGGTACCGTCCGTCGCAATAGCCGATGAAGGCGACAGCCTCGGGGCGCTCTGGTGGCAGCATGCACAGTCGATCCCGGCCGCACAAAACCCGATAGCCGATGAGACCGGTGCGTACTGTGGTATTGGTCAGCGCGGCGACACCTGGTTCTTGCACGGTTCGTTCGGCGCGATGGGCGCTCCATACTTGATTACCAGGGATTGCAGCGCGCCAGCCGGCCGCCGGTTCTTCCTGCCGATTGTCAACTGGATCTGCCTGCCGTTCCCGGGCGAGACGATCAAGGAGAATGTGCAGGCCTGCCGGGATGCAAACGATCTTACCGACACTGCCGAACTGACAATCGACGGCGTGCCAGCAAGTGGTCTCATCAAGCGGCGGGCGCAGCGGAATCCGTTCGACGTGACGTTTCCGGAGAATAACGTCTACGGCGTGCCGCCGGGCAGCTACGTTGCGGTACACGACGGTTATTGGGCGCTGCTTCCGAATCTGTCACCCGGCGATCACACGATTGAAATCGTCGGGCGCATATCTGCCTTCGATTTCTACATCGATGTCACCTACAACCTGACGGTGACCGAGGCCGTGCCTATTGATCCGCCGCCACCCTAAGCTCACATGACGACCATCGCGCAAATCGTGAGTCCCGGCTTTGTGCCGGGACTTTTTTGCGGGGCCGTTTCCGGCCCGACGCAAGCCGAAAACGACGCCTCGTCCCGACGCCACTTGGAAATGTCGGCGTCTGGCAGATAGCTGCCTGTCGGATTGTCGCTATCGACGAAGTTTGAGCGAGCGCTTTGGATGAAAGCAGCCGTTCAACCTTGGGCATTGAATAGATCACGGACCAGGGCCCGCTTAACCTCCTGTGGCCGCCAGTCGGGTGGTACGATGGCAATAGGCAGCTGTTGACCCAAGACGGGCGTTTAGAATCTAGGCCGCTTGGAATGTCGGGTAACCGGTTACGCAATGGGAATTGCACTAATTTTTCTTGGCTCTCTGCTTGCGCTCATTTGGGGCGTAGCGCATCTTTTTCCAACGAAATCTGTCGTTCGAGGTTTTGGATCGATCAGCCAGGACAACAAGAACAT
>JAOTUB010000130.1 GCA_029864095.1 Gammaproteobacteria bacterium | reverse complement strand
GCGTTCGGCGATCCGGATGAGTGGGAAGACCTGCTCGGTGATCTGACCGGGCCGGCGGCGACGCCGGCACAGGAGCCGGAGGCGGACGAGCCCGAGGAGCCCACGGCAGAGCAGCCAGACGGGCTGGCGCAGGTCCACGCGGCTCAAGAGCTTACAGCCGTGGCAGAAGAACCCGCCAGTGCCGACGACGTCGCGCCCGACCAGCCACCCGACATGGACACGCAGTTCGCCATCCAGGCCGAAGCGATGGGCATTGATCTGAGTGGCTTGCATGCGACCACGAGCGAGGAGCCTGCAGAAGCAGAGCCCGAGGAAGCACTGCAGGACGATTCAAGCGGGGAGACGTCGATCGAAGAGGACTTGATCGCGGCCGCGTTCGAGGCCGAGGCGGCGCAGCGCGAGAACTCCTTTGAGGAACAAGTACTCGAACCGTCGGAAATCGCCGAACTGGAAGCGCTCGAGCTGGAGGCGCTCGAGGCAGAGTCACAAGCCGAGCCTGAGGTGCTCGACGAAGACCTGGAGTTATCGGTTGCAGCGGCCGAAGAAGACGAGATTCCCGCCGAAGAAGAACAGGAAGAACCGATCGAACTCGAACTCGACGAGGACATGATGCTCGAAGAAGCCGAGCGCAAATGCGATGTTGACCAGATCGCCCGGCGTTTCGATGACAAGATCGAGGAAGTCATCGAGACAATGTCGGCTTCGCTCGAGGATGAAGCTGCCGCACCCGAGGTCGAAGACACACGCGGTGACCATGTGATCCGGGAGATGAGCCAAGAGGAAAAGACGATCAATATGATGATCGACGAGGAACTCTTCAACATCGCTGTTGAGGACGAAGAGGGTTTTGCCTCTACAATCGTTCAGATCAAGCCGGACAAAAAAGTCGACAAAGAAGTCGACCACAACAAAGGAAAGGTCGAGGAGAAGAAGAAAAAGACATTCAACAACCCACCGTTTGTCGAGACAATCATCATGGAAGGGCACACTGTGCGCGCCCAGTTCGTCGACGATGACAATCTGCCGCAATTCGACCGTCCGAGCGTTTCATTACCGCCACTGACAGAAACCGACCACTATGTGCGACGCCGCGCGACCGATCGGCCGAAGCGGGGCATGATCGGGGGCGCTGCTGTTTTACTCCTTCTGCTGGCGCTACAGGCTGTGCATCAGTCGCGGGAGGCTCTGGCGACCGTGCCGGCATTCAATCGCGCCGTCGGGCCGGTTTATCGCATGCTCGGCAAGCCGCTAACGCCGACGTGGGATATTTCAGGCTGGCGGTTCGAGGCAACCAAGGGCAGCACGGACGAGAGCAATGAGCAGCTGACGATCTATTCACGAGTCGGCAACGAATCTGATAAGGGTCTGCCCTACCCGCTCGTGCACGTATCGCTCACTGACCGATTTGAGGAAATTATCGGCAGCCGCGTGCTCGAACCTGCCGAGTATCTCGCCGCTAATACCGATCCGCGAAAACTCGTGCCTCCGGGCAACACATTCAATGCCGTCATTTCGATCGCCTCGCCCGCGGCAGAGGCGACCGGATTCAAACTCAATGTCTGCTACCGGCTTGCGAGCGGGCAGCTGCGCTGCGCGCTCGAAGACTTCAAGTGAGGATTGGACCATTCGAACTCGCGAGCCCTTTTCTGCTCGCGCCGATGGCTGGCGTTACCGACGCGCCGTTCCGCCGTCTGTGCCGTCGCTTCGGGGCCGGCATGACGACCTCGGAGATGACAACGGCTGACACAAGCCTTTGGCAAACAGCCAAATCGCGACAACGCCTTGATCTTGACCTCGACGCCGAGCCTGTCACGGTGCAGATTGCGGGATCAGAGCCTCTGCAGCTTGCGATCGCCGCCAGAGCCTGCGTGGAACGTGGCGCTCAGATTATCGACATCAACATGGGCTGCCCGGCAAAGAAAGTCTGCAGGAAACTGGCCGGTTCAGCGCTCTTGCAGGACGAAAAACTAGTCGCGAACATCCTCACGACGGTCGTCGCTGCGGTCGACGTGCCGGTGACGCTGAAAATTCGCACCGGCTGGAACCCGGAGCACCGCAATGGTCGGGTCATTGCGAACATTGCCGAACAAAGCGGCATTCAGGCACTCGCCGTCCACGGCCGCACCCGCGCATGCCGTTATCAGGGCGAGGCGGAGTACGAGACGATTGCGCAGATCAAGGACGCGATCTCGATTCCGGTGATCGCAAACGGCGATATCATTACTCCGGAGAAGTCGCTTGAAGTATTGCGCCTAACTAATGCAGACGCCTTGATGATCGGTCGCGGTGCGCAGGGCCGGCCATGGATTTTTCAAGAACTTATGAGTTGCGTGCAAAACGACTCCGTATTTTCCCCGCTAGAAAAAAATGAATTGCGTGATACTATGCTCGACCACCTAAAAGATATGCACCGGTTCTATGGGAATTCGACCGGTGTGCGGGTGGCTCGAAAGCATTTGACCTGGTACTGCAAACATCTCGCAAATGCTGATGATTTTCGTTACCGGGTCGTGCGCGTCGACAGTGCAACAGAACAACTTAGACTGACGCAGGAATACTTCGACCAGTATCACGGGGGTATTCCTCAAGCAGCGTAGTCATAACAGGATTTGATCAACGTGGCCCAAAAGAAAAACAAGAAGAACGCCTCACTGAGAGCCTCGAAAAGCAGCAAACCCCTGCACAAGCACACCGAAGACGCACTTAACCAGTATTTCAAAAGCCTCAATGGCGACCGCCCGGGGGATCTCTACGATCTCGTCATGGGCGAGGTCGAACGGCCGTTGTTCAAAGCCGTCATGGACTACACGGACGGCAACCAGAGCCAGGCCGCCGGCATTCTCGGCATCAACCGCGGTACGCTGCGCAAGAAACTCCGGACCTATTGTCTGATTCACTAAAATTCCCATTCTTTTTAAACATTTGCTCCAGGTGACTTGATGTTGACGGTGCGGCGAGCGCTCATCAGCGTGTCCGATAAGCGTGGTTTGATCCCCTTTGTAGCCGGTCTGCAAGAGATCGGCGCAGAAATTCTCTCGACTGGCGGCACCTGCCGTGCGCTGCGTGAGGCTGGTATCGAAGTGATCGAGGTTTCCGCAAAGACCGGCTTCCCCGAGATCATGGATGGCCGGGTCAAGACCTTGCACCCGGCGATCCACGGCGGCCTTTTGGGACGTCGCGGCACCGATGAGGCCGTGATGCAAGAGCACGGCATCGAGCCGATCGACCTGCTCGCCGTAAACCTCTATCCGTTCGAGCAGACCATTGCGCGCGAAGACGCTACGATCGACGACGCGATAGAAAATATCGACATTGGCGGCCCGGCTATGATTCGGGCGGCATCGAAAAACCATGACGGTGTTGCCGTGGTCGTCGACCCCGACGACTACGGCAGCGTGCTCAAGTCGCTGCAGAAAAACGAGTTGTCACTCGAAGTTCGCCGTCGCCTCGCCGCAAAAGCATATGCGCATACAGCCAGTTACGACACAGCGATCACGAATTACCTCTCGAATTCCCTGGGCGACGACCCGCTGGGCGATCGTATCCTGTACTCCGGCAAGCTCGTGGAGAAATTGCGCTACGGCGAGAACCCACACCAGGATGCGGCATTCTACATCGATCAGCAGGCACCCAGAGGCTCGCTCGCCATGGCAGAGCAGTTGCAGGGCAAGGCCCTGTCGTACAACAACATCGCCGACAGCGACGCCGCGCTCGACTGCGTCAGGCAATTCACCGCACCAGCCTGTGTCATCGTCAAGCACGCCAACCCCTGCGGCGTCGCAGTTGCCGGGAACATCCTCGAAGCCTACGAGAAAGCGTTCAGGACCGATCGGACGTCCGCTTTCGGCGGGATTATCGCGTTTAATCAGGTACTTGACGCGACGACCGCGAAAACAATCATCGACAGGCAATTCGTCGAGGTCATCGTGGCGCCGGATATCGACGCCGACGCCGCGGCCGTGCTGAGCAAAAAGAAGAACGTGCGCGTGCTCAGGGCCGGCGACTGGGAAGGTTCGACAGCCGGCTTCGACTTCAAGAAAGTCTCGGGCGGCCTGCTCGTGCAGGGCGGCGACTACGGCAAGATCACGGCCGACGACCTCGAAGTCGTCAGTGACAAGGCACCGACCCCCGAGCAGGTCGAGGACATGCTGTTCGCCTGGACCGTCGTCAAGTACGTCAAGTCCAACGCGATTATATTCTGTAAGGACAATATGACGATCGGCGTCGGGGCCGGCCAGATGAGCCGCGTGTACAGCACGAAGATCGCCGCCATCAAAGCTGCCGACGAAGGGCTGGACATCACGGGATCCGTAATGGCCTCTGATGCGTTCTTCCCGTTTCGCGACGGCATCGACGCGGCGGCCGAGACCGGCATCGGGGCGATTATCCAGCCTGGCGGCTCGATGCGTGACGACGAGGTTATTCGGGCCGCCAACGAGCACGGCCTGGCAATGGTTTTCACGGGCATGCGGCATTTCCGCCATTGAGGTAACTTGACGCCATGAAAGTCCTGGTCATCGGCAGCGGCGGACGCGAACATGCACTGGCCTGGAAGTGCGCCCAATCGCCCGACGTTGAAGAAGTTCTTGTCGCACCGGGTAATGCCGGGACGGCGCTGGAACCCAAAGTCCGCAACGTTGCCGTCTCATCCGACGACATCGAAGGCCTCGCCGCCCTCGCCCGGTCGGAACACATCGGCTTGACCATCGTGGGGCCTGAGGCGCCGCTCGTCGCCGGCATCGTCAACCGATTCAACGAACTCGAGCTGCCTTGTTTCGGCCCAAGCGCGGCTGCTGCGCAGCTCGAAGGTTCGAAGGCGTTCACGAAAGATTTTCTCGCCCGGCACCACATCCCAACGGCCGCCTATCGTAACTTTTCCGAACTCGAACCGGCGCTCGACTATATTCGCGAACAGGGCGCACCGATCGTGATCAAGGCCGATGGCCTGGCCGCGGGCAAAGGCGTAATCGTTGCGATGAGGCTCGAAGAAGCCGAACAAGCCGCATCCGACATGCTGTCACGTAACAAGTTCGGAGATGCCGGAGCGCGCATCGTGGTCGAGGAATTCCTGGTCGGGGAGGAAGCCAGCTTCATCGTGATTACCGACGGCGCGAGCATCCTGCCGATGGCCACATCACAGGATCACAAGGCCCGCGATGAAGGCGATGTCGGGCCGAACACCGGAGGCATGGGTGCTTACTCGCCGGCCCCGGTGGTGACGCCTGAGGTCGAGAAAAAAATCATGGATCTGGTCATTCGCCCGACGCTCGAGGGCATGAAAGCCGACGGCAATGACTATCTCGGGTTTCTTTACGCGGGTCTCATGATCATGGCCGACGGCACGCCGAAAGTGATTGAGTTCAACTGCCGCATGGGCGACCCGGAAACCCAGCCGATTATGGCGCGCCTGCGGTCCGATCTTGTCGCCATTTGCAAAGCAACGCTCGACGGGTCGCTCGGCCAGCAAGAAGCTGACTGGGACTCCCGCGCATCGCTCGGCGTCGTGATGGCGGCCGGCGGGTATCCGGGGTGCTACGCCAAGGGCAAATCGATTTCGGGCCTGAGCAACGCCAATAGCGGCACGCAAAAGGTCTTTCATGCCGGGACCGCGACGGACAATGAACATGTTGTGACGAGCGGTGGCCGTGTGCTGTGCGTCGTCGGCCTTGGCGATACGGTGGCACAGGCTGCAGCACAGTCGTACGACGCCGTGGACAAGATCAGCTGGGAGGGCGTGTATTACCGCAAGGACATCGGCCACCGCGCAATAGCGAGAGAAAGAGGCTAGCGCTGCAGTGATCACCACGGCCGCAGCTCACGACGCGATCCTGGCCGCTATGCCGGCATTTGATTCAAACACCGTGCCGGTCGACCAAGCGACCGGCAGAATCCTGCGGCAGAGCGTCATGGCCGAGCGCGACCAGCCGCCGTTTGATCGTGTGATGATGGACGGCATCGCAATCAAGTTCAGTCTCTTCAACGCAGGCACACGGAAATTCCCGATCCAGTCGACGCAAAACGCAGGAGACGAACGGCAATTGTTGCGATCCGGCAATTGCATCGAGATCATGACCGGTGCGTCGCTGCCGGAAGGCGCCGACTGCATCGTGCCCGTCGAACGAATTACGGTACGCGATGGCAGCGCCGAGATCGAAGCCGGCTACGTTACTGAGGAACGCCAATTCATTCACGCGCGGGCATCGGACCACGCGAAGGGCGCTGTGCTGCTTACGCCTGGCACGCGTATTTCGCCGATGGACATTGCGGTAATCACGTCCTGCGGCCTCACCGAGGTCCAGGTCGCCAGATCGCCGGTCGTCCGAGTTATTTCGACCGGCAATGAACTCGTGCCCGCTGGCGCACCAATCGAGCCACATCAAATCCGTATGTCCAACGGCCCGGCGATCATTGCGATGCTTGGGCAACATGGTTACGCAACCAGCGAACATGACCACATCAAGGATGATCTGGCGTTGCTCAAGGAACGCATCGCTACTCACCTCGACGAAACGGATTTACTCGTGCTGAGTGGTGGAGTCTCGATGGGCAAGGCCGACTACCTGCCGCAGGTGCTCGAAGATCTTGGTGTCAAAGTGGTATTCCACAAAGTCAGCCAGCGCCCGGGTAAACCGATGTGGTTTGGTATCGGGCCGACCATGCAGGCGGTATTTGCCCTGCCCGGCAACCCTGTATCGACACTCGTTTGCTGTCGGCAATACGTAATCCCGGCTCTTAACACAGCATCGGGTCTAAGCGAACGCCCGCCCGAGTTTGCAGCACTCGCGCAGGATGTGACGTTCAAGCCCAAACTGACTTGTTTTCTTCCTGTCAAGCTGGTCTCGAGTGTCGGCGGTCCGGTACTTGCGATGCCCGTGCACACAAACACGTCCGGCGACTTTGCATCGCTGTCGGGCACTGACGGCTATGTTGAACTCGCGCGCGAGGAATCGAATTTCCCGACGGGCACAGCTGTGCGCTTACATCGCTGGTGAAACGAGAAAAGCGCAGACAAACGCCAACGATGCGCTGCGCCTCGCCATTACCCGTCTGTTCAGCAAGTCGTATGAAATCATGAGGATGAACGATGACATCGACATAACGATTGATCTCGTTGTGCTTCCGCCCTTTTCGGTCACGGCTCTTGCAGCAGTTACAGCCACGCCGTAAGCTGGAACGTATCAATGCCCGGACGTTAGGCACAGCGGATCCATGCAGCCCACCTTTTACAAGGTCGAGACTATCGGCAGTGGATTTCTCGCGATTGTAGCTCGACCACGTGGCAATGATCGGGCTGAAGAAGAGTTCGCAAGTTTCGCTGATTGCGGTATCAAACGTATGCTATCTTTGCTCGAGATGCACGAGGAGTACGTTTTGGGCCTCGAAAACGAAGCTGACCTATGTGCCAGCGCCAATATTGATTTCTATTCTTTCCCAATCCGTGATCGAGGCGTTCCATCTGACGTCAATGCGTTGTCCGATCTGAGTAAGAAGATCTACCTGGATTGCTTCGGTGGCCAGAATACAGCAATTCATTGCCGCACCGGCATTGGCCGATCCAGTTTGGTAGCCGCAGCCGTCCTTCTGCATGCCGGAATATCCGCGGATGAAGCATTCTCACGGATTCAGGACTCTAGAGGTCTCGAAGTTCCCGACACGCCCGAACAAGCGCAGTGGTTACGTGACAATTCTCGAACTATCCTGGAAGCCGGTGTACCTAATCGTGCGCTTCATTGAAGCATCTTGGTATCCATTACGGGCCTTGCAGTTGCAACGGTCGCGCCAGATACCAGGGCCATCAAGCCCAATACGTCAAATGTTGCTCGAGAACATGCCATGACTGGTCCCTATCGCGGTAGTTGCCTGTGCGGCGTCGTAAGATTCGAGATCGACGCGTTTCTTCCGCAAGCAGCACATTGCCATTGCTCCATGTGCCGCAAGTTTCATGGTGCCGCGTACGCCACAATCGCCAGCGTGGTCCGTGCCAATTTTCATTGGGTTGCGGGTGTGGATGCACTCACGCGGTTTACAGCAGCAAATGGCACTACCCGAACGTTCTGTCGTCACTGCGGCTCTAGCCTGACATTCTTCAGCCCAAGAGCGCCGGCAGAAGAAATTGAGATAGCGCTGGGCACCATGGATGTAGACGTACCAGTAGAACCAAGCGCACACATATTCGTGGGTTCAGCTGCGAACTGGACAGTATTTAACGATGGCCTGCCTCAGTACGAAGAAAGACGAGGCAGCGCCAAAACGAACAGGTAGCTCGGCACCGCCGGCCGATTAGTCGATGGAGTCACACCCTACATATACAATGCAACCAGTCGTTTGGAGGAAGCTAAAGTGAAGAGGTCCATATTGTTGCTATTGACGGTGATGACATTGTCAGCTTGCTCAGGTGCAGATGATGTACTTGAGAATATCGGTGACGTTTCAGTACCAGATCAACTAACAGGGTGTGTTGAAAGAAATAAAGACGGTGAAACCTGCGATAAAGCAGCTTGTGTTGCAGACGACGAGTCCGATTGCAAGTCGTGGGTCAAAGCGTGCGAAAAATTCGGTCATATTGCTGATGTTCGAAATGGCATAGATACTTGCGAGCGAAAAGAAGCCTTGCCAGATTCCTGACAGACGGAATTGGCTGCCCAAAACGTCGACAAACCATGCGCTACATTGCTGCCGCCTGACCGTACTCGTCACTCGCATTGCAGCCGCAACGCGCGTGCCAGATACTGACGCAACCAGACACAGACGGCAGGCCGCATCTTGATTGGAGTCACGGCGTGGCTGATCCCGGTTGCGCATCGAATGAAACAGCTCACCTCGAGCGAAAAACCTTGTGGGGTGTGTTGGTCATAAACGGCCTGATGTTTGTCGGCGAAGCGCTTGCAGGCTGGTGGGGAGAATCAACCGGACTATTGGCGGATTCACTGGATATGCTTGCCGATGCATCCGTTTGTGGAAGCGCTCTTTATGCCGTTGGCCGATTGCGCCAACACCAGATCAACACCGCGGCGCTTGGTGGGGTATTGCAGGTAGCACTTGGGCTCGGAGTTTTCATCGAAGTCGTGCGGCGGTATGCAGATATTACCGGAAGCCCGAGAATCTCGCGAAGGGTTGTCTGGCACCTAACAATGGGCTGCGCCTGCGTAAATAGCTTAGAATCTAGCGGTCGATGACCAAGCGCCCGAAAAAATCGTGAAAATCTGCAATCAGTGCGGCAAGTGCTGCAAGCACTATGCCGACGGCGGCCTGTCGGCAACCGCACGCGAGATAGACTGGTGGGAAGTTCACAGACCAGACATCTTCAGTTTTGTAAGGAATGGGGAAATCTGGATCAGCCCGATCACGGGCAAACAATTGGTGAGTTGCCCGTGGCTGCAAAAACTACCGAACCAACACAAGTATGTCTGCCGCATCTATCACGACCGTCCAGAGGACTGCAGGCACTATCCTGTCGAGATAGAGCAGATGGTCAGGGATGAATGCGAGATGCTCGAAGCACGGGATCTTGATAACCCGAAACAGGCGCAGAGAAGGCTGGATGCAATCATGTCTGATAGCCGCCCGCCGGTGACCAGGTAGCACC
>JAOTUB010000129.1 GCA_029864095.1 Gammaproteobacteria bacterium | reverse complement strand
ATCGGCAGAGTGCAATGCGTCCAGACGTTGCTGCAAGGTCTGCCAGTTCTCGAACGCAACCTCGGTCGCTAGCCGCTTGTCTGATAGTTCGCCGAAGTGATCGAGAAGTTCCCGCTGAATCGGCCGACGGCCCAGCGATTGATGAAAATGCTGACCGTGAATATCCAGCAGCAGTTCGCCAAGGGATTTCAACTGCTGCATAGTGACCGCATTGCCATTGATAAATGCTCGTGAGCGTCCATCAGCACCGATAACGCGGCGCAGGAGGCAAGCGTCATCCTGATCGAGCGCTTGCTGTTCAAGCCAGTCAGTGACCAGCGGCAAGGCCGAAACATCGAACTCGGCGCTGAACTCGGCGCGCTGTGCCCCGTCGCGAACCAGCTGACTTCCGCCGCGTTCGCCAAGGACCAAGCCCACCGCGTCAACCAATATGGACTTGCCGGCACCGGTTTCTCCGGTAAGCACGGTCATGCCGGGCTCAAACTCGACGGAGATCTTGTCGACGATAGCGAAGTCGCGAATTTGCAGCCTGATCAACATGGTCTAACTGCGATCCTCATTGCGCTTGCGGCTGTCGCGCCCCCAGAAAAGCTTGGAGCGAAGTATGCTGTAAAAATCGTAGCCCGGCGGATGAATCAATTTGATGCGCTTTGTCGCCCGTTTGATCGTGAGCAAACCGTCCGGGCGGATAGCGCCCATCGAATGCCCGTCGACCACGACGTCTGCCTGCGTATCTTCGCGCGCGAGCAGTCGAATCTCGATGGTCTGATTGGCGGCAATTACGATCGGCCGGTCGGTCAGGGTGTGCGGGCAAATAGGAACAACGACGACGGCCTCGAGCGGTGGCTCGATAATCGGTCCGCCACAACTAAGCGCATAGGCCGTCGATCCGGTCGGCGTCGCGATGATAAGGCCATCACCGGAGTGGGTGTTGACGTACTGGCCTGCGACGCTGGCTTCGATATCGATCATGCGGCCGGTCTCGCGGCGTTGCAGGACAACGTCGTTGAATGCGGTTGCCTTAATCCTCTTGCCGTCTACGGCTCGGAAATGTGCATCGAGCAGCAAGCGTGCTTCGACCGAGTATTCGCCATTGAGAATATGGTCGACACTCGCCAGCATCTCGTCCGGCGATACATCCGCAAGAAAGCCCAGCCGACCACGATTGATGCCGAGCAACGGCACGTCGCTGTCGAGCGAGAGACTGCCGGCATACAGCATCGTGCCGTCACCGCCGATTGCGATCATTAGGTCGACCTGGGCTGCAAGCGACGATTCGGCCGCGCGCGTAACGGGCAGATCAAGCGTTATTTCATCGCTCGCAAAGACGTCGATTCCGGCTTTTGTCAAATGCAGGGCGAGCGACGTCATGGGCTCGGCGAGGCGCGGATCGTCGTAACGACCCAGCAAAGCCACTTTTTGAAATTCTCCGGCCATCGTCAGTCTGTCATCCTCTTGACCCCTCGCCGTGCCGTTGCTAGCGTGCTAAAAGATACCCTAACATAGCGACAGGCTTGCGAATTTTTCGTATTTCTTGCGAATGTCTGCAGAAGCAATCAATAACCCTCCGAGCGATCGAGCGCAACAACTTTTGTGCGCGTTGATACAGCGCTATACGCGTGAGGGGCAGCCCGTCGGCTCGAGGACGCTGTCGAAGGACTCGGGTCTTGATCTCAGCCCCGCGACAATTCGTAACGTCATGTCCGATCTGGAGGACCTTGGCTTGGTATCGGCACCGCATACGTCGGCAGGACGGGTGCCGACCCCCAAGGGTTACCGGCTGTTTGTCGACACGCTAATTCGCTATCGGCAGCCGAAACATGGCGACATCAGCAGGTTGAAATCACAAATTCGGCGCAAGGCCGACGACGCCGATGCGCTTGTGGCGTCGGTGTCGAGCATGCTCTCCGAAATTACGAGTCTGGCCGGCGTTGTCACGGTGCCCCGTGGCCAGCACCCGGCGCTGCGTCAAATCGAATTCCTGCCCCTGTCCGAGAACAGGATCCTGGCGATAATCGTGATTAACGATCGCGAAGTGCAGAATCGCATATTGCACACCGACAGAGACTACACCGTCTCGGAACTGCAGCAGGCCGCGAATTATATCAACGAACACTATGCGGGCATCGAAATGCAGCGGGTCAGAGACAAGATAGTCGATGACCTCGAAACAACCCGCGACTCGATGAATCAGGCGATGCACGACATTATCGCCGTGGCGCAGACGGCGATGGAGGGAGCTTCTCATCCAGGCGGAGAATTCGTGATGGCAGGTGAGACAAAGTTGATGGACTACGCTGAATTGTCGGATGTGGACACGTTGCGGCGGCTGTTTGAGGCGTTCTCCCGGAAACGTCTGATTCTCGATCTTCTGGATCGCAGCATTCATGCTGATGGCGTGCAGATCTTCATAGGTGAGGAGTCCGGCTATCACATTCTCGACAACTGCAGCGTCGTGACCGCTCCGTATCAACTGGATCACGACACGATTGGCGTGCTCGGTGTAATCGGGCCGACGCGCATGGCCTACGACAGGGTAGTCCCGATCGTCGATATTACGGCCCGTCTGCTCAGATCCGCGCTTAATCAGTAGCCAGACGGCATATATTGCCTCCCACCCCTTGATATTTGCGGGCGGGTCCCCAAACTCCACACTTCATTTGACAAGGCCGATGCCATACGGAGCAAATGCCTATGAATGGACAGCCCGAACGCCCTGAGGCCGAGTCCGAAGATGACAGTCCCACCTTGGATGACGAAACTGCTGAGCCGATACAGGATCAGGACAGCGTTGAGGAGGCGCTTGCGGAATTGCAGGCCAAAGCCGACGAGAACTGGGACCGCTACCTGCGCGCGGCTGCCGAGGCCGAGAATGTCCGCAAGCGAGCCAGCCGCAATGTCGAACAGGCGCGTAAATTCGCGTTGGAGAGTTTTGGCAGGGAACTGCTGGCGGTCAAAGACAGCCTCGAGATGGGACTCGCCGCTGGCGAGGCCGCCGACGCAAAAAGCTTGCTTGAAGGCAGCGAAGCAACGTTGAAATTATTGACCGTAACGCTCGAGCGCTTCGGGGTTGCGGAGATCGATCCCGAGGGCGAGCCGTTTGATCCTGACCTGCACGAGGCCATGACGATGCGGCCCTCGGCCGACGTCGAACCTGGCTCGGTATTGACCGTAATTCAGAAAGGCTACTCGCTCAATGGACGCTTATTGCGCCCTGCGCGCGTGATTGTGGCGTCCGAGCCACCCAAAGAAGAGGCCGACGCGTAGCCAATACTGGCCGGAGCGGCTTGAAAGCTGCTCTGGCGGCCCCACGTATGCACCAGATTTGTGAATTTTCTAAGGTTTTCGGAGTAAGAACATGGCAAAAGTGATCGGTATCGACCTGGGTACCACTAACTCCTGCGTAGCCGTAATGGAGGGTGACACACCCAAGGTTATTGAAAATAGTGAAGGCGACCGAACGACCCCGTCGATTGTCGCATTCAGTAAGGACGATCAGGTACTGGTCGGGCAGTCGGCAAAGCGTCAGGCTGTAACGAATCCGAGCAATACTTTATTTGCCATCAAAAGACTGATTGGACGCCGCTTCAAGGACGAGGTCGTGCAACGCGACATAAAGATGGTTCCGTACACGATCGTTGAAGCAGACAACGGTGACGCCTGGGTTGAGGCGCACGGCAAGAAGCTGGCACCGCCCGAAATTTCGGCGCGTATCCTGATGAAAATGAAGAAGACAGCTGAAGACTACCTCGGTGAGGAAGTTAAGGAGGCTGTGGTTACGGTGCCGGCCTACTTCAACGACTCGCAGCGGCAGGCGACCAAGGATGCCGGCAAAATCGCTGGTCTGGAGGTCAAGCGCATCATCAACGAGCCGACTGCAGCTGCGCTCGCTTACGGCATGGACAAGAAGCGCGGTGACAAGAAGATCGCTGTATTCGACCTCGGCGGCGGTACCTTTGACGTATCGATTATCGAAATTGCGGAAGTCGATGGCGAGCACCAGTTCGAGGTTCTGGCCACGAACGGCGACACGTTCCTCGGCGGCGAAGACTTCGATATGCGCGTCATCGAGTATCTGACGTCCGAGTTCCAGCGCGAAAGCGGTGTCGATATCACGAAAGACCCGCTGGCCATGCAGCGCCTCAAAGAAGCGGCTGAGAAAGCGAAGATCGAGCTGTCGTCACAGCAGCAGACTGAGGTAAACCTGCCCTACATCACCGCTGACGCAAGCGGTCCGAAGCATCTGAATATCAAGTTAACGCGAGCCAAGCTGGAGTCGCTGGTAGACAAGCTGATCGAGCAAACCATGGGTCCGTGCAAGATTGCGCTCAACGACGCGGGTCTGAAAGTCAACGAGATCGACGACGTGATTCTCGTTGGCGGGCAGACGCGTATGCCAAAGGTGCAGGAAGAGGTGCAGAACTTTTTTGGCAAGGAACCTCGCAAGGACGTAAACCCTGACGAAGCGGTCGCACTTGGCGCCGCAATTCAGGGTGGCGTGCTTGCTGGCGACGTCAAGGATGTGTTGCTGCTCGACGTAACGCCGTTGTCGCTGGGCATCGAAACGCTCGGCGGGGTAATGACCAAGCTGATCGACAAAAACACGACGATCCCGGCAAATGCCGAGCAGGTATTTTCGACAGCGGACGACAACCAGACTGCCGTCACGATCCACGTGTTGCAAGGAGAGCGCGAGCGCGCCAGAGACAACAAGTCGCTCGGCCGCTTTGACCTGGCGGATATTCCCCCGGCGCCGCGCGGCTTGCCGCAGATCGAGGTTACGTTCGATATCGATGCGAACGGAATTCTGAATGTCTCGGCCAAGGACAAGGCCACGGGCAAGACTCAGAATATTGTCATAAAAGCGTCCAGCGGACTCTCCGATGATGAGATTGACAAGATGGTGTCTGACGCTGAAAGCCACGCTGAGGAAGATCGAAAATTCCGCGAACTGGTCGACGCCCGCAATCAGGCCGACGGTCTGATACATGCGGCGCAGAAAACGCTGAGCGAACTGGGCGAGAAAGCGACCGGCGAGGAACGCCTCAATGTCGAGAACGCAATATCGGACCTGAAGTCAGCGCTCGAAAGTGATGACCAGGAAAAAATCCGGGCTAAGACGGCGGCATTGGCCGAAGCATCGGGCGGCCTAGCCCAGAAGCTCTACGCCGAGCAGGCGGCGAAGGAATCCGGTGACGCAACGGGTGGTACGTCGGCTGACGATGTGGTCGATGCCGAGTTCGAAGAGGTCGACGACGACAAGTCGAAGCCCGAGTAGTCTCCGGGATTTTGTGAAACCTTGAAGGGCGCCGTCCGCGGCGCCCGAGCTTTAAGCAGCAATGGCAAAACGCGACTACTACGATGTACTTGGCGTCTCGAGAACGGCATCCGCCGACGAGATCAAGAAATCGTATCGTCGTCTAGCCATGAAGCATCACCCGGACCGCAACAAGGGCGATGGCAGTGCTGGAGGCAAGTTCAAAGAGGCCAAAGAGGCCTACGAGGTGCTCAAAGACCCGGACAAACGAGCAACTTATGATCGATTTGGACACGACGGACTCAGTGCCAGGGCTGGCGGCGCTGGGGGGTTCAGTGCCGAAGGCTTCGGCGACATTTTCGGCGATGTGTTCGGCGATATATTTGGCGGTGGCCGGCAACGAGGCAGTCAGGTTTTTCGGGGTGCCGATCTGGGCTATGAACTGCGCCTCGACCTCGAAAAAGCCGTTAGTGGGGACTCGGTAACCATCGATGTGCCGACGCAGGTAACGTGCGAGACCTGCAGCGGCAGCGGCGCGAAAAAGGGCACGGAACCCGTAAAATGTACGACATGCGGTGGCGCGGGACAGGTGCGCATGCAGCAGGGTTTTTTCTCGATTCAACAGACCTGCCCCGCGTGTAAGGGCGCCGGCACGGTGATCGGTGATCCGTGTGGCGACTGTCACGGTCGTGGCCGGGTGCACAAAACCAAAACCCTGTCGGTCAAGGTTCCGGCTGGTGTGGACGATGGCGACCGCATCCGGCTTTCAGGAGAAGGCGAGGCTGGCCGCAACGGTGGTCCCCCCGGCGATCTCTACGTGGAAATCCGCGTGAATCCGCACAAGTTGTTCAAACGCGACGGCCCGGACCTCGCTTGTGAGGTGCCAGTCAGCATCGCTAAAGCAGCTCTCGGCGGCGAGATCGACTTACCGACTCTCGACGGCCACGTAACGCTGAAAGTGCCGCCGGGCACGCAGTCGGGCAAGGTGTTTCGCCTGCGCGGCAAAGGAGTTACCACGGTACGCGACGCACGCCAGGGCGACCTGTTTGCCAAGGTTGCCGTCGAAACACCTGTCAATCTGACGGCAGAGCAGAGAGAACTGCTGCAGCGATTTGAAGACTCAGTTCAGGCGGGAGGCGAGAAGCACAGTCCCCGCGCTGGCGGCTGGCTCGAAACTGTGAAGCGTTTCTTCGATAGAATCAGCCCGTAGCCCGGCTGAAGGAACGCAACATCAATTCAATCCGGATAGGCATCGCAGGCTCAGGCCGTATGGGTCAGGCGATCGTGCGTGCGATCGCGGCACATAAGGATTTCCTTCTGGCTGGTTTGTGGGTGCGTGACCCTGAGCGGGCCGCAAGCCTGAACTTGCCTCGCGACGTTCTTATCAGTTCCGATATCGATGCGGTCGCTGCCGTTGCGGACGTTGTTATTGACTTCAGTCTGCCGGCCGCGATTAGCGATGTCCTTGCTGCCGTTACGCGTCATGGTAAGCCGGTGGTCTGCGGCGTTAGTGGTCTGACCGATGCGCAGCGGTCCGAAATGGATGCCGCAGCCCGCACTGTCGCGGTCGTGTATGACCGCAATATGAGCCTTGGTGTCGCTGTTCTCGAGATTATCGTACGGCAGGCGTCGGCCGCTCTGGGCGATGAATTCGCCGCCGAAGTCCATGAAACACACCACATTCACAAGCTCGACTCCCCGTCAGGGACGGCGCTTAAGCTCGGCGAGGCCATTGCGGCCGCGCGCGGGACGGCCGCGGAAGATATTCATTACGAGGTGGAGCGGCGTGGTGACGTACCTGGCGATCACAGCGTCGTGCTCTCATCTGCAACCGAACGTCTGACCCTGGCGCACAGCGTCACTACGCGAGACGTATTTGCCGATGGCGCACTGCGAGCGGCGCGCTGGATCGTCAGTCGACAGCCCGGCCGCTATTCGATGCACGATGTCCTGAATCTGGGCTCTTAAGAGGTTTTGCGCATCTTAAGGCGCCCCAGCGGTCGCCTAGCAGCGGAAAAAGGACCGATTCGCTATAGCGCTCTATCTTTGGTTTCAGTAAGATACGTCGGATCGCTAAGCGGTCAGCGAAATCACGAGCGGGAGGCACTGTCCTTCCGCTTTTGTGCATCTGAAATCAGTCAAGACTGACTAACGAGGATCGCTGTTGAGTACGCCTGCTGTTCTGGCACTTGCTGATGGAACAATCTTTCGGGGGGTCTCGGTCGGAGCCAATGGCCGGACCATTGGTGAAGTCGTATTCAATACAGCGATGACCGGCTACCAGGAGATCCTTACAGATCCTTCCTATTGCCGCCAGATCGTCACGCTGACTTACCCGCATATCGGTAATACCGGCACTAACAGCGAGGACATGGAATCGTCCCAGGTGCATGCATCCGGTCTTGTCATACGTGACAGCTCGAGGATTAGCAGCAGTTGGCGTTCGGAGCGACCGTTCAGTGAGTTTCTCGCGCGGGCGGGGACGGTCGCGATCGCCGAAATCGATACACGCCGGCTGACGCGCATCATCCGCGTGAAAGGCGCGCAGTCTGGATGCATAATGACCGGTGACGCAAATACCGACGTTGCGATCAAGCACGCGCGTAAATTTCCTGGCATTTCCGGAATGGACCTGGCGAAGTTTGTCACCACTGATCAGCCCTATCAGTGGTGTCACGGGGTGACCTTTGGTCGCCGGCCGCGCATTCTGAGCCGCCGCATAGCCCCCTATCATGTTGTCGCGTACGACTTCGGCATCAAACGCAATATTCTGCGACTGCTCTCGGATCTCGACTGCCGCATGACCGTGGTGCCCGCCAAGACCAGCGCTGAGGAAGCATTGGCGCTGTCACCGGATGGCATATTCTTGTCCAACGGGCCGGGGGATCCGGAACCCTGCGAGTATGCGATCGATGCGATTCGTGAGTTTCTGCAAACCGGCATACCGATTTTCGGTATTTGCCTCGGGCACCAATTGCTGGCCCTTGCCGCCGGCGCCAAGACGACCAAGATGAAGTTCGGCCATCACGGCGCCAATCATCCTGTGCAGGACCTCGAAACAGGGCAAGTCATGATCACGAGCCAGAATCACGGGTTCGCGGTTGATGAGGAGACTCTACCGGCTGACGTCGTTGCAACTCACCGTTCCTTGTTCGACGGCACGCTGCAGGGCATTGCGCTCAAAGACCAGCCGGCATTCAGCTTCCAGGGACACCCCGAGGCGAGCCCCGGCCCGCACGACCTGCGCCCGCTATTCGAGCGATTCGTGCACGACATGGAAACAAAAAAGCGCAGCGTGAAGAGAGCGGTTCTCTCTACATAGTGTTAATAAACAGTAACTTATAATTAATTATTAAAGTAGATTATGCCAAAGCGGACTGACATAGACAGTGTTCTGATTATCGGTGCAGGACCCATCGTCATTGGTCAGGCCTGCGAGTTCGACTATTCGGGTGCGCAGGCTTGCAAAGCCCTAAAAGAAGAGGGCTACCGCGTTGTGCTGGTCAATTCGAATCCGGCTACGATCATGACCGACCCCGACACGGCCGACGCGATCTATATCGAGCCGATTCACTGGACGGCCCTCGAACGCATTATCGCGAAGGAGCGGCCGGATGCGTTGCTACCAACGATGGGCGGACAAACGGGGCTGAATTGTGCTCTCGACCTGGCGCGCGAGGGCGTCCTCGAGAAATACAAGGTCGAGATGATAGCCGCCTCGCGCGAAGCGATTGATATGGCCGAGGATCGTGACCTGTTTCGGCAGGCGATGACGGATATCGGCCTTGAAGTGCCAACAGCCGAGATTGCACATTCCCTGGAGGAAGCGCTCGAGAAGCAGCCGAAAATTGGTTTTCCAACGATTATTCGGCCGTCATTTACGCTCGGTGGCACCGGCGGCGGTATTGCATTCAACCGCGACGAATTCGAGCGCATCGTCACGCACGGTCTCGAGATGTCTCCGACAACCGAGATACTGCTCGAAGAATCGGTGATCGGCTGGAAAGAGTTCGAGATGGAGGTCGTTCGCGACCGAAATGACAACTGTATTATCGTCTGTTCGATCGAGAATCTCGATCCAATGGGCGTGCATACGGGTGACTCGATTACCGTGGCCCCCGCGCAGACGCTGACGGACCAGGAATACCAGCGACTTCGAAACGCCTCGATCGACGTGCTGCGCAAGATCGGTGTCGACACCGGCGGATCAAATGTCCAGTTTGCGGTTAATCCGGACGACGGCCGGGTACTGGTCATAGAAATGAATCCACGAGTGTCGCGCTCATCAGCTTTGGCCTCGAAGGCGACAGGATTTCCAATAGCCAAGGTAGCGGCAATGT
>JAOTUB010000128.1 GCA_029864095.1 Gammaproteobacteria bacterium | reverse complement strand
GGAGTTATCGCGCCGATACTGACGCCGTTTAATGAGGATTTGTCCGTCGCGACGGACCTTTATGTAAGCCATGCAAAACGGCTCTTCGATCAGGGCTGCGCCGGCATCGCGCCGTTTGGCACAACCGGAGAAGCATTGTCGGTGGGCATCGACGAACGAATCGCCGCGATGCAAGCATTGATCGACGCCGGCATCGACCCGACACGGATGATACCGGGCACCGGCCTGTCGAATGTCGCAGATACCGCTCGCTTGTCGCGGGCGTGTCTCGACATGGGATGTGCTGCCGTGATGACGTTGCCGCCGTTTTATTTCAAAGAAGTGAGCGAGGACGGATTGTATCGATATTTCGAGCGATTGGTCGCGGCGATCGGATCGGATGCACGCATCTATCTCTACCATATTCCGCCGATAGCAATCGTTGGCATACCGCCGGCACTTGCGGCTCGCTTGCATGTTGATTTCCAGGAACAAATTGTCGGCATCAAAGACAGTTCCGGTGACTGGGAAAACACCCGGGCCTTGCTCGATATCGACGGCATGATCGTTTATCCCGGATCCGAGTTGCCGTTGCTCGACGCTTTGGAGCGCGGTGCACCAGGCTGCATTACGGCAACCGCGAACATCAATGCCCGGGACATCGCCAGGGTTGTGAGCTTGTACGAAAAGGGCGATATAGCCGCAGCGCGAGCTCTGCACGAGACAGTGAAGCGCTTTCGTTTGACGGTACAGGATTACGCGCCGATTCCGGCGCAAAAGCGTCTGCTGGCATTCTCCATGGGCGATGATCGCTGGGCGAATGTCCGACCGCCATTGACGGCGATGTCCCAAGACGAGGGGCGCGAGCTGGCAGCCCGGTTGGACCGCAATTTCGATCGAACGGGTGACAATTCATGAGCACAGATTTTTCCAACAAGGGCATCAGAACGCAGGCGATTCACGCGGGCGAGGGTCACGAAACGGGGAGCCATTCGTCTGCACCCGACCTCGTCATGTCCAGTACGTTTCGTGTCAATCGGGAAATCAGCTTCTCGGCAAACAACCTCGATAGCGACGCGCCCTATGTCTACACGCGGTGGGCCAACCCGACAACGGACCAGCTCGAAGACAAGCTGGCCACACTCGAACAGGCCGAAGACTGCATCGCTTTCGCTTCGGGCATGGCAGCAACCACGGGCTTGCTACTCGGGTATCTTTCGCGAGGCGATCACCTGATTATTTGTGAAACCAATTATCCCGGCACTGCGGAACTCGCACGACATACGTTGCCGCGATTCGATATTGACGTTACGGTCGTCGACACTTCGGATCCGGCCAACGTCGGCAACGCATTGCGTGACGAGACGCGCATGATCTGGCTGGAAACACCATCGAATCCGCTGCTCAACATCGCGGACATCGCAGCGATAGCCGAGATCGGCAGGGAGCATGGTGCACTCGTGGTCGTCGACTCCACGTTCGCGACGCCGATTGCGACGCGGCCGCTGAAACTCGGCGCAGATCTCGTCGTGCACTCATTGACCAAATACATCGGCGGTCACGGCGACGCGATGGGCGGGTCGATCTGCGGTGCGACAGAACTCCTCGCTCCCTTGCGCACTGAAGCACTGTCGCACCTCGGTGGCGTGATCAGCCCGTTCAATGCCTGGTTGATCATGCGCGGCATGGCGACTTTACCGATACGGATGCGCGAGCATGCCGCCAATGCGATTGCGGTCGCCAAGTATCTCGAGAACCATCCGCGCGTCGAGTCGGTTATTTATCCCGGGCTCGAATCACACCCCCAGCATGAACTCGCGGCAAAGCAGATGGACAATTTCTCCGGGATGCTGTCATTCCGGGTCGCGAACAGCAAAGACGTCGCCCGCCGAATGATGTCCGACTTCGAGGTCATTCACTATGCCGTCTCGCTGGGGCACCACCGCAGCCTGATGTACCTGCTCCGCACCGAGGATCTGGCAGAAACATCCTATGGACTCGAAGGTGCCGGGCTCGAGAAGTACCGCAGCGTCGCGGGCGACGGTTTGTTTCGCTTTTCTGTCGGTCTCGAGGACCCGGAGGACATTTGTGCCGACCTGGACAGGGTCTTGTAGGGGCTGCCGACCGCATCCGGACGGATCTTTATCGGCGACGCTCGTGGCGTGATAATTTCGTGATATGTCCGGTCTATTATTTCAGGGGCACCCATAACAAACACTGATTAGAGGCCGCCTCGGGAAATGGTCGGTATGAGCAAGCGTCGAATTCTCCTCGTCGAGGATGAACAGGACATCGCGGACCTTGTTGCACTGCATCTGAGTGACGTGTGCGATGAGCTGGTCGTGGCCAACGATGGCTACGACGGCATGCGTCTCGCGACCTCCGACAACTGGGCGTTGATCATTCTCGACCTGCGGCTTCCCGGCCCCGACGGTCTCGAGATATGCCGATCGGTTCGGCGGGACCGGCCGTATCAGCCGGTATTGATGCTCACCTCGAAATCGTCTGAACTGGATCGTGTGCTGGGGCTGGAAACCGGGGCCGATGATTACCTCACCAAACCATTCAGCGTCCTGGAGCTGGTCGCCCGCGTGCGCGCCATTTTTCGCCGTATCGAGAACATGCAGCGTGCTCAGCCGGTTGGCGCGGTGAAGAATCCCGCCATCCAGGTAGGCAGGCTCAACGTCGATCCCAATCGGCGCGAGGTAACGCTCGGCAGCCGCAAAGTCGAACTGACGGCGCGCGAATTTGACCTCCTCGACTTTTTTGCGCGGCACCCGGGTCGCGTTTTTCGGCGTGCCGACCTGCTCGACAAGGTTTGGGGCTACGGTCACGAAGGTTACGAACACACGGTCAATTCCCACATTAATCGTCTGCGTGCCAAGATCGAAGATAACCCGTCCAAACCGGAGTTGATCGTGACCGTGTGGGGCGTTGGCTACAAATTCGCTGCAAAAGAACCAGCCGCTGCAGTGGTCGAACTCAATTGAACACCTTATTTGCAAAACTGTCGGCGGCGCTCCTGATCATTGTCGTACTCATGGGCGGCGCCTTTTTTCTGGTCGACAAGATCAATACGCGTCTGTACTACGAGGAGCTGACGCAGCGGCTCAATGCACCGATCGCGATGTATGTCACCGGACAGCGTGATCTCATCAACAACGGCGTACCGGACCTCGAGAGCCTCAGGGAACTCGCAAGCCACGCGATGGTGATCAATCCCACGGCCGAGATCTACTTGTTGGACGCTGCCGGCAATATTCTCGGCCACGCGCTGCCTGTCGACACGGTCTTGCGGGATCGCGTCGAACTCGCGCCGGTGCGAGCGCTCATTGAAGAGTCGGCGAGAATGCCCGTGCACGGCGATGATCCGCGCAGCGACTCGATGCAAAAAGTTTTCTCTGCTGCCGAAATAAGGACGGACGGGCAACTGCAAGGCTACCTGTACGTGGTTCTGGGTGGTCAGACGTATGAAGCGTTGGCGAATGACATCGACGGCTCGTATATCGGCAATGTCAGTATTGTCGTCGCTATCGTCATCGTATTCGCCGCGGCAACGATTGGTTTGCTGGTTTTCGGTCTGCTTACCCGGCGGCTGAAACTGCTCAGTCACGACATCAAGCGCGTCGGTGACTCGGGCTTCGATCTCGAGCCGACGATCGAGCCGCCGCTAGCCGGCGATGAGATAGACAATCTGGCGCAGGCTTTCGTCGCGATGTCACGGCAGATAAAGGACCAGCTCGCACAGCTTAAAGAGAATGATCGATTACGGCGGGAGCTCGTAAGCAATATCTCTCATGACCTCAGAACGCCGCTGTCTGCGATGCAGGGTTACCTCGAGACCATGCTGATCAAGGGTGAGTCAATGTCGAAAATTGATCGGGACCGATACCTTGAAATCGCGCGACGGCATGCTGTCCGGCTCGGCATTCTCATTGGCGATCTTTTCGAGTTGTCGAAACTTGACTCGGCAAGCGTCACGCCCAGTCTGGAGGCGTTCTCGATCCCGGAGCTGGTGCAGGACATAGCACAGGAGTTTCAACTGGAGGCGGACAAGAAAGAAATCAGCTTATCGATTGCGCTGGATGCAGATAGCGCATTTACGATCGGCGATATCGGACTCATACAGCGAGTTCTCGAGAACCTGGTCCGTAACGCGATTCGTTTTACGCCCCGGGGCGGAGAAATAACTTTGAGCATCGCCGAGCGTCCCGAGTCGGTCACCGTCGCCGTGACTGACACCGGGCCCGGAATACCGGAGAAAGACATTGCGCGGATTTTCGATCGTTTCTACCGAGCGGAGCAGGGAGAGGAAGCCCGGGCCGATTCTTCCGGTTTGGGCCTCGCTATCGTCAAGAGAATCCTCGATCTTCATGACAGCCGGATTACGGTCATGAGCAAGGTAGACGCAGGCACGCGATTCGAATTCGACCTGCCGCTATACAAGCACGCGGCCTGAACGGTCGGGCCGGAGACGCCTGGCTACATTCACATTACTTTCGTGATCTTTGTGTGATTTGTTCGGCACCGTTCAATGCTAATTATGGACTGGCAATACCGACAAGAACCAACAATCACCAATTTTCCATGGGAGTATTCCGACATGACACCTGCCACGCGCTTTTCCGCGGCTTTGCTGGTCGCAGCTATGTTTTTCACGGCTACTGCCAACGCCGATCACTATGGACGCTATTTAACCTACGAGGTCACGATAACCAACGCAACGAAAGGGCAGGTGTTCAGTCCACCGGTGCTGGTGACGCATTCCAGCGCTATATCATTGTTCAATGTGGGTGAGCCGGCACTGGCCGAACTCGCTGTCGTCGCTGAAGACGGCATGGGCGGCCCTCTTGTGGCGCTGATCTCGACGTTGCCGCAAATCGCCGAGGCGCAAGCCACGGCCGCGCCATTAATGCCTGGCGCATCGGCTGTTTACGAGATTAGCAGTAAGCGCGGCTTTAATGTCCTGAGCGTGGTTTCGATGCTGGTTAATTCAAACGACGCGTTTCTCGCGATCGACTCCGAGTCGTTACCCAGGTGGCGCGGTGCCAGCCGGACTTATTACGCACTCGGATACGATGCCGGCAGTGAGGGCAACAATGAGGACTGCGCATTCGTTCCAGGACCTGCCTGTGCGATGGACAGCGGCAACGCCCGCTCGACGGGTGATGCTGAAGGGTATGTGCACATTCACAACGGCGTGCACGGCATCGCCGATCTTGCCCCTTACAAGCACGACTGGCGAAATCCTGTCGCCAAAATCACGATCACACGAACACGGTAGTCGACTGCAACGTCTTGGGGTCGGAGTCGATGGCAATTGCATCCGACCCCACTGCTGTTAGGCGGCCTCCGGCGAAACATCGATCATGAGGTTATTAAACATGCAATAGTTGTTCAATGTGCGTGGATGCGTAAAATTGGCGCTCTTTCGAAGGCACAGCTATGACAGTCGATAATTAAGCAAATGTCCTTGAGCGAAAGAGAAATCTATCTTTACGGTATGACTTTGATGACGACCAGTCATCGTCTCAATGGTGAGTTTCCGCAACCCGATAGTTATTGCGAAATCGCCGAGTCTCATCGTCTGCCTGGAGGAGAAACAGGTACCTGTGCAGTCGTGTTAGGGAGCCTGGGGCTGACAGTTCACCTTGACGGAAATTTTCTGGGTCGTAATACGCACCCGGAACTCGTGTCCTACTTCGATGCGAGCCCCGTTTCTCTGGAGCTAATGACCTACGACCCTGATTTCGACGGTTTAGAGGACGTGGTGTTTGTCGATCAGAATACCCGCACAGCCTTTGGTCGATTCGGCCATTTTTTTGCCAACAAGTCCATGCGGCGATGGAATCCTGCGAATGAAAAGGCGATACAACAGGCAAAAGTCGTTGGTCTGGATCCTTTCTTCTTTGAAGAGTCAGCCGAAGTAGCCCGGCTATGCCATAAACACAATGTGAACTTCGCCACGGTGGATTGCCGAACAGACTCCGACACACATCGGTTTTCAGAGGTCAATATCCTCTCGGCAGAATTCCTTAGCAGCAATTATCCCGAAGAGGATCTTGCGTCCTTGTTTACCGATTATGCCAACCATACTTCTGGGTTAGTCATATTCACCTTTGGCGTGAAAGAGCTTTGGTTCGGTCGTAAAGGGCAGCACATTCAGAGGTTTACGCCGTATCAGGTCGAAGTAAAAAGCACGCTGGGGGCCGGAGATTCGTTCAAGGCGGGCGTCATTTATGCCATGAGACAGGGCATGGATGATGCAATGCTCGTGCGTTTTGCGAGTGCCACTGCCGCTGCAGCCTGCATGGCCTATCCGATTGCCAAGTTCCCACCAGATTTGCAGAAAATTTGTGACGTTGCAGGCGAGTCATTTGCGGTTGCTGACATCGCCGACGTCTTGCAGTGACACATAACCAAGAGACGGATTGTAACTTGCCGTGCTATTGTCTGCGGCCTCGGATCGCATGGAGGAATTGAGTGATCGATACGGATGTAGTCATCATCGGCGCCGGGCCTTGCGGCCTGTTCCAGGTCTTCGAGCTGGGGCTCCTAGGCGTGAAAGCTGAAGTTGTCGATTCCATCCGGCAACCGGGAGGTCAATGCACCGAGCTTTATCCTGACAAGCCGATTTACGATATCCCTGGCATCCCGGTTTGCTCCGGACAGGAGTTGACCGAAGCCCTCTTGAAGCAGATCGAGCCGTTCAACTGCGGCATGCATCTGGGTGAGGAGGTCCGCGTTGTCAGGAAAACGAGTGACGATTCATTTCATGTAGAGACGAGCGCCGGTACGCAATTCCACACCAAGGCAGTCGTCATTGCCGGGGGCGTCGGCTCGTTTCAGCCGCGAGAACTCAGGGTACCGGGTGCCGAAGACTTTGCAGGCAAGACGCTGCATTATCGCGTACAGGATCCGCAGCAATTCGCTGGCAAACGGCTGGTCATTCTGGGCGGTGGAGATTCGGCGCTGGACTGGGTATTGGAACTGATCAATGTTGCCGAGCACATTACATTGGTACATCGTCGCGAGGAATACCGCGCGGTCCCGGCTTCGGTCGACAAAATGCGAAAACTGGTAGCCGATGGAAAAATGGATGCAATCGACGCCGCCAAAGCAACGGCTATTGACGGAGTGGATAGCATGATTAGTTCGATCACTATACAGCCCAAGGACGGAGAAGCAGTCGATGTACCCGCCGACCACGTCTTGGTGTTTTACGGCTTGGCGCCTAAGCTCGGCCCGATTGCCGAATGGGGTCTCGACATCAATCGCAAGACGATCAATGTCGATACCGAAAAATTTGAAACATCAGAACCGGGAATCTATGCGATCGGTGACATCAGCTATTATCCCGGAAAGAAAAAACTCATCCTGTGTGGTTTTCACGAAGCAGCACTGGCGGCGTTTGCGATTAAGGCAAGATTGGAGCCAGGCAAAAAGGTCCACCTCCAGTACACGACGACCAGCCCGCTCATGCACAAGCGGTTGGGCGTGCCCGACTGAACTTCTTCGCGTCGATAAACACCGAAAGTGTGTGCCACGTCCCAGATTATGTCAGCTGGGGTGTTCTATGCTCGGGGAACTTACGACAGTGGCACGTGACTTCGATTGGCGCCGGGGAGCCTGGTTATCGTCCAGCTTGGGTTAGCTTCTCCGGCCTGTTGAGCGCGTGCGCCTTGATCAACGGGTGATTCCATGCGAAACGCTTTATTCGTCTTTCTCTCAGCCCTGGTGTGCGGCGCCGCGTCAGGCGATGTAGAACAGCTCTCCGATGCGTCGCGGCTGTCCCAGGGCGATGTGCAGATCGAAATTCAGTCACCCTCAACCGATTATGACGCGGCCGAGGGCGAAACGACGGTTGAGGTGGAGGGCATCGCGTCGGCCATCGGCGGTGTCCGATATCTAGACATGATGTTCGTCATGGATACGTCGCAGAGTCTCCGCAGCACGGATCCGAAGGATTATCGCTCCGCAGGGGCTGTCGGCCTGGTTAGAAACCTATCGCCGAAAAGCGACATCAAAATCGGTGTCGTCAGCTTTGATAACAAGGGTGAACTCGCGCAGGCCTTGACGTCGGACCGAAACCTGGTTGCCGAGGCGTTGCGGAACTTGCCACGATCCGGTAGCACGAATCTCGCTGCCGGCATTCAGACAGCGCTCGCGGAACTCGAGCTAAACGGGCGACCCGGGTCATCGCGAGTGATCATGCTATTTACGGACGGCATGTCGAACGAGAAAAAGGCGTATGACGCCGCGGTACGTTCGCACGCGAAAGGCGCTGCGATTCAAACGCTTTTGCTCGGCTCGAGCAAGAAGGGCGGCTCGATACTCGATACCATTGCTTGGGCAACGGGCGGCAGTTTCCTCCAGGTGTCGGACCCAGCCAAGCTTCCGCAGGCATTCCTGGATCTTCGCACCACAGGCATTGAGAGCGTCACACTGAGCGTTAACGGGTCGGAGCCTGTTCCGGCTCAGCTCGCAGGTGGAACGTTCGCCGGAAACGTGCCGCTCGAGGTCGGTGAAAATCGTATCGTCGCGTTTGCAACGAGCCTGGATGGGGAGACAAATGAAACCGCGGTCACTGTAACCGTGCGCGATGCAAGCTGTGCCGCGCTGGAGGTAGCAGCCGTGAAAGAGGGACGGCCTGTGCTATCCCTCGACGACCGGGCGGTTGAAATCGTCGTTGATGCGTCCAGAAGCATGTGGGGGCGCATGGGCGGTCAGCCCAAGATGGTGGTCGCCAAGGAGATCTTGCACGATGTCTCCTACTGGTTCCCCCAGGACCTGGACCTGGCGCTCCGCGCATACGGTAGCACGAGCCCGAGCGAGAGCAACAACTGCGCCGATTCTACTTTGTTAGTGCCGTTCGGTGCGCAGAACCGCGAACCCATACGCCAGGCGATCGCCCGCCTGCAGCCTCTCGGCCAGACGCCCATCGCTTTTGCACTGAACCAGGCGACGGGAGATTTCGGTACGTTGCAGGACGATCGTGCGCTGGTCCTGGTCACCGATGGCATCGAAAGCTGTGGCGGGGACCCTGTCCAGGCGGCGCGCGAACTCCGCGAGCAGGGCATCATCGTTCACTTGATCGGTTTCGGGCTTGGCAATGCCGCCGATGAAGACACGGCCAGTCTGCAGGCAGTTGCGCGTGCATCGGGCGGCCACTACGTCACGGCGGGTAGTGCCGAAGAACTCAAGGACGCATTGGTGCAAACAGTAGCGACCTCGTTTAGCGTATTCAAAGGCAATACAAAGGTCGCGAACGGATCACTCGGTTCAGACGAACCCCTGCTTCTGCCGGAGGGCGATTATCGGGTCGAGATACACAGTTCGCCGCCACAGGAGATGCCGGTAAGCCTCGCTCCAAGGGATCAACTAACACTGACCCTGGAGAAGAAAGGTGGTGTTGTGTCTCGTTTCGAGCGCCGCGATCGCATGCAGCACAGATCCTGCGAAGACGTCGTCGCAACGATTGAGCGTTTAGAGGCCAGCCAGGAAACACAGCAGTCTCTCCAGACCGCTACTCAGTAACGACTCCACGCCTCGCGCCGCGAATCGGGTCGGGGTGAGAGGATCGGCGTACCGCTTCACGGTGACGCCTTTCGTCGTGCTGCGCGCTCAACCCTAGGGCATCGTCGGCCGAGCGATTCCGAGACGATTCATTTTCGAGCGCAGCGTACTCGAAGGGATGTCCAATATCGAAGCGGCGCCTCCATCGCCTGAAATCTTCCATCCT
>JAOTUB010000023.1 GCA_029864095.1 Gammaproteobacteria bacterium | reverse complement strand
CGTTAGACAACGCGGACATGGTACTGAGCGTTGGTGCGAAGGCCGTGTTGGACAGCTCCGTCGAGAACGGTGACGACGTCACGCCGGAACTCTCCGGCATATTCAGCAATACCTTTGCAGACGGCAAGTTTGGTGTCGGCATCTCGGCGAGCTACCAGGACCGGAACCTCGGCTACAACCAGGCCGGCGCATCCAGCGGTTTTCGCACCAATATCGGCGACGGCTCCTGCTGTGGCTGGGGCAACCTGCCGGTTGAGGGCAGTAACGGCACGACGACCGAAAATCGGCCAACCGGCCCTTACCAGGTACCCCAGAACCTGGCCTATACGTTCAACGATATTCAGCGCGAGAGGACGAACGGTCAGCTCGTACTGCAGTTCGCGCCCACGGATACCGTGACCGCGACGCTCGATTACACGTACTCGGAGAACGAGATCCTGACGCAGCGCGCCGAACTTTCGGCATGGAACGGCTTCAGTCCGACGACGATTTCGAGCTGGACCGATGGGCCCGTTGCCGGTCCGATTTCTTACTCGGAGGTTCGCGACCCGCTTGATCCAAATAACCCCGATCCCAACGGCGACTTCGGCGGCAATACCGGTAACTACGGCGTCAACCATGAGCTGAATTCCCTTGGTCTCAACCTGCAGTGGGAACCGAGCGACAACCTGAGCTTCGCGCTGGACTTCCACTCGTCGGAATCGGAGTCCCAGCAGGCAAGCCAGTACGGTACCGGCAACGCCGTTGGTTTCTTCGGCTTCTACCGCGGCACCACGACCACCCACTGGGACAGGGATTTTCCGGTCTTTGAAGTGGAGCTCGCGCCGGGCACAACGGGTATCGACCCTGCGCAGACGTTTACGACCGGATCGGCGTTCCGCAATGGTTTCTCTAACAACACGGTTGATCAGCTGCATTTGAGCGGCAGCTACTTCTTCGATGACGATGCGTACAGCCTCGACTTCGGCGTAATGCTCACGGAAGTCGACAATCAGTCGGCGTTTTCAACGGTTCAAGCCGACACCTGGGGCGGCGCAGGTTCTCCGGCCGACTACGACGACTCTCTGTTCACCGTCGATAACGTCAGAAAATATTTCAACAATATTTCGGGCTCCAGCGATAACCGCTTGTTCAACGAGTTCATTCGTGTCGACTTCGACCGTGCTATAGAGGCGGCGAGGGCGGCGGTAGCACCGTTGAGTCGCTGGGGAGCAACGCGCGACTGGGACACCGATTTGCGCACGAAAGAAGAATCCACGGCGGCCTACCTGCAGTTCAACGCGAGTTTCGAGATCGGCGGCAAGCCTGCAAATCTGGCGGCCGGCGTGCGTTATGAGAAGACGGACGTCACGTCCGAGGCATTGGTGCCGGTCCCGCAATACATCGAGTGGGCGGCTGCGAACGAGTTCAGCGTTATCACGGCGGGCAACGACTTCACGAAGCTCAAGGGTGACTATGACTACGTGTTGCCTAGCTTGGACTTCAACGTCGAAGTTGCCGAGGACATGATCCTACGCCTTGGCTACAGCGAGACGATTGGTCGGCCGGGCTGGAGCGACATCCAGGGCGGACAGACGCTTGCGACTCTGGTGCGCCGGGATTTCGGTAGCGGCAACCAGGGCGATCCGGGCCTGCTGCCGCTTGAGTCAACCAATATCGACCTTTCGTTCGAGTGGTACTACGGTTCGGGAAGCTACGCGTCGCTCAGTTACTTCAACAAGGACATCGACAACTACGTTTCCATCGGCACCGTAACGGGAACGCCGTTCGATCTGCCGCACCCGGGTGCGGGCGCCAGATACGATGAGGCGAATGCCGCGACCGGAGGTGTCGGCGACAATGACGCAATTCGGGCGTACATTTTTGCGAATTACGGCAACACGCCTGAGGTCGATCCGGTGGCCGGCACGATCCGGGGCATCCCCGGGGAAGATCCGCCGTTCGAGTTCACTATTTCGGTGCCTGTGAATGCGGGTAACGAAGGTGTCGACGGCTGGGAACTGGCGGTTCAGCATCTGTTCGGCGACACGGGCTTCGGCGTCAGCGCTAACTACACGAAGGTCGATGCCGACAATAACTACGACATCACAGACCCCAACCAGCAGTTTGTGCTCGAAGGCATCAGCGACTCGGCGAACCTCGTCGTGTTCTTTGAGAACGATGATTGGTCGACGAGACTTGCCTATAACTGGCGCGACGAGTACCTGATCGGAAGGTTTGACGGCGCAGGTGCGGCGAATCCACACTTCGTGGAATCGTACGGGCAGCTGGACGGAAACGTGAGTTACAACGTGAACGACCAGCTGACGGTCTTCGTCGAAGGCATCAACCTGACGGACGAGTACACACGATCGTTCTACCGGGTGCCGAATGCTGCCGCGTTTGTCACGCAGACGGGTCCACGTTACATGATCGGTGCGCGGTACGACTTCCAGTAGAGTTATCTGGAGTGTTGTGACGCGTTCATAACAGCTGTTATAAGAAAAAGCCGCTGATACCAGCGGCTTTTTTCTATCTCAGAAGCTGGGCTTGCTGATAAACTCGTTTGCGAACCCCATCACACTCACACGTGCAGGCTGTGTATGCCAAACCATGTCTTGTTAAATAACGTCGATCACAAAGATCTTAAAGTGATCACGGCACGGTCGGCAGAGTACGGCGACGACGTGCAGTTCGCGATCACGTTTTCCTGGGAATTCCGCAGCATCCAGGCACACTATCCGATCTTTTTCAGGAAGGGGCCCAAGGATGGTGAATTTATCGCTGTCGCCCTGTTCGGTTTCGTAGACAAGGAAAACCTGTTTCTGAGCGATGCAGGGTGGGATGCCAGTTATATTCCCCTGACCGTGGAGCGCGAGCCGTTCCTGATAGGGTTTCAGCAGCCTGCGGGAAGCGGTAGCTCCGACAAAGCGCCAGTCATCCACCTGGATATCGATAGTCCGCGAATCAGCGACAGCGAGGGAGAAGCCGTATTTCTGGCGCACGGCGGTATCAGCGCGTACCTCGAGCGCATCAACTCTATCCTGAATACCATTAATGAGGGATACGGAGTCCATCAACTGTTTATCAAGGAACTGGTGGAACGCGACTTGCTGGAGTCGGTCGCGTTGGATATCGAACTCAATGACGGTTCGCAGAATCGCCTCATGGGTTTTCACACCATCAACGAAGACGCATTGGCAGGGCTCGATGGCAGTGCACTCGCTGATCTCAATGAAAAAGGCTTTCTGTTGCCTATTTATATGGCGATCGCATCGCTCTCGAATATTCGCGCGCTCATCGACAAGAAGAACGCGCTGGTCGAGCAGTAAGCACGCACGGATATGCTCGAGATCGACCAGACAGTCAGGGAGGTGCGTGATGTTCGGGCAGATGCGGTCCCCTCCGAGATCCTGACCTCGACAGAGCCGCTGCTGCTCAAGGGCCTGGTTGCCGACTGGCCGTTCGTCAGGGCGGGTAAAAAGTCAGTGTCCGCGGCCGCGCAGTATCTCCTCGAGTTTTATTCGAATGCGACTGTCGGTGTCTGCTGTGCACCACCAGAGAAACGGGGTCGACTGTTCTACAACGATGACGTCTCGGGCTTCGACTATGATCAGGGCACGGCGAAACTCGATCAGGTACTCACCGAGATACTTCGCTACGAACTTGTGGACAAGGCACCGTCGTATTACGTTGGGTCGACGACAATAGACACCTGTCTGCCGGGTTTTCGGGCCGAAAATGACATCGAATTCGGTGACATAAAGCCACTGGCCAGCATCTGGTTGGGCAACCGATCTCGCATTGCCGCGCATTGGGACCTGCCGGACAACCTGGCGTGTTGTGCGGTTGGACGTCGGCGCTTTACCTTGTTCCCGCCCGAACAACTGAAAAACCTGTACGTGGGGCCGCTGCATCTCACGCCAGCCGGGCGGGAAATCAGCCTCGTGGACTTTCACGATCCGGACTACGAAAAATTCCCGAGGTTTCGCGAGGCGCTAAAGAGCGCGCAGGTGGCGGAGATGGAAGCAGGCGACGCGCTGTTCATTCCGAGCATGTGGTGGCACCACATCGAGGGCCTGGACAGCTTCAATGTGCTGGTAAACTACTGGTGGCGGCAGTCCCCGGACTATATGGGCACGCCCGTGAACGCCCTGAATCACGCGATCCTGACCATTCGCGATCTGCCACCGCAACAGCGTAAAGTATGGCATGACATCTTCCAGCATTATGTTTTCAGCGCTGATGACAGCACGTTCGAACATATTCCGGAACAGGCCCGTGGCCAGTTGGCGCCGATGGACGAGAAGATCGCGAGAATGCTGCGAGCAGATTTGCTGAACAAACTGAATCGCTGATAACTACGAACAGAACAACACAGGACTAACATGAGTAGCGAAGGCATTAAGAGAGTCGTTATCGCCGGAGGCGGTACGGCCGGCTGGATGGTTGCGGCAATACTGTCGAAGACCATCGGCAAGGTGCTGAATATTTACCTGGTCGAATCGGACGAGATCGGGACAGTCGGCGTCGGCGAGGCAACCATTCCGCCGCTCGTGAAGTACCACCAGCTTTGCCAGATTAGCGAGCCGGAATTCATGGCCGCTGTCCAGGCGACGTTCAAGCTTGGTATCTCGTTCGAAAACTGGCGCGATGTGAACGAGGATTATATCCACTCATTTGGTAACACGGGTACGGACCACTGGAGCGCGGGATTCCAGCACATCTGGCTGTCTGGTCATCAGAAAGGGCTTGCCGAGGATTTCGGTAACTACTGCCTGGAGCTGCGGGCAGCACAAGAAAACAAGTTTGCCCATCTGCCAAAGAACGGGCTCAACTATGCGTTTCATATCGACGCCACGCTATATGCGCAGTTCCTGAGAGAATTTAGCGAGGCAAACGGCACGGTGCGAATCGAAGGCAAGATTGTCGAGGTAAAAACCGATTCGGAATCGGGATTCATAAAGTCGCTTACGCTGGATTCTGGTCAGAAGATTGAGGGTGATCTTTTTATCGATTGCACCGGGTTCCGCGGGCTGCTCATCGAGCAGACGCTGCATGCGGGTTACGAAGACTGGTCACATTGGCTGCCGTGTGACAGCGCCGTTGCAGTGCAAACCGAATCGACGGGCCCGGCAATACCGTATACGCGCTCGATCGCGAGAGAAGCCGGCTGGCAGTGGCGTATTCCATTGCAGCATCGCGTCGGCAACGGCATGGTCTACTGCAGTCGTTACATCAGCGATGATAATGCGCGTGAGACCTTGCTAGCCAACATCGAAGGCGAACTGCTTACGGAGCCGCGCCTTATCAAGTTTCGTCCCGGTCAGCGCCTGAAACAGTGGAGCAAGAATTGTGTAGCGATCGGACTGGCAAGCGGATTCCTGGAGCCACTCGAATCGACCAGTATTCACCTGATTCAAAGAAGTGCGATTCGTCTCATGCAAATGTTCCCGCAGGGCAGAATCGAACAGACGGATATCGACGAATTCAACCAGCAGGCGCGTTTCGAGATCGAGACCATTCGTGACTTCATCATCCTGCACTATTGCGTAACAAACCGTCAGGATACGCCGTTCTGGCGCTACTGCCGCAATATGGAAATTCCCGAGTCACTGGCGCATAGGATCGAGCTTTTCAAGCGAACTGGTAGAGTCTTCAGATTAGCGAACGAGCTATTCGCAGAAAATTCTTGGCTGCAGGTCATGCTGGGACAGGGCATTGTGCCCGAGCAATATCATCCGGTCGTCGATGTTATGGATTATGAGGAACTGGACAGGTTCCTGAAACAGATCAAAACACACGTCGACACAACGGTCTCACAGCTGCCCGATCACTCGGCCTACGTCAAGGAATACTGCAAGGCAGCGACGTAGACGCCCGGCCCCGCTAGCAATGGTATGTTTGACTGTAATTGCCTGTTGCAACAGGCAAATCCACTTTGATTCGGTGAGCAATAAGCGATAAGATGTAAGCGCTTACAAAATAATAACTAGTCTCAGCTGCCTGGACATCGATGGCGACCATCTACGAAGTATCCAAATTGGCGGGCGTATCGCTTGCTACCGTGTCGAGGGTAATAAACGACAGTGGTCGGGTCAGCCCAAAGACCCGTGACAAAGTCCTGTCAGCGATGCGGGAGCTCGACTATCGGCCCAATACGATCGCCCAATCTCTTGCCTCGAACCGCTCTAACTGCGTCGGTATCCTGGTATCTGAGGTGTATGGCCCGTTCTTCGGCGGGATGCTCAGCGGCATAGAGGCCGAACTGAGAAGCGCAGGGAAGCTTGCAATGTTTGCAACCGGACACAGTAATGAAGCCCAGGAACTGGAAGCCATAAAATTTCTGCTCGATCGTAACTGTGACGCGCTGATCCTGCACGTCGAAGCCCTGTCAGACGAATACCTGCTCGAGCAGAAAGATGGCGCAATGCCGTTCGTCGTCATGAACCGGGCTGTTTCAGGGCTGGAAGACAACTGCATTAGCCTGAACAACGAACAAGGCGGTTTCCTCGCAACGAATATGTTGCTCGAGATGAGCCATCGGGATATCGCGTATATTTCCGGGCCGCTAACGTGGGGCGATGCGATCGCGCGGTTGGCGGGCCACAAGCGTGCGCTGCGGGAGCACGGCCGGCAATTCGATGACCGTCTGATGGTCGAGGGCGACTATCATGAAATTTCCGGCAGTAACGGAATGACGCAGCTGTTGCAGCAAGGGCTTCCCTTCACGGCGGTGGTTTGCGCGAACGACGAGATGGCTGCCGGGGCCATGGACATGATTCGAGCGAGGGGAATGTCCATGCCGGATGACATGTCGATTGTCGGTTTCGACAACTCCCCGTTTAGCCGCTACCTGTATCCGAAGCTCTCTACGGTAAATTTTCCGATTGAAGACATGGGTCGCATGGCTGCGCACTGGGTGCTGCAGAATGTCTACAACGTCAACGGCGTGGAAATCAAACACGTGTTCGACCCCAAGCTGGTCGAACGGGCATCCGCCCGGCCCTATTCGAAGTAACGATGCCGGTGGCATTGAGGACGCGTGATCACGACCCACGTATCGACGTTCAGCGTACTAGGCATCGCGTTATTGCTTGGTGCCGCATGCAATGGCGGCGCAGACGTCACGGTGCGTCATCAGGGCGATAAATACGTGCTGATGCATAATGGCGAGCCGTATCGTATCAACGGTGCGGGTATCGATTCGGCAGACCTCGAAAGCTTTGCAGCCCACGGCGGGACTTCGTTCAGGACCTGGCGCACTGATAACGGGCAGCAGGTTCTCGACGAGGCGCAAAGACTTGGTTTGACCGTCGTGATGTGCATCGAGATCGCGCGGGAGCGCCACGGCTTCGACTACGACGATCATGATGCGGTCGCCGCACAATTGAAGTTTGCGCGCGACGAAGTGCTCAAGTACAAGGACCACCCTGCACTGCTGGTATGGATGATCGGCAATGAGCCGAACCTCCATTACAGGAACCCGAAGGTATTCGATGCGGTTAACGAAATTTCCGAGATGATTCACGACGTTGACGGCAAGCATCCGACGACGGCGTCGCTTGCCGGCTTCAATGCGGAGCTCATCGCCGTTATCGATGAACGTGCGCCGGACCTGGATTTCATTAGCATTCAGCTGTATGGCGAGATAGTCAATCTGCCGCAGCGGTTCGCGGACATTGGCTTCAAACGGCCGTATATGATCACGGAGTGGGGCACAATAGGTCATTGGGAAGTGGGCAAGACGACCTGGGGCGCACCGATAGAACAACACAGCAGTGAGAAAGCAGACACGTATCTTGCGGCTTACGAAGCCGCGATTCGCTCGGATCCCTCGCTGATACTCGGTTCTTATGTGTTCCTTTGGGGCCAGAAGCAGGAACGCACTCCGACCTGGTACGGCATGTTCCTGGCCGACGGCGCTGAAACTGAAGCCATCGACGTCATGCACTACCTCTGGAACGGTGAGTGGCCCAAGAACAGATCGCCGAGAATCGAGGCGTTTACGCTCGACGGCCGAACGGCTCACGAGAACGTCACTCTCGAGGTTGGCGAACAATACCGTGCCGCCATTTCCGCGATTGATCCCGATGGCGATGATCTCGCGTATCGATGGGAAGTCATGCGCGAGAGCGAGGCGACCCAGTCCGGTGGTGACCCCGAAGAAGTGCCCGAGATACTGCCAGGCCTGGTTGACGATTCGTCCGGTCACGAGGTGGCCGTTACCGCTCCTGCAGAGTCCGGCGCCTACCGTCTGTTCGTCTATGTTTACGACGGGCAAGGCCATGCAGGGCATGCCAATATACCGTTCTACGTCAATTGAGCAGCAGCATGAATACCAGTGACGTACTGGCAAGATTCGAGCGCGACGGCTACATCGTCATTGAAGACTTCTGCGATTCCGAACTGATGGATGGCCTCGATCAATTGATTCGAAGTCATTTCGGCGAGAACCCGGACTTCCTGCACAGCGACGAATTCCTCGACAAGGCAAAGACCGACGTCATACCTTGGTTTCCACAGAACGAGGGTGTCGACACATTCGATGTGATCGATGCAGATTCGCGCCTTGGAGAGCTTAGCGATGCCATCCTCGGCGACAACTGGACCAGTCAGTACTGCATGGTGATGTTCTCGAAGAAAGGAACGTCCGGGCAGGCCTGGCATCAGGACTGCGCGCCCGACGACCCGAAGGTCTTCAATCTCAACCGCCTCGTCTACACGAGCGACATAACGGATGAGATCGGCGGCCAGACCGTCGTTGTACCTGGCTCACACCGGCGCGGACTGATACCGGCTGGGGATCCAGTCGGCGAATTCGACGGGCAGGTCGTGCTGCGGCCGAAGCAAGGTACGCTGGTTCTGCTGCACGGGCATACCTGGCATCGCGTGCTGCCGATCAAGGGCGCGTACCGGTTCTCGACGAACTACCGCGCGGCGCCTGTGGGGACGCCGGACAACATTACGGACGTATGCGTCTATCGCAACATGCGCTATCAGTTTTCCACGTCGCGAGTAATTGAAGAGCGGTTTGCGACACGGACGCTATAGCTGTTGAGATGATGGTGACGGTAAGGGAAAACCTGATCAACGACGATATCGTAACGGCTACGTCGTGTTCTTCAATTTTTCGTGGGGCCCGGTCATGTGGGTGATCCTCGGCGAAATATTTCCGAATCAGATTCGCGGTACGGGGCTGGCTGTCAGCGGCCTGGCCCGGTGGGGCTCGAACTTCGCAATCACGATGACGTTTGCGATCATGCTCGCCGGCATCGAGCTTGGAGACATGCGCGGCTAGGCGCGCCCGCCCCCTGTCGTGACCCGAGTGGTATATTCAGAGTAGGCGCAGCCTGATTTCGCTTGTCGATGTCGGCTGAAGAGCGGGGAAAATTATATGAAAAACAAATGTTTGCTGCTTCTCGCGACACTGGTATTGCCGCTTTGCGCGAACGCTGAGGCGCTCTGGGGGAACGATCTGGCCGGCGATCGCAAGCTGCCCCGGACCTGGGGCATCGGTATCGACTACTTCGGCATGCGTCAGCCGTACGCACTCGACAGTCTGCAGCTCATCGACACGGGGGTGGTGGACGTGGACCTGGGCGCGGTACTGCTCCCGGACCCCAGCATCGTGCCGATCGAAAACGAGATTCGGCATTCCGATATTAAGCTCGATGTCTGGCTCACACCGTTCCTGAATGTGTTCGCGATCTACGGGCAGATTGACGGCGATACAACAATCGATCTGGGCGTGCTCGGTCTGCCGTTGCCGCCTGCGACGAATACCCTGAGCATTGACTACGATGGCAGCGTCTACGGAGGTGGCATCGTGTTCGCCGTCGGCGGAGACCGTTGGTTCGCCTCGGTGACGGGTACCGTCACCGACTCAAGCTTGAGCGGAGATTTCAAGTCGTCTGTCAGCGCGACGACGATTCAAACTCGGCTCGGGTTGCGTTTCGGCGATCACACCGAGTTCTGGATCGGCGGCTATCTCCTCGAAGCCGAAGAAAGACACAGCGGCATGCTCGATATTGACCTGGGCCTCGTTGGTTCGATGTTGCCGCCACCGATCGACGGACAGGATGTCGCATTCGAGGTCGACCTGTCACAGAAAAAGGATTTCAACGCGAGCTTCGGCGCACACATGATGATGTCCGATGCCTGGGAAGCAACGGTCGAGGTGGGCGGCGGCGATCGGCGCACCGTACTCGCCAATCTTACTTATCGATTTGAATGAGACAACGCGAAAAGTTTTTTTGCAACTTACGGCGACCGCACTCGCGTTCAACGCGCCGGTGATAGCGTTCGCCTACGAAACGGATCAGTTCTCGAATCGTAGCGAGCCGATTGCTGACTCGACCGCAGCACTCAATCGGAAGGTTAACGATACGCTGGAAGAGATCGTCGCGGAGTGGCACAACGGCCAGGACAAAATGGCATTTGTCGACGCGATCTATCAGAAGATCGGTGGCCTTCATTGGGTAGACAGGCTCGAACGCTGGGCAATGAAGTCGCCCGATGTCGACAAGCTCGAGACGCGGCGCTACGACAGCGTTTTCGCGGATCATCCGATCTGGGCCGTACGCGTGATTTCGATATTTGGTGTCGGCAAGACAATCCGCGTCAATAACCAGCTAATCGGTTCCGACAAGATCGGCCACTTTATATCGCAGGGTCGCAAGTTTTATCGGCGCTACTTGCGGTATGGCTCGGAGGAGAAAGCGGCACAGCAATCGGCCTATACGGAGCGAGCACTTTTCGGCAGCCTGACCACAGGCTCATACTCCAACGCGGACCTCGTTGCCAATTACGAGGGCCATCGCTTTTACCGCAGCCTGTTCGAGGACGACATCATCGCCGGCAAACCGGCCATCCTGCGATGGCAGGACGACCATTGGATAATCCAGCGAGAATTCGACTGGGCAGATCATGTCAATGAGTACTGGGATGAGGCGCTAAATATCAATCACTTTGATGCCGCACTGTACAAGCATATGCACGCGGCCTTTGTGGCGATGTGTCCGCAATACTGGGAAGCGCCCGAGCTTTACATGATTGCCGACGAAGGCGCCCTTAAGGAGCGTTACGCACACCTTGGTTTGAATGATGCATCCGAGCTGCGGCTAGATTCGCTGTGTCCGGTACAGGTATATCTAGAGAAAAAATCGGCGAGCGACGCGGTTACGGCAGAAAGATAGTCGCTGGGTGTTCCAGCATTTCCCTGATAAGCTGAATCATCGCGGCCGCATCGTAGCCATCGACAAAACGATGATCGAACGATGACGACAGGTTCATCATGAGGCGCACGGTAACCTGGCCGTCGATCACGACGGGACGCTCCACGGCCCGATTGACTCCGATAATGCCGACCTCAGGCATGTTGATGACCGGTGTGGAAACGATGCCGCCGAGTTTGCCCAGACTAGTGATCGTGATCGTCGAGCCAGAGAGTTCGTTTTTCTTGATGCGGTTGGTGCGCGCCGCTTCGGAGATGCGGCGAATTTCGTGACCCAGTTTGTCCAGTGACAGAGACCCGGCATGGTGGACGACAGGAACTTTGAGACCGTCCGGTGTTTGCGTGGCAATGCCAAGGTGCACGGGCCCATGCTGGATCAGGACATTGCGATCCTTGTCGTATGTCGTATTGCACTGCGGGAATTCGCGTAGCGCGCGAATCAGGGCAAGGCCCAGAAACGGCAGCAGCGTCAGGCGTTCGGATTTGTCAGCCTTCTTGTCGTTTAAATGCCTGCGAAGTGACTCGAGCTCGGTGATGTCAATTTCTTCAACGTAGGTGAAGTGAGGAACCTCGCGCGTCGCCGTTGCCATGCGCTCGGCGATGATGCGACGCAGGCCGATGACCTTGATTTCCTTTGTTTCTCCGCCCGGCACTGCTTGAGCCGCAATTGGCGTCGCTTTCGTGGCTGTAGCGGCAGGCGCGCCTGCCGCTTCGACGAATGCCTCGAAGTCCTGGCGTGTCACGCGGCCACCCGGACCCGTGCCCGGTACGGTCGCAAGGTCGATACCTGCTTCCTTTGCCTTGCGTCGAACAGCCGGCGACGTCATGACGCGCGAACGATCGGGTGCTTGCCTTTTTGCTTTTGCAGCCACCGTCGCTGCCGGACCGTCGCTGCCATTGCCGGCTCCCGACGCCGGAGTTGATGCTGTAGCTGGCACATCGCCTGTGTCGGTTTCATAAACGACGAGCGGCGCGCCGACCGCGACGATGTCGCCGGGTTCGCCAGCGAGCTTTACGACCGTCCCTGAAACGGGCGACGATAACTCGACCGCCGCTTTGTCGGTCATCATCGTGCCGACGATATCTTCTTCGGCGACGTGGTCGCCGACCTTGATAAACCACTCAGCAATTTCGGATTCGACGGTTCCCTCGCCAAGGTCCGGCAGCTTGAAGATGTACTCGCTCACTCGACCTCCATCATGCTCTTGATGCCGGCGATCATGCGCTTCTTGCCCGGAAAGTATTGCCACTCGAACGCGTGCGGATACGGTGTGTCCCAACCGGCGATACGGCCAATGGGTGCTTCGAGGCTATAGAAGCATTCCTTCTGGATTCGTGCTGCAAGTTCGGCGCCGAAGCCGCCGAAGCGCGTCGCCTCATGCGCGATCATGCAGCGTCCGGTTTTGTTGACAGATGTTGCCAGCGTGTCAACGTCGAGTGGGGAAATCGATCGTACGTCGATCACCTCTGCGTCTACTCCCAAAGCCTTGGCTGCAGCCTGGGCGACATGTACCAGCGTGCCGTATGTGACGATCGTTAGTTCTTCACCGCTTTGTACGACTTCGGCCTGGCCGATCGGCACCGTGTAATGTCCCTCGGGCACTTCGCCTTTAGGGTGTGACGCCCACGACACGGCCGGCTTCTCAGGATCGCCGTCGAAGGGCCCGTTGTAGATTCTCTTGGGTTCGAAAAAAATTATCGGATCGTCGCTTTCGATCGAACTGATCAGCAGGCCTTTGGCGTCGAAAGGATTCGACGGCATGACGGTTTTGATGCCGCTGACGTGCGCAAATATTGCCTCGGGACTCTGGGAGTGCGTCTGGCCGCCGCGAATGCCGCCACCGCATGGTGTGCGTATCGTCACGGGTGAAAAGAAGTCACCGCATGACCGGTAACGCAGGCGGGCGAGCTCGCTGACGATCTGGTCGAAACCCGGATAGATGTAATCGGCAAACTGGATCTCGGGTACCGGGCGCAGCCCGTTCACGCCCATGCCGATCGCCGTGCCGATGATGCCGCCTTCGGAAATCGGCGCATCGATCACGCGATGTTCGCCATATTTGCGCTGCAGCCCGTCGGTGCAGCGGAACACGCCGCCGAAGTAACCGATGTCCTGGCCCAGCAGCACCACGGCAGGGTCCTTGTCCACCATGACGTCGAGGCCCGAGCGGATCGCCTCTATCATGTTCATCTGCGCCACTACGGAGTGCCTCCCCCGCCCGATCCCTCCACTTCGATCATGCGCCGTCGTTGCGACTCGAGATGCACAGGAGTTTCAGCGTAGACGTCGTCGAACATCGTGGACGGATCGAGGAACGGGCCTTCGGTCATCGTGCCGTACTGTTGTGCTTCTTTCCAGGCGCTGAGCACTTCGGCTTTGAGTTCCTCCTCGAGCGCTTCGTGCTTCTCCTCCGACCAGTAGCCTTCGGCTATCAAATGATGTTTGAGCCGGCCAATTGGGTCGCCAAGAGGAAAGGCTGCCCATTCGTCTTTGGGCCGGTACTTCGATGGATCGTCACTGGTCGAGTGCGCGCCGCCACGATAGGTAACAAGCTCGATCAGAGTCGGGCCGCCGCCGCGGCGCGCGCGATCCGCTGCCCAAAGTGTTGTTGCATAGATCGCCAGGAGGTCGTTGCCATCGACACGAATGCCCGGAATTCCCAGTCCCAGCCCGCGTGCCGCGAACGGCCGACGCTCGCCGCCGGCGAATCCCTGGAACGTCGAGATAGCCCACTGGTTGTTGACGATATTGAGGATGACCGGTGCCTGATATACCGCCGCGAAGGTGATCGCATGATGGAAGTCGGCCTCGGCAGTTGCGCCGTCGCCGACCCAGGACGCCGCGATGTGATCTTCTCCCTTGATCGCCGACGCCATAGCCCAACCGACGGCGTGCGGATACTGCGTGCCGAGGTTCCCGGACAACGAGAATACGTTGGCTTTTTTACTGTGATACAAGACCGGCAGCTGCCGGCCCTTGCACATGTCGCGCGTGTTCGACAGGCACTGACACATCATGTCGACGAGCTTCACGCCACGGTACAGGTACAGGCCCTGGTTTCGATACGATGGGAAGCACATATCAGCGGGCCGCAGCGCCATGCCCTGACCGATGGATACGGCTTCTTCTCCGGTAGCCTCCATATAGAAAGAGATGCGGCCCTGGCGCTGGATCTGCCACATGCGCTTGTCCAGTGCCCGATTGAGCAGCATCCAGCGCAGCGCGACCTGCAATTTGTCGACGTCGAGACCGGGATTCCACGGGCCCTTTGCCGTGTGATCGTCATCCAGTACTCGAACGAGGTCGTTACTGAGGTACTCGATGTCACGCGTCCGCGCATTGATCGGCGGCTTGTCCACGGCGCCGGCCGGGGAGAGACTCAGGTAACTGAAGTCCGGCTCGTCGCCGGGTCTCGCTGACGGCCTGGGTATGTGGAGTCTCGAGTGATTTGCCATTGCCTGTCTTTTCCTGCCTATATGGCGACGGCCGATTCGCTGCTGCCACTGGCAACGATGCGGCGTGCCCACTCGTCCGCGACGACATTGGTTGGCTGACCGGTCGCCTCCGCCTTCGCAAAAATTGCGTCGAGCCGATCGGGAATACGCATTACGTCGGCGCGCACCTGTTCTTTTGAGCTATTGCCGTAGTATTCGTGCGCGACGTTAATTATACCGCCGGCATTGATGACATAGTCCGGCGCATAAAGAATGCCGTGCTCAACCAGTCGCGCACCGTCTTCCGGTGTGGCGAGCTGATTGTTGGCTGCGCCAGCGATAACTTTAGCACGCAACTTCGGAATCGTGACCGAGGTAAAAATATTGCCCAAAGCGCAAGGCGCCAGCACGTCGACAGCGCTGTAAAGCAGTTCGGTCGGCGCAACCTCGGTAACCGGAAGTTCGTCGCGCGCCTGCTGCAGGTGCTCGCGATTGACATCAGCAATGATGAGTTTCGCCCCTGCCTCGTGCAACAGGCGGCAAAGATTCAGGCCAACATGACCCACGCCCTGAACCGCAACAGTCAGGCCTTTTAACGACTCCGCACCGAGCCGTGCCTTCGCCGCGGCCTGGATACCATGAAACACGCCCAACGCCGTCATTGGGGACGGGTCGCCACCCGCGCTTTGACCACTCTGCGGCAATCCCGATACGTGTCTGGTTTCTTCTTTGACGTAGCGCATGTCATCGACGCTGCAGCCAACATCTTCAGCAGTCACGTAACGTCCGCCCAATCCTTCGACGGCGCGGCCGAATGCACGAAACAACTCGGGAGACTTTGGCGCCGCATCATCCGCCAGGATTACGGATTTGCCACCGCCAAATTTCAATCCGGCAATCGCGTTCTTGTAGGTCATGCCGCGCGATAGTCGCAGCGAGTCGGTCAGCGCAGCCGCGTCGTTGGCGTATTGCCAGCGGCGGCAGCCTCCGGCCGCGGGGCCCAAAGCGGTGGAGTGAATCGCGATGATCGCTTTGAGGCCGGAGTCCGGTTCGTGCACGAAGTGTAGCGACTCATGCTGATCGAATTCGGGGTGGTCGAAAACGGCCATGATCTTGGCTCCGCGCGCAATAATCGGGGAATACAATATATACCGCCGAAACCGCACAGACATTGCAATTTCATTTGCCAGACCATCAGAATAGGCATAGATTATGCGAGAAGTAAACAAATTGAGCATAATTAATGCAAACTATCGATCTCGACAATACGGACCGCCGGATTCTCGGCTGGCTGCAGCGAGCACCCGGCATCAATGCCGCCGAACTCGGCGAGAAAATCGGTTTGTCGCAGTCAGCCTGTTGGCGCCGCATGCAGCGTCTGCGGGACGAAGGCGTCATCAAGGAACAGCCTGTCAAAATCGATCGCGAAAAGGTCGGCCTCAACACGATGGTGTTTGCGCACGTCAAACTTACGTCTCACGGGCGCAGCAATCTGGCCGAATTTTCAGAAGCGGTGAGCCAGTACCCGGAGGTACTGGATTGCTATGTGCTTCTTGGCAACGTTGACTACCTGCTGCGGATCGTGACCGAGGACATAAAAGCGTATGAGCGGTTTTTTTTCGAAAAGCTGTCGCAGCTGCCCGGCATCCAGGAAGTGAACTCATCGATTGTGCTCTCGGACATCAAGCACTCCAACGTCCTGCCGATCTAGGTCGTCGCCGCGCACGAACATAGATTTGGTACGATGCGCCGATGACTGATGCTTCGGAACGCATAAGGGCGCTGAAGATCGATCGCGAGGCCGCAACACGCGCCGGCGGCTCCGGCCGCCTGTGGTTGCTCGTGCCAGCAACGCTGATCGTCCTGTTCGTCGCCTGGTGGTTTTTGCTGCGGCCTGCAGCGGGCAGCGTGCTTGTGGAGATCGACACGGCGCGCCAGCCACCGAGCATCGGGGCGGCAAGCAGCGTGCTCGATGCATCGGGTTATGTCGTCGCGCGTCGAGAGGCGACCGTGTCCTCGAAGCTGACCGGAAAAGTCGAGGAAATACTGGTCGAGGAGGGCATGCGCGTCGAGAAAGATCAGATCGTCGCTCGTCTTGACGCCGCAACCCAGCGGGCGCAGTTCGATCTGGCAAATGCTCAGGTCGTCGCTGCTCGAGCCGCACTCGTTGAGATAGAGGCGCAGCTCAGAGCCGCGCGCCTCGAGCGTGATCGCGCGCGCGACCTGGCGGCACGTCAGCTGACGAGCGTCTCGAGCCTCGATGCCGCCGAAGCGAACTTCGATTCGCTGGCGGCGCGCCTGGAAACAGGTCGCGAGAACGTCAAGGTTGCCGAGAGCAATCGTGCCCTTGCCCAGGATGCCCTCGACAACATGACGATCCGGGCGCCATTCGGTGGCATGGTCGTGTCGAAGAACGCGCAGCCCGGCGAGATGATCTCGCCAGTATCCGCCGGCGGTGGCTTCACACGCACCGGTATCTGCACGATCGTCGATATGGACTCGCTCGAGATCGAGGTCGATGTCAACGAAGCATACATACAAAGGGTTGTCGCGGGCCAACGGGTCAGCGCGACTCTCGACGCGTATCCGGACTGGCAGATTCCGGCCGAGGTTATCGCGATCGTGCCGACGGCGGATCGGCAGAAAGCGACGGTGCGCGTGCGCATCGGTTTTCTCGAGCGTGACGAGCGCGTGCTGCGTGACATGGGAGCGAAGGTCGCTTTCCTTGGCGCCGAGGCGCCGGCCCAGGCCGGGCAACAAGTTCAGGGCGTCATGATTGCGCAAGAAGCGCTGCAGCGTGACGCAGACGGCGATTTCGTCTGGCGCGTGAAGAACAACCTGGTCGAACGGCGCGGCGTGACTGTTGGCGGTTCCCGCGACCGCGAGCGCGTACTCGTTGCTAATGGTCTCGCGGCAGGTGATACAGTAGTACGATCGTCAGAGGCCGCACTCCGTGCCGGTCAAGAAGTCAGAACAGAATAAGAAGAGACAACATCATGAGCGAAGCACTGGCAAGACTAAAAGGTGTCAGCCGCGTCTATCAAAAAGGCAAAGAGCGGGTCGAGGTGTTGCACGAGCTCGACCTGATGATTCCCAATGGTGACTTTCTCGCCATCATGGGGCCATCGGGGTCGGGCAAGACGACGCTGTTGAATCTGCTCGGGGGTCTCGACAAGCCTACAGGCGGCACGGTCACGGTCGGCGGCGCCGAGCTGTCATCGATGTCGAATAATCAATTGTCCAAATGGCGCTCGACCCATGTCGGCTTCGTGTTCCAGTTCTACAACCTGCTGCCCGTGCTGACGGCACAAAAGAATGTCGAGCTGCCGCTCCTGCTGACGAACTTCAGTGGCAAAGAGCGCGCGGAGCGCGCGGCAATTGCACTCGATATCGTTGGACTGAGTGATCGTGCCAAGCATCGGCCGCGCGAGCTGTCCGGCGGTGAGGAACAGCGCGTCGCGATCGCACGCGCGGTCGTTTCAGACCCGACGCTGCTGCTCTGCGACGAGCCGACCGGCGACCTCGATCGTGAGACGGCCGAGGAAATACTCAAACTGTTGCAAATCCTGAACCGTGAGCATGGCAAGACCATTGTCATGGTGACGCATGATCCTCAGGCTGCCGAGTATGCATCGCGAACGCTGCACGTCGACAAAGGAAAGCTCGAGTCGAGGGCGGCAGCGTGAAATATTTCGGGTTGATCTGGAGGAACGTCTGGCGCAAGAAGATCCGCACGTCGCTGACGATTTTGTCCGTGCTTGTTGCATTTTTGTTGTTCGCGTTGCTCAATGCGCTGGGCCAGGCCATGAGCGGAGGCGGTGCGATGACCGGCGCGGTGCGGCTGGTCGTTATTGATAAAGTGTCGCTTATCAACTTTCTGCCGCTCAGCCACAAGAATAAGATCGCGCAGATTCCGGGCGTCGCGGTCGTGTCGCAACAATCCTGGTTCGGCGGCTTCTACCAGGACCCCAAGAACCAGTTCCCGCAGTTTCCCGTCGTGCCCGATGAATACTTCGCGCTATACCCGGAATTCGTCATGCCCGAAGAGCAAATGGAAGCGTGGAAGAACAACCGCACGGGCGCCGTGATCGGTAGGGATCTGGCTGAACTCTACGGGCTCAAGGTGGGTGACCGGATTCCCATTCAGTCGACGATATTCACGCGTAAAGAAGGCGGCCGCACCTGGGAGTTCGATATCGAGGGGATCTTCGATACGACGGATCCAAAAGGCGGCACCGCCTTGTTGTTGTTTCGTCATGACTATTTCGCCGAGGCGAACACCTTCGGTGACGGTTTTGTCGGCTGGTACACGTTGCGACTTGCTGAAGGCGCTGATCCGGTCGAAGTTGCAAATGCGATTGACCTGCAGTTTGCCAACTCACCCAACGAAACCGAGACGAGTACCGAGGCCGCATTCGCGGCGTCTTTCGCCAAGCAGTTTGGCAACATTGCGCTGATCGTTACCATGATTCTCGGTGCCGTGTTTTTCACGTTGCTCCTCGTTGCGGGGAATACGATGTCCCAATCCGTGCGCGAACGCATCGCCGAACTGGCAGTGCTGAAGACTCTGGGATTCAAGGACGGCACGGTGCTCGGCATCGTTTTGACCGAATCGGTCCTGATTATGGCCATGGGCGGCTTGCTGGGAGTCGCGCTCGGCTGGCTGGCAGGACTGGCGATCGGTTCGGCGATGGCAATGTTCGTGCCTGGCGGCATTGTGGTCTCCACCGAGATCGTCTTGCTTGCCGTCGCGCTGATGATTGGCGCCGGAGTCCTCGCGGGAATATTTCCCGCCTTGAAGGCGATGCGGCTGTCGATCGTCGATGCATTGGCACGAGGTTAGTTCAGTGCGGACTTTGCAGCAGATCTTCGCAGTTACCTGGTTAAACTTCCTCAACCTGTCGCATCGGGTTGCGTCGTCATCGGTGGCGGTCGTCGGCGTTGCCGCCGTCGTCCTTGTGTTTGCCGCCGTGCTGTCGATGGCCAAGGGCTTCGAGCGGACGATGACCTTGGCAGGATCGGAGGACACGGCGATTATCATCCGCTCCGGGTCGACGTCGGAACTGGCCAGCGGCCTGTCGAATGAACAGGTATTGATCGTCGAGACGGCGCCCGGAGTTCTGCGAGACGGCGATCAAGCGGTCGTGTCGGCCGAGTTGTATGTGCTTGTCGATATTCGCAAGAAGTCCAATGACTCGGAAGCCAACGTGCCGTTTCGCGGCGTCGGGCCGAGAGCTTTCGATGTACGCGATTCGACCGGGTTGACGGAAGGGCGCATGTTCGAGCCGGGCAAGAACGAGCTTGTTGTCGGGCGGGCAGCGCAATCGGAGTTCGAAGGGCTGGACCTCGGCACATCGATCAAGTTCGGACGCACGGCATGGACCGTCGTTGGCGTTTTCGAAGCCGACGGCGGAGTCGCCGAATCCGAGGTCTGGACCGACATCAGGGTGTTGCAGGGAGCATACCGGCGTGGCAACAGCTTCCAGACCGTGCGTGTCCGACTCGATGACAGAGACAGCCTTGCCGGGCTGGAAGAGGCGCTCAAGAACGATCCGCGCCTGGATGTCGACGTCTATTCGGAACGGCAGTTTTATTCGAGCCAGGCGCAGGGCACAAGCACATTCATCCGCGTGCTTGGCTATCCGATTACCTTTCTGATGGCGATTGGCGCTGTCTTCGGCGCGCTGAATTCGATGTACTCATCGGTGTCGGCGCGGGGCAAGGAGATCGCGACCTTGCGCGCTCTCGGCTTCGGTCCGATATCAGTTCTCGTGTCGACGATGATCGAGTCGACGCTGTTGGCGCTAATCGGTGGCCTTCTCGGCGGCGCGATTGCTTTTCTGGCTTTCAACGGCTTCCAGGTATCGACCCTGAGCAACGCCAGCTTCAGCCAGGTCGTTTTCGATTTTGCCGTAACCGCTGACTTGCTCGCGCAGGGCATTGTCACGGCACTGATCATCGGCCTGATCGGCGGCTTTCTTCCCGCCCTGCGCGCCGCCCGACTTCCTGTCGCACAGGCGCTGCGGGAACTTTAAGCCTAATTACTGCGACGTAAAGGGTCATTGTGAATGGATCTGCCTTCTGATTTCAAAGATGCCTTGATCGAGGCCAGAAAAATGCACGCGCAGGGACGATTGCTCGAAGCGGAGCGCATCTACCGTGTCCTGGCAGCTCCGGGACCGCACCGCGGTATCGCACTCGAGTCGCTGGCGGACCTGTATGTGCATCAGCAGCGCCTGGACGAGGCCCACAGTGTACTCAGTGCGCTAACCGAGGAGGACCCGGACAACCTGCATTATTGCACGCTCCTCGCGAACTTTTTTGACTCGGTCGGGCAGACGCAGGCGGCGATCGACGAGTATTTGCGATTACTGCAAAGGCAGCCCGATTGCGCTGTTGCACACTTCAATCTCGCACTCTTATACAAGAACGAGCAGTACTTTTCCGAAGCGATGGCAGCTTACGAGAACGCGGTACGTCTCGGCATCGATCAGGTGGAAGAGGTCTACTCGAACATGGGCACTTTGTATTCTGAGATGCAGGATGCGGAAAAGGCCAGGGAAATGTACGAGCGTGCCCTGGAGATCTCGCCGGATTACGTGCCCGCTCTTTTCAATCTCGCGGGTCACTTCGAGGAGTCGGGAGAAAAACAACTCGCGATCGAGCACTACGAGCGCATACTCTGCATCGACCCGAGACATTGGAAATCGCTCGCGCGCCTCGCGTACCCGGAAAAAATTACGGCCGAAGATCGAGACCTGATAGACCGGCTGAAAGCTTGCGTCGACGATATGAAGGACGACAAGCGCGCCCAGGAAGGCCTGTATTTTGCGCTAGGCAAGGCCTACGACGATCTAGAGTCCTATGACGAGGCCAGCGCCGCCTTTGTTGCCGCGAACGAGCTAAGCAAAGAGCGCGTGCGGCCCTATGCTCCGGCAGCGACCGAAAAAGCCTTCGACCAACTTATCGACATTTTCAGTTCGAGCTGGATTGAAAGGGCGACGACCGATTCCGAAGTGTCACCGATATTCATCTGCGGGATGTATCGTTCCGGCTCAACGCTTCTGGAGAGGATGCTGGCGGCGCACCCGGCAATCGCCGCCGGTGGCGAGCTGAATACCCTGGCATGGCTCATCAGCCGTCATTTGGGGCCATTCCCGCAAGCAGCGGCTGCAGCGTCGAGGGAGCAGCTCGGCCGCATTGCGGAGCAATACGACGCGAGGGTAAGGGAGCTGGTACCGGACTCGCCGCGGGTCACCGACAAACGGCCCGACAACTTCCTGCGTCTGGGCCTGATTCGGGCAATATTTCCTGCGGGCAAGATCATTCAGACGCGTCGTGACATCCGCGGCAACAGCCTGTCCCTGTATTTCCAGCAGTTCGATCGTGCTGCCAGTTACGCGAATGACCTGCAGCACATCGTGCACTACTATGAGCAGCAGGAGCGCCTCTTTGCGCATTGGCAGGCGTGTTTCGGAGACAGCATCTGTGTCGTTGACTACGAGGAGCTGGTCGTGTCGCCTGAACCGGTTTTGCGGCGGGTGTTGGAGTTCCTCGGGCTGGAGTGGGATGTCGGAGTCCTCGACTTTCAGAAAAGCAGCGGCCTGGTCAAGACGGCCAGCATCTGGCAGGTGCGACAGGGTCTCCACAGCCGATCCAAGGACCGCTGGCGCAACTATGGATCGCTGCTTGGCAGCCTGACGGAACTGGCGCCGCCGGATGAGACGCCTGCGTAGCCGGGCGACACGCCAATGCGATCGTGTCTGACCCCAAAACACTCCCACAGGCGCCCAGATGTTGTTGCCAGAACACCACAAGCACGTCCGAGCCGCACATTATTGAACAAAATGCACTGGACGGGTGTCGACGGCCAGCCAGGGAGCTCCGGGACAATGCTGGGAAAAGACTCATAAATACAATAAATTATCGTAATATTGACCCGAAGACCTGCGCCTGTTTGCTGCTCTTGAAAGCGCTTTCCTGCTAATAACTATTTTGTTGGCTATTCGCGTCATTTATCTGCTACACTCCCTTCCACGTTGATTAGCCAGCGCAAAAGGGCGCGGTTGGATCGTCGTACCGTCAGAGCATCAAGTTCTTAAAAAAATTCGATGATGGTCTGAACTACGAGCTACTTTTCCTGTAAATATCCAAGGGGACTTGAAACATGCATAAGGGTAATCCAGGGCAACCCAAAGCAAGCGCTTTGTCCATTGCCGTAAAAAGCGCTCTATGTCTTAGCCTCACTCCGGGGCTGGTCGCGGCGCAAGACGACGTTTCCGAAGAGGTGATGGAAACGATCACCGTCACCGGCTCGCGTATTCCGCGTCTCGATCCGCAGATGGTTACTCCGGTCCAGGTTTATGACTCGGACTTCATCGAAAACACCGGTGCAGCCACGATGCAGGACTTCCTGTTCACGGCGAGTTTTGCCGGCCCAGGTCTATTTAACGAAAACCAGACATTAAGCCAGACGGCGGGTACTGCCAACTTCGACAGCCGCGGTTTCGGCGACGACTACGTGGTCATACTGTTGAATGGCCGCCGCCTGCCGGGTGACCCGGTCTTCGGCGACGGTGCGACCAACCTGAACTTGATCCCGCTTGCTGCTGTAGACAGGGTCGAATACCTGTCGACGGGCGCGTCGGCGATTTACGGCGCCGATGCCGTGCAGGGCGTTCTCAACATCATCACGAAGCAGGAATACGAAGGCCTCGAGGTCAAACTTCAATACGGTAACGACCAGGATAGCGGCGGTGGTCGCACCGGTATCTCGGTTGCTGGTGGCGTAGTCAGTGACAAGGGCTTTGCAACGATTTCGTTCGAATGGCTGAACCAGGACGATGTTGACGCAGCCGGTTTGCCGCTGATCGGCTCGGCCATCGCACCGGACGGCACGGACGGGCGCAGCACGATCGGTGCGGTACCCGACAACGTCACGTTCCTGGATTTCGAGAACGGTATACCTGTTCCGGCGCCAAACTGCCCCCCCGAGAATCTTGCTCCCTCACAGTGGTTCGATAACGGGCAGGACTGCACGTACGACTTCGCGCCGCTGTACGACGCTATCCCGGCCCAGGAGCGCATGAACTTCCTGGCCAGCGCCGAATACAACCTTGGCGATCGCCTTACGGGTTATGGCGAGTTCCGCATGAGCCGTAACCTCACGAAAGTTCGCAACGGTGCAGCGCCGGCAATCTTCAACGTTACGGGCGCAGCATCTCTTGCTGATATTGACGCTCAGCTCGGCACCGATCTGTTTAACTCATCGTCGGTTTATATCCTGCGTCGCGCAACGGATGCGGGTCCGCGTGCAAGCGATAACACCAACACCGCTTACTCAGTAACGCTCGGTGCTCGCTTCGAACTCGGTGGGACCCATGAACTCGACGTCAGTGTTCAGAACATCGAGTCGGAGATGAACTTCGTCGGTGTCAGCGGCAACCTGTCGCGCAGCAGGACCGAAGCCGCGGTAGCGTCGGGTCTGTTCGACCCGCTGGAGGTGTACGACAAGCAGTGGTTCATTACCAACGGCATTGCGGTCGCTATCCAGCGCCAGGGCACAGGCAACGACAGGCGCCTCAACCTGACGTTTACCGGTGAGATCGGCGACAGCGGTATCGGCTATGCGGTCGGCGGCCTCTACAAAGAAGACGACTTCGTCGATACTTCTGACGCCGTGCAGATCGACCGGGACGTATCCGGTGGTGCGGGCTCTGCCGGGCTTGGCGAGCGCGAGAATGCGGCTTTCTTCGGTGAGCTCTCCTACAGCCCGATCGACACGGTCGAGATGTCACTGGCTGCTCGCTACGACACCTACGATTGGACAGGCATTGATCCTGCTCTTGGGGTACAGGCAGGGTCCGACGCCAGCGAGGCGACATACATGGCCGGTATCTCGTTCCGTCCGGTCGACAACCTGCTGCTACGTGCGTCCTATGGTACAGGCTTCAAGGCGCCGACACTGGGTGAGCTCTACCTTGGTGGATCGTTCGGCGTAACACGAGCCGTCGATACGACGTTCTGTAATCAGGTCACTGCTGATCCGACGTCGACGCCGGAAGAGATTGACAGCGCTTGCCGCACGCGAGAGATTCGTTCGCAATCGGGTGGTAACGTCTTTCTCGAGACCGAGTCGTCGACCAACCTCAGCGTAGGTATGGTGTGGGAGCCAACCGACAACTGGTCGGTTGCACTCGACTACTACGACATCGAAGTCGAGGACAAGATCGGCTCGCTGAGCGTGCAGGAGATCCTCAATAACGAGAGCAGTTACCCGGAACTCGTGAATCGCGTCGGTGGACAGCTAAGTCATCCAGACGCGTTTGTTGCGTCCAACCTGCAGAACCTGAACCTGGAAAACGGTTCCGGTATCGATTTTTCGACGCGGGCTGACTTTGATATGAATACCGGCTCAATCGTCACTGATCTTCGAGTGGCATACTTGCTCAAGCATGAGCGTCAGACATCGGCCGTTCAACCGCTGTGTGACGATGCCGGCACGACGAGTGAGCCCGAGTGGCGCATCAACGGCCAGATCGGCTGGCAGGCGGCTGACTGGACGACGACGATGACGTTCCGCTACCTTGGCTCGACGGATGATCTGGTTGGTGGTCGTGAAGACGGCGAGTGCACTATTGTCACAGGTGGTCGTGTCCGTTCCGTTGACAGCTATCTCGAAGTGGGTCTACGAGGCACGTACGACTTCAATGATCAAAGGACCCAGATCGCAGCTGGCATCATCAACCTGACGGACGAAGAGCCACCGTTCTCTGAAGTTGCTGGAGAAGGCTGGCCGTTCTTCGATCAGTCGTTGTACGATGCGCGTGGCACGCGATACTACCTGAACCTGACGCACAACTTCTTCTGATAAAGAAAGAAGCACAGCCTTAGGCAAAGCAAGACAAGCGGCTAGTCGCGTAATGCGACTAGCCGCTTTTTTTTGCTCGGAGCTTTTACTTACATTTCTTGATGAAGTGTCGTTCGACGGACTTTGGTCGCGAGATCGTTCTGTAAAACTCGTCGACATATCTCAGCATCCCGCTACGCATCTTGCGTGACAGTCCGGCCTGATCTCGGATCAGAGCTTCAAAGTCATCGCGTCTCGCAACGATCTTCTCGAACGTCGTTGGCAAGCGCTCATTATTTACGCAGCGGCCTCGATAAAGTCGATCCTGTACCGAGTCTAGCCGCAGCTTAGGGTTCGGCGCCGCATAAGGTGCAGAGACGAAGCCTGACATGTCGAAGTCATAAGGTACGGAAATGTAGGGTGTGCCGTCACCGCCGAACAGTGTGTGGTTATGGCAACATTCTCCGCCCGGTGCGCCTGCAATAGGTGAAAAATCCGTATTGCCTATGAGGTAGTGAAATACGGACGTGAGATTCAGGTATTCGGGGTCCAGACTCGAAACTGGGATCTTTTCGACGCTTAGCGGCGGTAACCCTATACGCTTTGCAAGGCTGTCTTTATGTTCGATGAATATTCCATAGCCGTCGATGCCAATTTCCTCGTTCGGGTTTGCGTATTTAATTCGAAGCAAGCGGACGCGATAGCTGGCGTCGGTTAGCAGGTTGAAGAAACGGTACGCCAGGAACTCAGCAAGGATGCTCTGCTCGTGAATGTACGATCCCGTGGTGCAATGCGTAACGAGTTTCAGCTTGTCCTGCCCAGCGAACAGCGTTTTCTTGACCTGTGACTTCTTGAAGTTAAGCCGCAGGGGCGGAAAGGCGCAGACATCGGGTCGTCGGCGGTAACGCCCCCTCGCCCGTATGCCCACGTCCAGATCGACCAGTTTTCCATCTGTGGTCCGGTATTGAAGTTGGCCCGAAACGTACTCTTGCGTAGGCCGATCCAGTGCAATCGAGTCGAAGGGCGCGACGATTCGCACGTCGAGAGGCTCATTACTTGCAAACAGCGGGTCAGGAACGGCGCTGTCTCCTTTGGCGTTCGCCGTCGACAAACACAGTAGTAGACAGGGCGCCAGTATCAGCCGGTTACACATCCTCGCTCCTTATTTTACGCGCTTCACTCGTGGCTGGCCGGATTCCCCGTCGAGCTGCAGTTTGAAGCCAATGCCGTCCTCAACGAGCTTAGCTTGGGCGTTGCAGTTCCTGTACCGTAATTTCTTGTTGCCGAGGTATTGCCAGACCTGGCCGTTCTCAAAGTAGAAATAGAATTTGCGGTTATTGGCCACGCCGCAGCGGACAACAGTCGTGAGGATGGTTTCGTAATTGTCTTCCGACTTGGGCAGGCCGATATCATCCGTGAGCTCACGATATTGCGAGTCGTCATCGACCTCCTGCGAGACTTCCGCCGCCACAGCTTCGGTCTCCTGAGGTTCCACCTGAACGGCAATGCCTGTCGTCGCGACAACGGGAGCAGTCTCACCGATGCCGTCGTAGCATGCCAGTCGCTTCTCGATATCCGGATATTCGCGGCACTGGTGAAGCTCATCCATGGGAACGCTCTCGTTGTCGGCGAGCACTGCTGCGGAGCACAGCAGCAGCGCGCCTGCAACGGCGCCCGAAAGTAAGCTTTTCATTCATACCCTCCTTCTGGAAATGGGCTCGATCGGGATCATGATAGCGTGAAAGAAACAATCGGATATACTGTTCAAAAATCATATAGGTTTGGATCCATGAGCCAAAACTACCAACTTCACACGGTGTTTCCTTCTTGCTTGTATGTCGCCGAGGTAGAGAATGCGGCACAAATCAACAAGGCCATGCTGCCATATATCTACGAGATGCGGGAGCAAGACAGAGCGAATATCAAGGACCCCGAAATGCTCAGCGTTTTCGAGAACGAAGTGTGGAGCACCTATTTTTCACATCCTGGTATTGGATTACTTAAGGAACCCTGGACGCAAGAATTGCAGCGCGCAATTCTCGAAAACACCGAGCAACTTGTAAATCTGTTGCAGCTCGATTTCGGCAAGCGCAAACCGCGTGTTACGACGTTGTTCGCCAACATCCATGAGGAGTTGTACCATCGTCACGATGCGCATACGCACCCCGGGTCGATGTTCAGCGGCTCCTACTTCGTCAAAACCTATCCGGGCGCCGGGAGATTTCGACTCATCAATCCGTGTCGCGCCCTGCAATTCCATGAATTCAAATTCCGCGAAGATAACGAGCTCAACGTCAACGAGGTCTCACTCGACCCGGTTGCCGGCCGTCTTGTGATGTTCCAGAGCCACGTGCCCCACGCCGTCGACCGGCCTACCGCTCGCGGCGAGAGAGTCGCAATCGCGTTCAATGTGAACTACGAGTGAGGCCCTGAGCCGGACCCGCAGTGGCAAGATCGGCGCGCCTTTCCCGACCATATGTTGCTAGAAAGCTACAGAACTCCACCTTTTCGATAGAGCAAGGTTAGCAGCAAAGAAGCCTGCAAAATAAGTACTTTCCGCAAATCTATTTACGGCGTCTACCCATAGTGCTATAAAAAACTCTGCATTGTATCGTTAATGCAACATGCGAACAGACCGCATATCCTGTGCGGAAGGACAGAAAAATGAGTGCTTTCAGACATACGGCACCCGGTCTGACGGGGCTGGCGATTATCGCGTGCGCGGCATTCTTGCCGGCAAGCGCGCTAGTCGCACAGGACCAGGACGTGGCTGCCGAGGAAGGATTAATAGACGAAATCGTCACTACGGGTTCGGCGATTAAACGCGTCGATTTGTACAACGCTCTGCCAGTGCAGGTCATTACGGCCGACACGATAGACCGGCAGGGTATTACCAACGCCGCCGACCTGATCGAGGCAGTACCCGCCATGCAGGGTTACATAACGCCTGCGCAAACAGTGGGTGGTGATGGCGGTGGTATCCGCACGGCCAACCTGCGGGCGATCGGCAGCCAGTACACGTTGAGTTTACTGGACGGTCGACGCATGGCGCCGGCTGACTCGGGGAGCAGCATCTCCCTGGACAACATCCCACTCGCTGCGGTTGAACAGGTCCAGATCCTGACGGACGGCGCAAGCGCCCTGTACGGTTCTGATGCCATCGCCGGCGTGGTTAACTTCATCCTCAAGGATTCCGTCGAGGAGACGACCATCAATGGCAGAATGGACAGGCCATCGGAGAGCGGCGGCGCACACTGGAATTTCGATATTGTTACCGGCTTCGGCGACCTGAACACCGACGGCTACAGCCTGGTGGCCAGCTACAGTCACGAAGATCAGGAACAGCTCGCTGCTGCGGATCGCGACTTCGCCAAGACCGGGTTCATCCACTTCAGGCATGGAGGCCAGGATCTGTACTTCCAGAACTCTTCGGCCAATGCGATTCCGGGCAACGCTTACATCTACACCGCTGATTTCGATGACGAAATCAGAGCCTTCAACCCGAACGCCGTGGCAAATGGCGGCGTTTGCGCGGAGCAAACCACTCCGGACGGCGAGACCTGTCGGTTCGACTACACGAGTACGCTGGAGGTTCTTCCGGAGTCAAAACGTGACAGCATCACTCTGAACGGCAAATACCGGTTCAACGACGGCGTGGAAGGCTTCGCTACCGTGCTGGCGTCTCAGTATGAGGTAACGCCGAGAATCGCGCCCTATCCTACGGGCGAGGTACCTCTTTGGTCATCCAGTCAGACGGAGCCAATGTCCGACCTGGTAGCCAACGAGGTGTGGCCGCTCCTGACAGCTGCGGAACAAGCGGCGGCGGGTGAGATTACCGGTACCTGGCGTGCAGTGCCTGCAGGTAACCGCACCTACACGTGGGCTACAGACTCCTACAATTTCACGTTCGGTCTGGACGGCAGCACCGACAGGGTGGACTGGAGCACAGCGCTTACGCACGCGATCACCGAGACCGAGCAAACCTACCCCACTGGTTGGTTGCTGCTCGATGAGTTTGTCGCAGCTGCCTCCGCGGGGGCTTTCAACATCTTCGCCACTCAGGATGCCTTCACGGACGCGGATCAGGCAGCACTGGATCCGACCATCTATCACGGCCCCTGGGACAATACCAAGAACACCATGACGGCGTTCGATGCACAGGCCTCCATGCCGCTGTTCGAAATGGGTGGCGGTGATGTGATGCTGGCGGCGGGTATCGACTATCGCACGACCAACTACGAGCGCGATATCGCGGACGCCAATCGCGACGAGCTGTTGCTGTTCCTGTCGAAGGATACGGCGTACGAGCTCGATCGCGACCAGTGGGGCGTATTTACAGAAGTTCTGTTCCCGTTGGCCGAAGCGTTCGAAGCAACCGTTTCCTTGCGCTATGACGATATATCGGCTGTGCAGGACAAGCTGAATGGCGGTAGCATCGATTCCGGCGACAGCGACACAACCTATAAGGTTAGCCTGCTCTGGAACGCTAGCGACGCCATTGCTTTGCGCGGCTCCTACGGCACGGGCTTCAAGGCGCCATCGATGCGCGAAATCGGTGAGCCTCTGTCCGAGTTCGGCGTCACCTCCGGCACGTTCGTCTGCCCATTCTCGGATCCCGATCCACTGGCTCAATACTGCAGGACCTCGGCGACCGGCGATCAGTACGACGTGTTCCGTCAGGGCTACGCTGGGCTGACGTTCGAAAGCTCAAAGCAATACACCTTCGGTATGGTCCTGACGCCGCTAGACAATTTCGACATGACGGTCGATTACTGGAACATCGAGCTGGAAGACCTGGTTGAGCGTCTGACCGAGCAGCAGATCTTCGACAACGCGGATATCTACCGTGACCTGTTTACGACGAAGACTAACCTGGCTACCGGGCAGGAATTCCTGGCCATCATCCAGGCCGCGGTTAACGTCGGTACACGGGAGCAGTCCGGTGTCGACTATGCCATGAACTACAAAATGGAAATCGGGTCGGCGCAGCTTGACCTGAACCTGGCCGGCACCTACATGATCGACTCCGAAAGCTCGCTCACCGGCAGCAGCCTGGGCCGCTTCGGTCTCGACGACGGGGTGGTGTTCCGCAACATCATCAATATTGGCGCCACCCTGTATCACGGCGACTTCACCCACACATTGTGGGCCAACTACCGCAGTGGATACCATGACGCGGAACAGGAAGTTGAAATCACCGGTACCGGCGTTCCGCTGGGCCAGGGACCGACAACGACTGTAATGCTCAACGTCCCGTCCTACACGGTCACCGAATATCAGGCCCGCTACATGATGCTTGAGGACAGCCTCGCGCTTTCGTTAGGAATAAGCAACCTGCTTGACAAGGAACCGCCCCTGTCGCTGCAAACCAGTGGCGCAGGGCACCAGGTAGGCTGGGACCCGCGCTTTACCGACGGCTACGGTCGCACTTACTATCTGCAGGCCCAATACCACTTCTAGCAACTGGCGCCTGACAGTAAGAGCTGACAAAAAGCGGAACCCGGCCCCTTCACAGGGGCCGGGTTTTGTCTAGTTCACGTCAGGGTGATTAGATATCTCCGGCCGCCGCTGCCGCCGCAGCTGATTGCGACATCATGATCTTCACCTCCGCACCTTCCCTGAGGTTCTCTGCGCCGCGAACGGCGACGCGGTCACCTTCCTGCAATGAGCCTGAGACGCCGATCAGGTCTCCGGACGAGTCGCCGATCTGGACCTCGATGCGCTCGGCCTTGTTGTCGTTGTTGATGCGGAAGACATACGCGCCGTTCTGACGCAGGATCAGCGCATCGCGCGGAATCGCCAGGGTCGGCGCTGCTGACTGAATTGGAATGCCAACGCTTACGAGTTGGCCGACTGTCCAGCTGTCGCTGGCTTCGAGCGGCAAGTCAATGCGCGCTTCGAAAGTTTGTGAACGGATATCGCCGGTAGGCACTAACGCGCGAATGTTGCCCGCAAACTGCGTATCGGTTGCAAACACGCTGATGGAAGCGCCAACCAATGTGCGCGGCAGATGTTTGAGCGGCACGAACGCGCGTACCTCCATGTTGCGAACATCAGTCATTTGTCCGAGAACTTCACCACGTGCAACGTCCTCTCCGGCGCGATGCGCCCGACTCGTAATGACACCCGTAAAGGGTGCCCGGACGTCGGCGCGGCGAATCTGGTCGTCAATCTGACGCAGGCGAACCTTGATGAGTTTCGCATCCGATACAGCCAGGTCGCGGTTTGCCTCGGTCTGCTCCAGCTCGAACTCCGACACCAGACTGGACCCCTCGAGTTCACGCTGCCTGCCGAGCTGGCTGTTGAGCTGCCGAATATTGATCCCGGCGCGCTCGAGCAGAACTTCCTGCTCGGCGCGCTGCAAAAGCAGGGGTTCCGGGTCGATACGTGCGACGGCCTCTCCCGCCTGCACGACGGTACCCGGTTCGGCGACCATGATGAGCTGGCCGGCGACCCCCGCTGTCAGCTGCATGTCGTTGCGACTGTATATGGTGCCGGGCACTGCAACCGTCGGCGTAACCTCGTTTTGAGCGACATAGGCAATCTGCACAACGGGTGTCGGCGGTTGCTGCGCGAGCGCCGCTACCGCAATGAAAGCGGCTGCGCTTGCGAAGATGAATCGAAACTCACGCATCGGCAGCTACCTCACGCACGTTGCTGGAACGGACGATACCTGGCAGGCGCAAGCCCGGCAATCGCAGGGCGCTGGGCATTAGGATGAGAGTAAAGATAGCGCTGACGATCATACCGCCGACAATGACGGTGGCCAGACCCCTGTAAATCTGCGAACCGACCCCCGGAATCAGCATGAGCGGCAACATGCCGAATATACTCGTCAGCGTACTCATGTAGATCGGCCGCGCACGAATCCGGACCGCTTGCGCCACAGCCTCGGAGCGCTCGAGACCATCACGCTGGCCGGCGCGCGTTTGCATCACAAGAAGAATCGCGTTGTTGACCACAAGTCCGAGCAGGATGACAAAGCCGATGGTCGTCAGCAGGTCCATCGCCTGCGTCGTGAACAGGTTCATGACGCGCAATGCCAGGATGCCACCCGCGATAGCAAGCGGTATCGACAGCAGCACGAGTACTGCATCCCACAAGGAGCGGAACATGGCTGCGAGAATCAGGAACAGCACAACGGCGGCGACACCGATATTTACAGTCATCGTCGACAGTGCGGCTTCGAGTCGATCCGCGGTGCCGCGGTACTGCACGCTGACATCTGGCGGCATGATCTCCTTGATCCTCGGACCTGCGACATCCCTGAGTTGTTCGAGGGCCTCCTGCACTGTCATCTCTTCGGGTGGCCGGACGCTCAGCGTCATCGTTCTCTGCCCGTCGACGCGACGTAACTGGGTTGGGCCAACGGTTCTGCGAATCTCGGCCAGTTCGCCAATCGTTTGTATGCCGGCCAGCGGCGTCGCGATCGGTGTCGACGCGAGCTTGTCGGGCGAGTCCCACACCGGACCGCGGAGAATCATATCCATACGATTATTGCCGTCGAAATATTCGCCGACGTACGCGCCGCTCGTGACGGCGCGGACAATAGTGGCCAGTGCAGCACGATCGAGTCCGGCGGCCGTTATGCGGCGGTCATTCGGCACCAGCTGCAGCTCGGGTTCGGCAATCGCAAGGGCCGGAATCGGCCGCACCTGAGCGCCGGGCAGAACCTCATTGATGATGCCCATGCCCTGCATTGCGATTTCGGAGAGAACATTTATGTCATTGCCGGCCAAATCCACGTTGATTGCGCGGCCGCCATCGAAGCCGAAATTCAAGAGTGATGAGCGTTGCACGAAGGCCTGCGTGTCTGGCAGATCGACCAGCACCTCATCGCGGACGATGCTGATCATCTCCTCAATACGATTCGGGTCCTGCGGGTATATGAACAACGCGTTGAACGTGCCGAATGCCGACAGGTTGTAGCCGCGGATATACGGCTGCTTCTCGTGATCCATATACGGCTTCAGCCGCTCCACGATCGGCGCGGCGACCTCGTCCCTGACCATGTCTACAGTCCCGCCGGGCGGCATCGCGAAGAACGCGTTCAATGAATCCGAGGGCGCCTGCGGTAGCAGATTTGCTTTCGGTACCATGAGCACCACGACCAGCAGGGAACCGCCCAGGATCGCCACGACCCAGGTTCGGCACAGCGCCGGCGTTCTCGTCAGCCGCATGACCAGATCCGTGATCCGCGTCCACCAGGTTTCAACCGGATCGACTTCCTCTCTAAGAAGAAAAGATGCGGCCACAGGGAGTACGGTTATCGCGATGATGAATGACGCGGTTACGGCGACGGCAATTGTCAACGCCAGGTCCTGAAACAGCTGTCCTTCCATGCCCTGCATGAACAGCACGGGTACGAAAATCGCCACACTCGTCACGGTCGAGGCAAACAGGGCGCCCGTGATCTGCCGCGTTCCTTTCGCGGCGGCTTCTTTCATCTCGAGTCCGTTCTGCCGGCAGCGAACAATGTTTTCGAGCGTGACAATCGCAGCATCCATGACAAGCCCCACGGCGAATGCGAGGCCTGCCAGAGAGATGACGTTGAGTGACTTGTCGAAAAGCCGCAGCGCGACAAAGGCAATGAGCAGCGACAGCGGCACCGTGGCTGTCACGAGGAATGTCGCACGCCGGCTGCGCATCAGGAAATACAGCACGCCGACCGCGAGTATGAGGCCCAGGCCAAGGTTATTCTTGACCAGCGCAATTGCGCGGCGGATATGCACGGACGCATCGAAGCTCAAGTCGATCGCCAGACCGGCATCAGCCAGCGGGCCCGCGTTGAGTTCGGCGATTGCCTCGTTGATGCCATCGAGGATCGACACGGTGTTGGCGTCGTACTCGCGCTGCACTGTAATGTAGTACGCCGGGAAACCGTTGCGCAGGGTAAAACCGTCCTGCTTGCGAGCGACGATCTCGACGTCGGCAACTTCACTCAGATTAATGGGCCGCTCGTCGCTCCAGCCGACAATCAGTTCGTTGAGTTCATCCGGCTCGAACTGACCAACGAATCTCACTGTGTACTGGCGTCGACCAACGTCGGCGAACCCACCCGAGGTGTCTGTCGCGCGCGATACGGTCGCAATAATGTCGCTGATCTGAATGCCCAGAGCGGCGGCGCGATATGAGTCGAAGATAATGCGCAATTCACGTGGCTGTTCGCCCTGCAGGTCGACCCGTGATACACCCGGGATGCGCGCCAGACGCGGCTCAACGAACTCCTCGATCAGTGCCTGGTAATTGGATAGCTCTTTATCCGGATTCTCGGGTAGAACGCGGACCAGCAGCGAAGCGGCACCCGGGGTCTGCTGTCCGCCGCCCGCAAACACTTGTGGCTCGACGGCATCGCCAGGTCCGGGTGGAACCTGGGAGAGGTTATTGATCACGTCGAGCTTGGCGGCCTGTATGTCGGTACCAACTGCGAAACTCAGGTTGACGAAACCAGTTCCCCGGCTGATGAAGGAACTGATGTCGGTCAGCCCCGGTATGTTCTTGAGGACGTTCTCCTGCGGCTCGACGATGTTGGCTTCCATCTCCTCCGGTGCGGCGGCCCGCCAGAAATTGGCGATCGAGACCTGCGGTTCTTCGATTGTCGGCAAAAGCTGGATTGGCAGTGCCGCGATGGACGTCAGGCCGAACAATGCGACGAGGGCGACGACGGCAGCCACGGACGGCCAGTGTTTGGTGCTCAACTCGGTAATGTTCATTATTCTTCGAGTTCCCCAATCGAGGTTGTCAGTGTAACCGCCTGGACCCGCGCGCGTGTAGGGCGGAGACGAGTACGCCCGCTGCCGAGCACGGGGGCCGGCAAATCCCGGACCCGTAATTGCTTAGATGCGGCGCGGGCTCAAAACGTTGCCTTATAAGAAAATGATATAAGTCACTTGCCGGTGCGCGGGATGTCTTCGCCAAGCATCAGGGCGCGGATGAACTTGACGGGCGGGGAACCGTAAGAGAGCGCCTGGTCGTGGTAGCGGCGCAACGTGAATTCGTCGCCCCACGCCTCTTCGACCGCCTTGCGCATTTCGATGTGCTCCTGGTAGCCGACGAAGTATGTCGAGAGCTGTGCCGAGGTCAGCTGTGCGCGAACCCATTTGCCGGCCGCCTCGCGTTCCTCCTGAAAGCCACCTTCGATCATGAGCTGCATCGCCGCGTCGCGCGTCATGCCGTCGACATGGATCGCCGAGTCGATGATCGCGTTCGTGATGCCCCGCAAATACCATTTGAGTGTGATCAGTTGCTGCAGCGGATCCTTGTCGTTATAACCTTCGTCGATCATCATTTGCTCTGCATAGACCGCCCAGCCTTCAATCATCGGTCCGGAGCCGAGCACGGCCCGCAGCGTCGACGGGTAACGATTGCTAAGCGCGAGCTGCAGGTAGTGACCGGGCACACCTTCGTGTATGGTGAGGTCCTGAAGCGAGTAAAGGTTGTACTCGCGCAGGAACGAGTTCACTTGTTCGTCAGTCCAGTCTTCCGGTAGTGGCGCGACCGCGTAGAAAGCCTTCTGGCCTTTGTCGAGTGGCCCCGGCGCATCGAGATACGCAACCGACACGCCGCGCTGAAACTCGGGCATGATGATGATCTCGACGGGATCGTCAGGCATCGTGACAATGTTGTTCTCGATCACGAAGTCGGTCGCTTGTTGTAACTGCCGTTTCGCGACATCGACAATACCGTCGCGCGGCGGCAGCAGCTGGTAGGCTTCCTCGAGGGCAGCGCGGATGATCGCCTGCTTGTAAGCCTCGTCCGGGCTGTCAGGGAATGCTGTATACGGATGGGTCCCCGCGTACACTTTCTTTGCGATGTCGTACATCTGGTTGCGCACGGATTCGTACTCGGCTTCGGCGCGTGCCTTGATTTCCCTGCGACCAAGGGGTGAATTCAACGCAAATGCGAGTTTCCTGTCATACAGCTCGGCGCCGATGCGAAAGTCACCAGCCGCCCGCGGCAGCAGGTCTTCCTCTAGCCAGGTCTGATGCCTGGCGATCGCGTCTTTCGCAGTTTCGATAGCGGCTCTCAGACGGTCTCTTGTCCCTGGTGTAAGCGCATCGATCTCGGGCTCGATCATGTTCTCGATGATCGATACAACACCAAGATTCTGCTTTACGGCCGTCTCGGCATGAATTTTCGGGACACGTTCAGGTTCGATCGAGCCGCGAGCCTGCTCGAAGAATCGCGGCATTTGCTCGAGCCGTGAGGCGGCGGACAAGAGTCTCTGCTCGAGCGGTGCGAAATCCCGGGCGACAAGGCCGTAGATCGAGCTACCCGAAATACTCACGTATCGGAGTGGATTCCAGGCCCACTCCTGCAGTGTATCGAGACTCCAAAGATCGGACTCGATTTCCGTTCGTAACAACTCGGCATCGACCTGGTTCGCGAGCGACAGCTCATCGCGATCAATTTTCGAAATCGCCTCCAGGTATTCGGAGTACATGGAGCGCAGTTTCGCGCGCGCATTCGCGTCGACTTCATCGAGCAATCTGTCGGCGCTGTGGTCGCCGGTCAGCGTTGCGCCAACCGGTGAAAACCTGGGCAAATCGGCGATGTATTGATCGGCGAGTGCCTCGAATGCGCTGTCCGCATCCGACGCGGCCAGAGCACTCCCCAACGACGTGGCGATGAACAGCAAGCTTATGATTTTCTTCACGATTAATCCCTGGGAACTCGATTCCATACAGAGAAACATATCATGGTGATGGCATTCGGGCAGCTGTAATATCGAGGCGTGATCCGTCTGTTGCTAATCGTCGCCCTGTTGGCGCCCCCAAGCCTTGTCGCCGTGGAGGCAGAACAGCGGCCGGCCTACTTGCTGCAGATACCGGCGTCGGTCGGTACGTTACTCGTTGCAGAAACCGATACGTCGACGCTGTATCGCTTCGACAGTCGCAGCAAGAATTCTCTGCAAAGTTACATGTCGATCGGTCAGAACGGTGTTGGCAAGCAGCGCCCCTGGGACCGGCGCACGCCGCTAGGCATCTATTTTGTCACCGAGCGGCTCGATACGCAGGGACTGCATGAA